>CAZCUC010000058.1:0-1637 GCA_964502225.1 uncultured Pseudomonadales bacterium | reverse complement strand
TCACTCAAGCTCTCTATAGAGGACTATGCCAAATCCATCAAGAAATCAACCGATGATCTGGTAAATGAGTACAAAAAATCAGCAGTTTCAAACTTGAGACTCGAATTTATCCTTCAAAAATTGATAGATCTCAAAAAGCCAGAAGTCACAGAGGCAGAGGTAGCAGAGCTCAAACCACAAAAAGGCCAAGAGTCCTACGCCAAGTACGTGCTCCAAAAACGCAAAGTACTTGACATTCTGTCTGCATTATAGGATACTCTGTGTGTAATTAGGACACACATATGACAAACGATCCATTCAAAAATTTCAAACCTCTAAATTCTAAGCCTGCGCAAAAACAGACTCCTAAAAACACAAACAACAATAGTTTTATCGAATCCATGCGCGACATGGGTGGTTCTGTCATGAAATCCCTAAAAAATGATGTGGTTAAAGGGACTGCTCAAAGTATCTTTGATCAGCTCTTAGGCAGCGCTTCAACAGGTCGCATGCCTACCACTCCAGACCAAGCCATCAACCCAGATCTAGAAAAGTATATTGCCGAGCGCGAAAATGCTGCCGCCCAAGAAGCCAAGATGCAAGAGCGTGCTCGCCACACTCCATCACACCTAGAAAACAAAGTCTTGTTCTCCTATGCCGACGAAAGTCTCAAAAAAGAAATCGATGGTGTCAGACAAGAACTACAAATGCTCGTAGCTACCATGGGCAAAGTCGAAAACCAGATCCAGCAAGCCATGATGGACAACATCGTAGACGGGGGAGTCTATCACCTCAATTACTTCCACAAACTCAAGGAATGGATCAAGTTCATGCGCAAGAGTCTCGAAGACAGTTCTGCCTGGCTACAAATGTCCTCAAACCGCAAAGGTAAAGGTTACTTCTGGACCCAAACCGCCTCACAAGGTAATAAATACTCACAATCTTCCGAGCGCAACGTCCAAATGGGTGCCGGCTAATTCAGACTGCTTGAAAAGCAAATTTTCGAATGATAGAATCCGACAATGGAAAAACTATTAATAAAAGACCAACATATACTGAAGATTCCATCTAATATAAAAGGTCCAGAGGTCTCTCTTATTTTAGAGGTTATTGGGGATAAAAACAGCGCAGAAGTTTACTTTAAGAATGATGCATTTTCCAAAACTAATGAGAGATTATATAATTTCGAAGTTGCTCCTAAAAAAGATCCAGAATATATACATACCTTAGAAGTTCGAACTCAGACAACTACTACGCTAAATAGAATTCTTTTCGAAAGACGAGGTAGGCCAGATTTTTTTCATGCTGGTTGGAATAAAACTAAAGATGGTTACGAAAGTATCGACATGGGAGGTATAACTGAAAATGCTTCCGGCAACTGCGACTCTGAATTTATTAGAGCTCTCAGAAATATTGTAGATATTCCAGAAATGAAGTCATATTTAGACCCAGATATCACATTAACAGTCCTAGAATGGCTAACTGCACCGGTATTACGGATAGGCGTTGCAGACGATAGGATTGGAAGTAAATGGATTGATACAAATCCTGTTATGAAAATTGGAGTTCAAGTAGGCAAGGCAGCTGCTAATAATTTTGTATATCCAACAAATCGCTAACTATCGATAATTCTCTAGTTTTGTTACAATACATCCGTA
>CAZCUC010000057.1:0-1940 GCA_964502225.1 uncultured Pseudomonadales bacterium | reverse complement strand
CAACATCTGAGTTATCTGACTTGTACCATTTTCCATATACAAGTATTACAAAAACAGAAAACTTATCTAAGCTACATAGTAAAGAATTACCAGCTCCATTATCTTTAAAACAAAAGTCTGAACTCGACATATATTTTGCCAACAATACCTATGGTGGCACTGAAACCAAGATAGGTCTGACGGCCGATGAACGTCGCCGACATGTCTATATCTTGGGGGCTACTGGCACTGGTAAATCAACCATGCTTTTATCGATGATTGAACAGGATATTAAAAATAATAAGGGACTGAGTGTTATCGACCCACACGGCGACTTGATCGATCAAATCATCTCGGTTATTCCTAAAGAGAGAATTCAAGATGTTGTGTATTTCAACCCTGATGATATTGGTTATCCAATGGGGATTAACCTGCTCGAGCTTACCCCCGGACTAAATGAAGAGGATGCGATCCGCGAAAAAGAATTCATTGCCGAAAGTATTATCTCTGTATTCAACAAAATCTATACTGACAAGTATTCCGGCCCAAGAATGGAGTATATCCTGAGAAACACCATCCACACGGCTTTTACTATTCCCGATGCCTCCCTTTTTACTGTCTATAAGCTCCTAATTAATACCTCATATAGAAAATCAGTTGTGAGGAATCTCAAAGACGAAAATCTTCTCGACTTTTGGAAGTACGAGTTTGCTAAAGCTGGTGATTATCAAAAAGTAAAAATGATCTCGCCAATTACGAACAAGATCGGACGTTTCCTATTTTCTCCCACTGCCAAACGTATCTTGGAACAGGGGAAGTCCACGATCAACTTTGACACCATCATGAACGAGGGAAAAATACTTCTTTGTAACTTGGCCAAGGGAAAGATAGGAGAAGACAACTCGAGTGTCTTTGGTGTGCTAATCATGGCTAAGATTCAATTGGCTGCCCTAAAACGCGCCAGAATGAAGCCAGAAGACAGAAAAGACTTCTATCTATATGTTGATGAGTTCCAAAACTTTGCTACTCCTGCCTTCGCTCAGATCCTCTCAGAGGCTCGTAAATATAAACT
Organism: uncultured Pseudomonadales bacterium; assembly: GCA_964502225.1. Lineage (GTDB taxonomy): Bacteria > Patescibacteriota > Microgenomatia > UBA1400 > UBA12108 > CAJAUT01. Next base: position 889 of record CAZCUC010000057.1, on the reverse strand, counting down.
GAATGCTATCCTGGCTCACCAGACAACCTCACAGCTTGAAGATATCTCACTGGTAAATATAACTCTTGCCAATACTGGTACAGTCATCTGTTTTAGAACAGCAAACCCAGAGGATGAACGAATGATTTTGCCACAGTTCCAGCCATACATAACACAAGGTGAGATTGCCAGTCTTCCTTCATACCACTTTTATATGAGGCTTGGAGCACTCAACCCAGAAGAACCATTCTCGGGGGTAACTGTGCCAGTAAAGATCGAATATAGTCAAAATAGAGTTGATGAAGTGATCGACTCGTCGCGAAAATTGTATACAAAAAAGTATTCTGGGTCATCTGACACATCCATTAAACCAAAAGAAAAGCAGGCATCTAAAAGGGTATATTCAGCACTTCCTTGATTTCCTACCGGTAGGTAATGGATAATTTTGATTTAGGTTGATAGTACGGTATTTTATATTTTCTTTTTACCCTCTTATTCCTTATATATAAGGGAGAGGAATGATACAATCATTCCAAACTGCCACAACTTAACTACATATGGACACCCAATTACTACCAACAGCACAACTCGACATTCTCCAATATCTCTATAGATTCCGTTTCTTAAATAGCTCACAACTTCAACGACTACTAACTCACAACAATATCCGCCTAACAAATTACCATCTTAAAAATCTCATCACACACAACTACATCGGTAAACACTACTCACGATCTTTAGGACTAGCAAATATTCCAGCCGTTTACTACCTATCATCTGGAAGTATTAAAGTATTGTCTGATAGTCCAAATTTTGACAAGCGGGCACTAAAGAGAATTTATCGCGAAAAAATCAGATCTCAACAATTTATTACTCACTCTTCATTTGTTGCTGAATACTTCCTCTATTT
>CAZCUC010000056.1:0-1946 GCA_964502225.1 uncultured Pseudomonadales bacterium | reverse complement strand
AAGCTTTTAGGTACGCTCTAGAACACACCAAAGACACCACGCCAAGCGACAAGGCAATCAAAGTGGGGAAAGACGGCACGATTGACACCAACGCAGAATACAGAATATCGGAAAATATGACAGCTTGGGAAATGGCTGATCTACTTTTGAACAAACCCGCTGGGCATTTTCCATTTGATGAATATAACTATTTCTTCATGCCGTAGTTAGTCAACTTCGGCTTCTATCTTTTCCCAGCTACCAGCAAAAGCCTGCTCTTTTGTAGCAATATAAATTTCAATTTGATCCAGTGATGTTTCTTCGTAGATGCGGGCAATATGTTTTTTGAGATAGATCAGACTTGCGTAACCTGGGCAGATAAATAGAAGGGTTGGGAAATCGTGGCCAGTGGCTTCAGTAAACTTCCCGTCATCAATATAGTCACAATATTGTTCTATTCGTTTGCGTAAGGCAAAACGAGGAGAACTATCTTCGACCACTTCTACCATGTAGCGTTTTGTATTTCCGTCAATATCAACTCGGGCAAAATAGGCATCTGGTAATGGGTGGATTAGATATGAGTGAGCTAGGAGATCAGTTTTAGTGAAAAAATGTAGTGTGTGTTTTGATTTTTCTGATTCACCTCGTAAATAGAGGAAGTATTCAGCAACAAATGAAGAGTGAGTTATAAATTGTTGAGAACGGATCTTTTCGCGATAAATGCGTTTGAGTGCTCGTTTATCAAAATCGGAACTATCAGCCAATACTTTAATACTTCCAGATGATAGATAATAAACGGCTGGAATATTTGCTAGTCCTAAAGATCGTGAGTAGTGTTTACCGATGTAGTTGTGTGTGATGAGATTTTTAAGATGGTAATTTGTTAGGCGGATATTGTTGTGAGTTAGTAGTCGTTGAAGTTGTGAGCTATTTAAGAAACGGAATCTATAGAGATATTGGAGAATGTCGAGTTGTGCTGTTGGTAGTAATTGGGTGTCCATATGTAGTTAAGTTGTGGCAGTTTGGAATGATTGTATCATTCCTCTCCCTTATATATAAGGAATAAGAGGGTAAAAAGAAAATATAAAATACCGTACTATCAACCTAAATCAGAATTATCCATTACCTACCGGTAGGAAATCAAATCGACAAGAAATATGCCCAAGAAATCATCAATAAAAAGAACAAAGCTAAAGTAAATATAATCCAATCATATTTATTAAAGTCATGACTTTTCCAGTTCCTTAGTGTCAGATAACCGATGATTGGTTGAGCGATAGTAGCAATAATCCATAATAGCCAATACACGGGTGTTAAAAACATGGGCAACCTCGTAGCGTCTTCTTGAATATTACCCATAACATCAAAAAGTGTATTGATGCCAAGCAAATCTTGAGTTATATCTTTTAGGAAATGCACAAAAAGTACTACACTAATGGTTAGAGTAAATATTTTCCACGGCTTATAAAATCTCGATAAATTCATATATCAATAATAAACTTTTAGGGAAGTGCTGAATACACTCGTTTAGATGTCTGCTTTTCTTTTGGTTTAATGGATATGTCAGCCGACCCAGTGTATTTTTTTGTATACAGTTTTCGCGATGAGTCGATCACCTCATCAACTCTATTTTGACTATATTCGATCTTTACTGGAACAGTTACCCCTGAGAAAGGTTCTTCTGGATTAAGCGCCCCAAGCCTCATATAAAAGTGATAGGAAGGCAAACTAGCAATTTCTCCTTGTTCTATGTATGGTCTGAACTGAGGCAAGATCATCCGTTCATCTTCAGGGTTAGCCGTTCTAAAACAAATTACTGTACCAGTATTAGCAAGTGTAATATTGACCAGTGAGACATCTTCGAGCTGTGAGGTTGTTTGGTGAGCCAGTATGGCACCCAATCTATATTTACGAGCCTCTGAGAGGATCTGAGCAAATGCAGGAGTGGCAAAGTTTTGGAACTCATC
>CAZCUC010000055.1:0-2186 GCA_964502225.1 uncultured Pseudomonadales bacterium | reverse complement strand
CCGTCCTGCCCAGCATAAAACATTTCTTCTACATTAAATCCTGCCTCAGTCAATAAATCCGTTAATGTTTGTACATCAAAGGCCACACAATAACGTATCCACTTTTTGTTATACGGGACCTCAAAGTGATCGTCTATCTGATATTGGGCAAACTTTTCTTGCCACAAGTTCCACACGGTTAAGTAAAGGAAACCGCCCTTTTTCAAATGTTTTTTGGCTTCCGTCAAAATATAGACTTGTTGCGCGCGTTCTGGGATATGGTGCAGTACTGCCACGCAAAATATTGCCTCATACATCCCTAGTCCTTCCCAGTGATCAGGCTCGATCGCGTTGCCAAAGCGAAAGTCGTAGCCCGGATAGAGCGATTTAGCCTCCGTGAGCAGTGTTTGCGAAAAGTCCGTCCCCAGATAGCTCACCCCTTTTGGCAGGCCAGAAATCAGCTTGCCGTTCCCACACCCAATATCCAGGATCGACTGTCCAGCTTTGAGCTTTTTCAAGTATTTATCCGTCACCGGCCAATTACTCGAACTAGTGCCATACGTTTTCTGCCTGGTTCTGCTAAAATGAGTCCCAATCTCGTCATACATGTTTTGGATACCAGTCACTATGTCAGACATACAAGAGCTACTCCTCGCTAATCTAGCCAAGTTGGATTCACATACATTATACGCATTCAAAAAATCATGCGTGGATAAACTGGGTAAAGTACCCCGTGATTCCGATATCTTGGCCGCCTATCGGGAGCTAGTAAATGCAGGCAAAATTACGGCCGATCCCTCCATCCTCAAACTCCTGACTACCCGTGGCATCCGCACGCTCTCTGGTGTGACCGCTATGGCCGTCATGACCAAACCCTACGTTTGTCCCGGTCTTTGCACTTTTTGCCCCCTAGAGCTAGGCATGCCCAAGAGCTACTTGAGCGACGAACCGGCGGCCGCCCGGGCCAAAATGATGAACTTTGATCCGCGCCTTCAGATCGAGTCACGCCTCAATCAGTTGGTCGAGACCGGTCACGACACCGACAAAATCGAGCTCATTGTGATCGGCGGTACCTTTGGCAATTATCCAGAGGAGTACAAGCGCAGTTTTTTCAAAGCCATGATCGACACGGTCAATGGATTTGAGAGTGAAAACCTCGAAGCCGCCCAGATCGCCAATGAAACAGCTACTAGACGCATCGTGGGTATCAGCGTAGAAACCCGCCCTGACTGGATCGATGAAAAAGAAGTCAAATTGTTCCGCGAACTTGGGGTAACGAAAGTCCAGGTCGGCGTCCAAGCTTTTGATGAAACCATTCTCAAGCGTATCAAGCGTGGTCATACGCTAGATCGGGTAGGGGAGGCGACCAGGTTGCTCAAGGATAGTGGTATCAAGGTCTGCTACCACTTTATGCCCAACTTGCCAGGGAGCAACCCCGATCTCGATTTGCATATGGCGCATCTCATGTACGAAGATCCCCGTTTCAAGCCAGATTTTGTCAAAATTTATCCCGCCCAGGTTATAGCGGGGACCGAGATGTATCGGGAGTGGGAGCGGGGAGAGTTTGAGCCCTACGACGACGACCTGCTCAAAGATGTCCTCAAAAATATTAAAAAAATCACTCCTCCTTTTGTCCGGATCGACAGACTCGTACGCGACATCAGCAAAAAATGGGTCTCAGCAGGCACCAGCGCGACCAATATGCGCCAGTATATCCAGCAAGAAATGAAGCAAGAGGGGTGGTCGTGTAAATGTATCCGCTGTCGGGAGGCTAAGAGTCGCGACTTAGTTGCGAACCCAGAACTTCGAACGCTCGAAATCGAAACTCTTGGAGGCAAGGAAATATTGCTTACAATGGAATCTCGCGACTCGACGGTCCTGAGCGATCCTGGGCGAGTCGAAGGATCAATTTTATACTCCCTCCTGCGCCTCCGCTTGCCTACGCAGGCAGGACTCCCCACTTCACGCTCTCCTCTCTTCCCCGAACTAGAGGGTGCCGCCATCATCCGCGAGCTCCATACCTACGGCAAAACAGTGGTGCACGACGAAAAACAATCTACAAAAACCCAGCATCGCGGCTTGGGCAAACTCCTCATGGCCAAAGCAGAGGAGTTGGCGAGCTCAAACGGTTACCACAAAATCGCCGTAATCTCCTCGATCGGCACCCGCGACTACTATAGAAAATTGGGTTATCTCAGAGAAGGGTT
>CAZCUC010000054.1:0-2387 GCA_964502225.1 uncultured Pseudomonadales bacterium | reverse complement strand
GGTCCCGCCATCTCGCCGTCTTTAGTCACGTGTCCCACTAGCACGACTGGCACGTTTTTGCTTTTGGCATAGCCGATCAGTCGCGCCGTACACTCGCGGATCTGCGAGATCGACCCCGCCAGTCCCGGTAGGTCAGATGAATAAAGTGTTTGTACAGAATCAATGATTACTAGGGACAAATCTAGCTTATTAATACTCGCTATAATCATGTCCACGTCCGTCTCCGCCAGCATCTGCATCCCCATCTCCTCTCTTCTTTCTCCTTTCTCCTTCGCCAAGCGGTCCACGCGTAGGCGCACTTGTCCTGGACTCTCCTCCCCACAGATATAGGCGACCTTGTCTAGTCGCATGGCTAGTTGAGTAAGTAGTGTACTCTTTCCGATCCCAGGCTCCCCTATCATCAAGATAACTTCACCCGACACAATCCCGCCTCCGAGCACTCGGTCCAGCTCCCCTATCCCCGTTTGCCGACGGCTGACCGCCCCGACCTCTATCTCACTCAGTTTCTGTAACTTTGCCCCAATTGGAGAATTTGAGAATTTACGATTTGAGAACTTCGTAGAAGCAACTGCTTCTACGAGACTGTTCCACTTTCCGCACTCACTACACGAGCCTGCCCACTTCGCGCTCTGCGCTCCACAATTACTACATTCATATACGACATTACTTTTCACCATACCCCTATTCTACTGTATGACGCTGAGATCAGGAACGATTCTTGCGCAAATATCCAATGGCTTCATCGGTTTTATCAAAAACCAATCCTTTGCCTTGCAAAACGTTATAACCCTCAGACAACTGGGCGAGCATGCCTCTTACATCATCTGTAAGACCTGTTAGCAATATCTCTTGTCCGCGGCCAACTACTATGTCAATAATTTCGTCAACTGCATTTACTCCATCAATATCAATAAAGTATACTTCGCGCAATCGCAAAATAATTCTCTTGTGCTTGCGAAAATTAGTTTCAAACCTACCAACGTGTGCACGACTATTGATGTAGCAGAGCTTCCCTCGTATCGAATAGAGGGAAAAATCACTCTTTTGCTCCTCATTATCAAGCTCTACTCCAGATATTTTTTGAATCGGTCCTCGCTTATAAGTGTTTAGGACTACATCAAAATGACCATGGGACAATTTTTCAACAAACAACAACATAGCTATCATGGTTCCAAGTAGCATCCCTACAATCGGATCCTCATAGACGGTCACGCCGGCAACCAACATCGCCACCACAAACCCACTCTTGTCATGTTTAAAATACTTCACAAAATGCTCAGTCTCTACCATTTGGATCGCTACGTATACCAAAATTGCCGCAATGACTGCCAGAGGTATATAGGTGAAAAACGAGAGTAAAAAGAGGGAGATCATGGCTATAAAGAACGTACTCAAAGTTGCAGAGGTTGCATGAGTAGCGCCTGATTTAATATTCAACGATGTCCGGGCGAGCGCGGCAGTGGCTGGCATCCCTCCAACAAGCCCAACCACAATATTTGCGATCCCCAATCCCCTCATCTCTTTTCTACCATTATGTTTTGTGTGAGTCATCCCATCGGCTATTTTGGCCGACAGCATGGTTTCGAGGATCGCAACCACCGCCACTGTCAGTGCCGTCATGACTAGCTCATTAGACAAAAATAATTTTGGCATCTCAAACAACTTAAACTCCAGAGCTCCAAATTTCGTCCCAAGTGTCGCGAGCATCAACGGGATTAGCTGTTTGGAGCTCAGGTATCCCAGTAGGATCCCAATTGGCGTCAAAATCACCGCTCCTGGGAGCTTGGGAACATATTTTCTCAATGCAAATAAACCAGTCAAGAAAATCACAAATATCAGAAACGTTGAAGGTAGCATACTACCTATGTTTGCAAATGACTCGATTAAATTGTCAAAAAACTTTTCATGGACTTTAAGGTTGGACAAGCCTAGGGCAAAATTCAACTGATTAAAACCGATAATAAACGCCACTCCCAAGGTAAACCCATGTATCACACTCGATGGTACTAGAACCAGGTAGCGCTCAAACTTTAGCACGTACGCCAAGAGAACAAATACACCACTTAACACTGCGAGACTAGGTAGGGTTTCTGCTCCGTGAATTATGGCATAAGTCGCCAAGATACCAGATAGAGCTCCAGTTGGTCCAACTATATTGTAATTACTCCCTCCAAATAATGACGCCATCAACCCTGCCCAAATCGCCGTGATTATGCCTGTGAGCGGAGATGTATGCGATGCCACCGCAAGGGAAATAGATAGCGGGATCGACACCAGCGCCACAGTAAGTCCAGATTGCCAGTTACCTATAATTCTCTCCTTTGCCGATTTCCACATGTGCGAAATTATACTCGCAAACTATCCAAAAATACACACTATATACATAC
>CAZCUC010000053.1:0-2482 GCA_964502225.1 uncultured Pseudomonadales bacterium | reverse complement strand
AGAGAATTAAGCTAGAATAGTTTTATGCAGATATTTAGTGGGTCATCAAATAAGGGTTTGGCGAAAAAAATATCTAAGATCGGAAAGTATGGGCTGGGGAGCGTAGAGAGTACCGTCTTTGAGAATGGCGAGAGAAGGGTAAGGGTGGGTGATGGGAGTAAACACCAAGGGAATAGTAAAGCAGTGCTCGTACAGTCACTATCGGTGCCAGTAGATGAACATTTAATCGAGTTTTGTTTGCTGAGTGATGCACTCTCCAGAGAAGGATATATTAATTTAGTGGGGGTGATCCCGTGGATGGGATATTCAAAACAAGACAAGGTATTCCTGCCCGGGGAGTCGCTGGCGGCTAAAGTGGTGGCCCAGCTAATACAAACTACCAAAATCAAGAAATTAATTACGTTTGACCTGCACAATAGGGCGATTACGGGATTTTTTGATATACCCGTGGTCGAGCTGTCGGCGAAGCCGATTTTTTTGGAGTACTTTAGAGAGAAAATTAATCAACCTGGGGAATGGGTGGTGGTGGCGCCTGACGAGGGAGCGGTGAAATCGAGTGCGTACTTTGCCCGTGAGCTAGATGTACCAATCGCCTATATCGACAAGCGCAGAGATCTGAAGACCGGCAAAGTGGAGGTGGTTGCGATGTCTGGCGAGGTCAAGGGAAAGTCCGTAATTATTGTCGACGACATGATTGTGACGGGCTCGACGATGATGGAGACAGCCAAGTATCTCAAGAACAAAGGGGCAAAAAGCGTTTCGGTGGCGGCGACCCACCACTTGTATGTGGCAGGGGTACAGGAAAAGCTAGAGAAAAGTGAGATCGATGAGGTAGTGGTGACGAATACCGTCCAAGATTCTAGGAGCGAGGAGAGAGGAGATAGCAAGCTGAAGATTTTGAGTGTGGCAAAATTGATTGTTGACGAACTTAGTTGACGAACGACGTTTGGCATGGCATACTATGCTTTGTTCCCAGAAAAATTGATTCAAGATTTTCGATTTAAGATTTAAGAAGTTTGCACAAAATATTTTATTTGAGGAGATGATATGCCAGGCGCAAAAAGTGTCAAAAAAACAGAAGTGGCAGAGGTAGTAAAGGAAGAATCCTTGGTAAAACCAGTCGAGAGCGTGACTGAGCCCAAAAAGGAAGTAGCACAGCCAAGTAGTGAAGCAGTGGCGCCGGTACAGGCACCTGTGGTGATCCCCCCGAGCCCACAAATGCAAAGTACCAACAGACAAGGGTATGGTAGTAGACCAATGAACCGCAACTTTGGGCACAATCAAGATAAACCAGTGAGCAATTACCAGCCACGACCTGTTTATAATCCTCAGCCAGTATCTGGAGCCGATGTGGAACCGATTGCAGGATATCTCGACGACTCAAACGATGGTCATGCAGTGATCCGCCCCCAGTTTCACCCAACTGAGCGCGACGCTTATATGTCCTCGATGGTGGTGCGGAGACTCGGACTGCGATCGGGTGATTATATCGAGGGTACTGCGCGCAAACCCAAGGATAATGAGAGATATTGGGCACTGGTGACAGTCAACAAGGTCAATGGCAAGTCGCCAACAGAGCTCCACAAACGCGTCAAGTTCCATAATCTAACCCCAATTTATCCAATTCAGAAAATAATGCTTGAGATGGGCTCGCAACCATTGTCTAACCGGGTAATTGATCTCGTGGCCCCGATAGGTCGAGGTCAGCGCGGAATGATTGTGGCTCCACCAAAGGCTGGCAAGACGACCATCATGAAAGACATGGTGACTGGTATAGCCAAAAACTATCCTGAGATCCACTTGATGACAGTGTTGATTGGTGAGCGTCCCGAAGAGGTTACCGATATCCGCCGTCACCTAGAAAAAGTGACTGAAAACTCGGTGATGAAAGGGGAGTGCGCGGCTTCTAACTTTGATGAACCAGCCGAAGACCAGACCCGCGTAGCAGAGATCGCCCTAGAGCGGGCTAAACGGCTAGTGGAGCTAGGGATGGACGTCGTGATCCTGCTGGACTCAGTCACCCGTCTAGCTCGCGCGTATAACCTAGCTATTCCCACCTCGGGACGGACGCTGTCAGGTGGATTTGACCCGGCGGCACTATATCCACCCAAGCGCTTCTTTGGCGCCGCCCGCAAAATGGAAGATGGAGGGTCGCTGACGATCATTGGTACAGCCCTGGTTGATACCGGATCGAGGATGGATGAGCTGATCTACGAAGAGTTCAAGGGTACGGGCAACATGGAGCTGGTCCTAGAACGGAGACTCTCTGAACGTCGTATCTTCCCTGCGATTGATGTTTACAAATCAGGTACTCGCCGTGAAGATCTCTTGTTCTCGAGCTCGGATTACCAAAACATTGTGATGATGAGGCGCATGCTAGATATGCTGAACGATGACGAGCGCACCTCGGTCCTCGTGGAGCGGCTAAACAAGAGTAAGTCCAACAAGGAATTCTTGGCGATGCTCAAAGAGGGGTAATTTT
>CAZCUC010000052.1:0-2592 GCA_964502225.1 uncultured Pseudomonadales bacterium | reverse complement strand
GACAGGAACATCAAGCTCTATATATTTATTCGCATTTTTGCCAAGCGCGTATTTTTACCCCTCTCAGCCATCTTTTTTATCGAGAACGCCGGCTTTAGCATTCTCGACATCGGCCTCCTCTCTGCCTTTTACTCAGTAGTACAGTTAGTCGCCGAGGTACCCACTGGCTACTTTGCCGACAAAATCGGCCGGGTCGCCAGCATCCGCCTGGGAGTACTCTCGTGCATTTTTGCCACTTTGTGTTATGTCATTTTTCAGCACAAAACCGGGATTTTTGCTGGCACTTTCTTTGAAGCTCTTGGCTACTCTTTTCTCGGTGGGGCAGGGGAGGCGCTAATTCACGATTCGCTAGTGGCCAAAAAAATCGAGCACAACTACACCAAATATATGAGCAAAACCATGTCCCTCTCCCTCATCGCCAACGCGATCCTCGTATCCCTAGTACCCATGACTTACGCCTTTAACCCGCGCTACCCCTTTATGATTGGTGCGCTAGCTTATGGTCTGCTATATCTGAGCACACTATATATGCACGATCTAACCAGGGTGGCATCACCCCGTGAATTTAATTTCAGTCAATTTGGTCAAATTATTGGACGCAAAAACATTTTGATCTTTGGCCTCACCTTTGGGATTATCAGCGCACTCTATACCTCCTCTGTCGATATGATCAACGTAGCCATGAAAGATTATGGCATTCGCCCCGACTTGCTCGGGTGGGTTTTTGGCCTCTCCTCTGTGGCCGGTGCCATGATCGGCCCCCTCATTCACTACTTGCGCCGTATCTCGCTCTCCTCCTACCTTATCCTCGACACCTCTATTCTCCTCTCTGTATTCCTGGCCGCCTTTAGCCGCAACGCTTATCTCCTCGCTTTCCTCATGATTGGCAGTACCAGCATTTGGCGTTATCGCAAGATCATTTATCAGAGCTATCTCCTACAGATCTTCCCCACCACCTACAAAGCCACCTTGATCTCCAGTATGAACAATCTAGAACAGCTCAACTCTATCTGGTTACCCATTATGATCACCTTCTTTATCACTCACTCCTCTATTCCCTATGGTTTTGGCTATCTCCTTATATTTACCCTCTGTATTGCCCCAATTTTTTACCTCTCTTCTCTAAAATTTTTCACCCGCGCTCAGTCCCACACTAGCTCCTAGTCAATTTGGCGGTCGATCATGTATAGTCATCATATGTCAAACAAGCTCAACCTCGCGCTCGCTTTGCTCATCCTACTCCTAGCAGGATGGCAAATCTTTAAACCTAGTACCAAACCATTATTAGTCGACTCCGAGAAAGGAACAGAAACCATGAAACCATCACCCACAAATAAAGCCAAAGAAGCCAAGAAATATGCCGAGGCCAAACAGGTCATCAAGTCGGGCAAGACCTACACAGCCAAGATCCAAACTACCGCCGGGGATCTCACAGTCGAGTTATCCAAAGACACACCAGTCACCACCAACAACTTTGTTTTCCTTGCCAAAGAAGGTTTCTACGACAGTGTTATTTTTCACCGTGTCATTCCTGGCTTTATGATCCAGGGTGGCGATCCTACCGGTACTGGCATGGGTGGCCCAGGCTACAAGTTTAGTGACGAAAAATTCAGTGGGGAGTACAAAAGGGGCACCATCGCCATGGCCAACTCCGGCCCCAATACAAATGGCAGCCAATTCTTTATCATGCACGCCGATTATCCTTTGCCACCCAACTACGTCATTTTTGGCAAAACAGTTGAAGGACTAGACGTGGTAGACAAGATCGCCAGTGGCAAAACCGGGCCAAACGATCGCCCCGTCGAACCAGTCAGCATTAAATCTATCGAGATACAGGAGCAATGATATATAACAGCGGAATCCTCCTTGAGAGGATAGAAAAATAAATGGTCACTATTACCGGTAGTCTCCTAGACAAGTTCAAACTCAAAAATCCGCTAGTACATGCCTGGTTTGTATCCCGCGGCATCGACCTCCAGAATCTCAGTAAATATACTTCGGGTATTGCACTCGCTATTACGCTCGCAACTGGCAATCCTGTTCCAACGGCTTATAGTTCCGATCTTCCAAATAGCTCGGAATCTTCTGATATCACTGCTTCGATCCGCCTTATTGATACTAGTGAGCTCAGAGGCAAGTCAGAGATCGAGCGAGCCAACCTCGTCTGGGCTAGATACGGTTACTTGATCCGCAAGTCAGCCAGTGACTACGATCTCGACCCCAACCTGATCTTTGCAACCATTATGGTAGAGTCCGGTGGCAATACCTACGCCATCCGGCAAGAGCCACGGATAAACGACGCCTCCTACGGTCTAGGCCAACTGCTCTACTCTACCGCGCGTGGGATCGGGTATAGAGGCAAACCAGAGGGACTTTTCGATCCCGCAGTAAACATTGACCTCATCGCCCGCTACCACAAACGCAACTTTGACCGCTATAGGGAGTTGAGTTCCGCACAGCTCACGGTCGCCTACAATACTGGCTCACCATACAAAAAACCTCATCCTGGTCATCTCACGAAATTCGACAAATGGTACAACTCACTCGCCAATTTGGAGGTAGATCTCTCATGAAAGACCACAAAGATCTCGC
>CAZCUC010000051.1:0-2831 GCA_964502225.1 uncultured Pseudomonadales bacterium | reverse complement strand
GAAGCAGCTCGCTACCCTAGGCTGTACTACGATTATTTGTCTATCTGGTCTAGGTTATCTGAGACAAGAGATATCATCTATCGTACTTACGCTTTGCGACTTGGTAATGCTCTCCTCGCACTATTTACGGCTTTTATCATCTACCAGTCTGGCCTGCTCATCTTTGCCAAAAAATCCTACGCGCTCACCCTCACCATGCTCGTCATGCTACAACCTATGTATAGCTTCCTCTCAGCTGGGGTCAACTCAGACAATCTCCATAACCTCCTCTTTGCTGGAATCATCTACTCCGGTCTCTTGATCCTCAAATCAGGTCTTACTAGAGAAAATATATTCTCGAGTATCACTTTAATAGCTCTAGATATGATCAGTAAGCCACAAGGGTTTATTGCTATTCCCATTTTAATTTGTGCGTATATTCTAAATATAATCAAAGAGAAAAAGTGGAAGCAATTATCTATAGTTGCCATTCTAGGCGCTGTTTCTATCACTTTCATTTATAGTCCTCTAAATCCTTATCTAGACTGGGTAGACAAACCAAATCTACATGGAGCAAATATCATCGAATTTTCGCGATTCTCTCTAAACAAATTGGTCTCGCAAAATATTGTTTGGTACTGGGGAGTATTTAAATGGCTCGGAATAGTCTTGCCACCTATCTACTGGCAGCTAGCCAATCGGGTAGTACTACTAGGTAGTCTTGGATTATTTTTATATCTATGGAAAGTAATCAAAAAGAAAAAGATAATTGCTGCTCCCTTTATCACTTTGTACCTGCTACTTACCACTGTCATTTATGTACTAGCCATTTATTATTTCGACTGGCAGTATCACAAGGCTGTAGGTTACTCACTTGGAGTTCAAGCTAGGTATTTCTTCCCCACGATCTCTGCTCAGATGGCACTCCTCATGATCGGGATTTTGTCACTAGGGTGGAGTGCAAAAGTCAGGATTTGGCTCCGCCGAGGACCCGTTCTATTCATCGTCTGGATGCAGCTAGGCGGGCTCTGGAGGCTCATTACTAGCTACTACGATGTGTCATCAGTTCAAGTATTCATCACCCAAGCTAGTCAGTACAAGCCGTGGTTCGCCAAAGGAGACTCATGGTACCTATTGGCAGGAGTGTATATTGTTTCTGTAGTATATTTGACGTGGTTAGGGCTGGCCGGATTCAAGAAAAAGAAAAAATAATTAAACTCCAGAGTCAAATCTATCTTTAAGCGCTGGTGATTTGCTTGTGACTTCCATCACCCCAAAAATGTGTGCAGAAAATAGGACAGGCAATTTGAGTGCAAGAGGTGAGGTGATGAGTACAAACATATCAAATAAAAGTTTCTTAAGCCCTACTTTGAATGCATAATTATCTAGCTTGCCACCTTTTAGCTCTAAGATTTTGTACTTTAGTACATTACTCATTTTTTTAACTTCATAAAAAGTAAATTGATGAGTATGACCCCACGGTCCAAATGCAGTCGAGACAAATAGTTTGCTAGGGAAAAAAGTCAGCAAAATCCCATTTGCAAACCAGCCTGCATTTGGCATGCTAAAGATTATCTTGCCAGTAGGTGTCAACTTGGGCCTAAGGTCATATAAAACAGTCTGTGGAGAAAATGTGTGCTCAAGTACATCAGATATGATGATCAGGTCAAATTTGCCTGCAAACGGGATCTTCTCATTTTCAAAGTCACAGCTAGCAAAATGGATCTTCGTATCATCAAACGCATGGTTTGCATCTTCCTGGATATCTACACCGTACAATTTTGTATAACCATCCGCCATCAAAGATTTAAGTATCTTCCCATCAGAGCAACCCACGTCTAGGATTCTATCGCTAGTTTTAGAATGCTTCTTTATCATTTCAAGCACGATGTGGTGTTTGTTTATCATTCCGATATCTGTAGGTTCATTTTTCTTAAACTCATGGACTTGGTTGTCTATAAACATTTTTTTGATATTTTGCATAAATTTATTATATCTATATTTTGGTAAAGAACACGATTTCTACATCACCGGAGCGTACAACTTTTAATAACTTTTTCGGACCAAACTGTTCAGTCTCCCAGGTAGACCAGTGTTCAAAGTCAAATCCAGGTCGCTCGACCACATAAATCAGCATATCTGCTTGGCCGTGGTCAGCTAGCTCTACTACGTTTAGTCCTTTCATGCGTAGAAGTCCTCGGTAGTCATCGGCTTGTGGGACCGATGTCCCACTAGGAAGCACTGCCAGGATAGCTATCTTCTTGTTGCCTGCATCACTACTCACAATAGTATTCACTGTCTGCTCTATAGCCCATAGAGGTCTAGTGGGTACGATTATTTCTCTAGGTATAAAAATATTTGTTATCAACCATATAGTTATCACGAGCATTGCCAAATATTTGCGATTTACTAGCCACTTAAAGACAATAAATAAATATGTGACAGTAAAGCCAAATAGATAATGTTCAGGTACAGTTGCTAAATTTGAAAAAAATATAAATCCTATGGCTAGTGTCAATTTCTCCCATAAGTTAGTATTTTTATCAAATGCGATCAGTATCGGAGGGACGAGTAATAGCCATATAGAGTGTAGACCTAGTTGGGTAGCCATAATTTGCAAATTATCTATGTTTAAAATCGTCATACCTATCCCCAGTCCCGGGTGACTCAACCATTGCCGTAGCAAGAATCCTTTGGTGATGATTTCAAAAGCAATGATTGGAGTCCAAGGGAATACGTATGCCATGAGTCCTATGACAATCTGTCTCCAATTGGCTTTTACATTTATGTAAGCAGCTAAGAGTAAAGGTAAGCTCAACACACTAGCTGGATGCATGGCTGTCGCGATCCCA
>CAZCUC010000050.1:0-2959 GCA_964502225.1 uncultured Pseudomonadales bacterium | reverse complement strand
GAAATGGATGGTTAGTCGCCTCCTCAAATTTTCCGTCATCGATATAATCACAGTATTCTTGAACACGTTTTCGCAACGCAAACCGAGGTGAGCTATCTTCAACCACTTCAACAAAGTATCTTTTTGTATTGCCAGCAGTATCTACCCGAGCAAAATAGGCATCGGGTAATGGGTGAATCAGATACGGGTGAGCCAGTAGATCAGTTTTAGTGAAAAAATGTAGCGTGTGTTTTGATTTTTCTGATTCACCTCGTAAATAGAGGAAGTATTCAGCAATAAATGAAGAGTGAGTAATAAATTGTTGAGATCGGATCTTTTCGCGGTAAATTCTCTTTAGTGCCCGCTTGTCAAAATTTGGACTATCAGACAATACTTTAATACTTCCAGATGATAGGTAGTAAACGGCTGGAATATTTGCTAGTCCTAAAGATCGTGAGTAGTGTTTACCGATGTAGTTGTGTGTGATGAGATTTTTAAGATGGTAATTTGTTAGGCGGATATTGTTGTGAGTTAGTAGTCGTTGAAGTTGTGAGCTATTTAAGAAACGGAATCTATAGAGATATTGGAGAATGTCGAGTTGTGCTGTTGGTAGTAATTGGGTGTCCATATGTAGTTAAGTTGTGGCAGTTTGGAATGATTGTATCATTCCTCTCCCTTATATATAAGGAATAAGAGGGTAAAAAGAAAATATAAAATACCGTACTATCAACCTAAATCAAGAATATCCATTACCTACCGGTAGGAAATCAAATCAACCATCAAAAGTGTACTCTGGCCATTTACGACGTAGTGCTTTTTCAGCTCGTAGATTAGCTATACGTTCATCTGTCAGCTGGTTATATTCTTTAGCTTTACCCATTTTTAATAGCTCTATACCCTGCAAATCTTCCTCTAATCTATCCCTCCATTCTGACGTGGTAGTTTTTTGCCAAAAATCAATTTCAGTGAGTTCGTGAACCAATGTAAATAGTGCGTCCTGTTCCGTTGTTAAATCACCCCAAGGTGTAACCATTGGTATTCTTATCCAATGTTCGTTTAACTTACCTCCATCTCTTGGGATTGTTGCATTGCCTCCTGTTTCAACTCCAGCTTTATAATCGGCAAGTTTTGGTACAAATCGAGATATTATTTTTCTTCTACGCAATTTTGGATGAAGTGAGTACCATTCAGGTTTAAGTATCTTCTCAAGAGAATCTTCCCATTCTGCAGGTTTGCTTATAGCTACTGGTGGAAATTCTACAGATATTAAACCCCCACGGTTATCTCCAATTTCCCATTTATTGAAGTCGGCATGCATAAATTCATTGAGTATTTTTGCATTTTCATCAGAAGTTCTTCCGTCGATCGAAATAACACCACTTTTGAATCTTCTTATCACTGCTTCATTGTCCATACATTTATTATCTCAAAGAAATCCAGATATGTCATTTATGGTAAAGCAGAATATACCCTTTTCGAAGTCTGTTTCCCCTTTGGTTTAATGGATATGTCAGCCGACCCAGTGTATTTTTTTGTATAAAGTTTTCGAGACGAATTAATAACTTCATCAACTCTATTTTGACTATATTCGATCTTTACTGGAACAGTTACCCCCGAGAATGGTTCTTCTGGGTTGAGTGCTCCAAGCCTCATATAAAAGTGGTATGACGGCAGACTGGCAATTTCCCCTTGCTCTATATATGGTCTAAACTGTGGCAAGATCATCCGCTCATCTTCAGGGTTGGCTGTTCTAAAACAAATCACCGTACCAGTATTAGCAAGCGTAATATTGACCAGTGAGATATCCTCAAGTTGCGAGGTAGTCTGGTGAGCGAGGATAGCATTTAATTTGTATTTACGAGCCTCTGAGAGGATCTGAGCGAACGCAGGAGTAGCAAAGTTTTGGAACTCATCAACATATAGGTAGAAGTCTTTTCTCTCCTCAGGCTTCATTCTGGCACGTTTTAGGGCAGCTAGTTGTATCTTGGCCATGATTAACACACCAAAGACACTCGAATTATCCTCACCAATCTTTCCCTTAGCTAAGTTGCAAAGTAAAATTTTCCCCTCGTTCATGATCGTATCAAAGTTGATCGTGGACTTCCCCTGTTCCAAGATGCGCTTAGCTGTAGGAGAAAATAGGAAACGTCCAATCTTGTTGGTAATTGGTGAGATCATTTTTACTTTTTGATAATCACCAGCTTTAGCAAACTCGTACTTCCAAAAGTCCAAGAGGTTTTCATCTTTAAGGTTGCGCACTACCGACTTTCTGAATGAGGTATTGATTAGAAGTTTATAGACAGTAAAAAGAGAGGCATCGGGAATAGTAAAAGCCGTGTGGATGGTGTTTCTCAGGATATATTCCATTCTTGGCCCTGAGTACTTATCAGTATAGATTTTGTTAAAAACAGAGATAATACTTTCGGCAATAAATTCTTTTTCGCGAATCGCATCCTCTTCATCTAATCCCGGTGTGAGTTCGAGCAAGTTAATCCCCATTGGATAGCCAATATCATCAGGGTTGAAATACACAACATCTTGAATTCTCTCTTTAGGAATAACCGAGATGATTTGATCGATCAAGTCGCCGTGTGGGTCGATAACACTCAGTCCCTTATTATTTTTAATATCCTGTTCAATCATCGATAAAAGCATGGTTGATTTACCAGTGCCAGTAGCCCCCAAGATATAGACATGTCGGCGACGTTCATCAGCAGTTAAACCAATCCTTGTTGTTGTGCCACCGTAGGTATTGTTGGCAAAATATATGTCGAGCTCAGTCTTTTGTTTTAAAGATAATGGAGCTGGTAATTCTTTGCTATGTAACTTTGATAAGTTTTCAGTTTTGGTAATACTGGTATAGGGAAAATGATAGAGATCAGCCAGTTCAGAAGTAGAGAGAACTAGATTTCCTAGAAAATTAATTAGTCGTCGCCCGTAGAGCCACAGCAATATATTGTTGATCGCATGGATTTTTAAA
>CAZCUC010000049.1:0-4096 GCA_964502225.1 uncultured Pseudomonadales bacterium | reverse complement strand
CATGCCCATCACACACGATCCCATCCCCGAAGATCTCGAATTCCGCCGCACAGCCCATGAGGAGCGCCACCTCCTAGAGACAGTCGAGATCCCCATTGTCACTGTCTCGGCCACATTTAAAGAAGCACTAATCAAAGAATTCGGCGAAAAACCAGAGGAGATCACACCCGACGTCACTTTCTCCCGCGCCCACTATAGTATGGCCAACGCCCTGGTCGTGGCCGCCACCAAAAACAAAAAAACTTTTTGGATGATCGACCCCACCAACTATGTCTCAGCCAAAGACTGGCCAAAAATTATGTTTACACAGCGTATGGGCCGACTCATCGCTCGCTCCCCTATCCTCAAAGAACTCAAAGATCTCATGGATACCAGGCTCCGCAACCAGCTCCCCTTGACTGGTGCCATCCGCGCACCCCTCACTTACGTCACCGGAAGAGTCAATCGTCCAATCATCTCTCTCCACTACGAAGCCGGCAATATCCTGCTCGAAAACGGCAAAACCGTGCTCCAGGTTGTCACTGACCCCCACGTCCGCCCCCAATATTTGACCCACGCCGACAACCCCAAACTGACCTGGGCAGTTTTTGACGACATGACCAAAGCTCGCCTCCTAGAACTAGGCTATATTCTCGGCCATAAAATCGATGAACGGCGCATCGTGGTCACTGGTTGCCCGGTTGATCCGCGCATTATCACCAAAGATAAAAATACCGCCATTCGTGGGTACAAAAACCGCCCCCTCCGCCTCGCGATCACTACTGGAGGTCTAGGTACCAACAAAGACGAGATTACCAGTCTCCTCACCCATCTCGCCCCGGCCATCAAAAAAGGCGAGGTGCACATTGCCGCCTACGCCGGAGTCCATGCCGATTTTGAGACTATGTTTAACACCTTTGCCCGCCTGCACCGCATTAAAATTGGTGACATCAAAGACACCCAAGCCGGGTTCCGGATTTTCCGCGGCGACGATATCGTCGAAGCCAACGAACTCCTTCTCGACTATGTCTTCCCCTGGGCAGACGGATTTATTAGTAAACCATCTGGTGACATGGCCTACGAAGCCATCGCGGCCGGCTGTTTCCTCCTAACTCTCAAACCTTGGGGTGAATGGGAAGAAAATATCCGCGCAGTGACCGAATCCATGGGCGTCTCGATCCGCGCCGATATCGACAACATCATCGCTCAGCTCCAGGCTATTACCACCATCCCCGTCTCCAAAAACCAGCCCTGGATAGAACTAGCCCTAGAGCGAGCCCAACGCCACGCCAAAACCGTCTCGCAAGGCGCCTTCAATATCCTCAAACTTCACCGGAAATTACTTTAACTTTTTCGCTTCTTTGTGATCAGTGTGCTTTTTGCAGGTCGAGCAATACTTGGACAACACGAGTTTCTCAACTGTGTTTAGTTTGTTGCGGGACGTGATGTAATTAAAACTCTTACATACGCCGCATCTAAGACCAAATTGCTGTCGTGGACCTTTTTTTGCTTTTGCCATAATCTGATTATATCAGACAACCCGACAATCAGACAACTCAGAGATTCAGCTAGATCAGATAATCAGATATATCAGATTCTCCGACGATCTGACTGACTGAAGTTCAGAGTATTCCGACTGTCTGAAAATTACCGATTGACACGCGGGAACAAACTATATTATATTGGTTGTAATGCCCGATACATTAAACAAACAATCACTTGTGAACTTGTTGATTGACTCGCCTCTACGCGAGCCGATCAAAATCAACCTCATTGATATCGTCAACAACACCGCCGAACCCGATCTCCCCAAAGTATATACAACTATCGTCAAAGAGCTCGAGATCTTCCAAAAAGCCACCGAGCGCCGCATGAAGCTAGCCGATGAGACTATCGCCAAGCTTGGTGGGACAGCCACTCCATCTGCTCCAGTTACAGCACCCTCTACTCCTGCACCTACCATGCCTACACCCACTGCTAGTCTCCCTCCTCTAGATCTACCACCCTTGCCACAGACCCCAGTCATGCCCCAACCACCTGTTTTTGAACCATCACAACCCTCACTCTCTGTCCCCCCACTCGATCTACCTCCGCTCCCAACTACTTCGCCATCACCTAGTGCAATGCCTGCCATGCCCGCTCCCCAGCCAGAGCCAGCCCTTACATCTGCCACAGACAATACCTCTACTCCCCAGCCACTAGGCACTCCTCCCATGGCCAGCACTAGCGACGAAGATGCACTCGCTGAGATCCAAAAAGAGCTCGACTCACTCAAGTCTTCTACTGCCAGCGAAATCTCCTCTGCTGCCGCCCCAGCACCATCAGCTCCCGCCGCACCTGTACAGCAATAAGCTTTTTACCTGTATAATTAGATCCGTAGCCACCTTAGCTCAGTTGGTAGAGCGGCGCTTTTGTAAAGCGTAGGTCCTGGGTTCGATCCCCTGAGGTGGCTCCACTTAACCTACTTTTACTTCCCCATCACTTTCCACGCATCAATAATCCCTTTGGCTACTGGCCCAGCTTCGGCAGAGCCCTCGCCCGCCGCCTCCAACATGACAGTCAATATCATCTCGGGGTTTTCACCTGGGTATGCCACTGTAATCCAAGCGTGCGGGAGATCTGCCTCCCCTACCTGACCAGAGTGTTGAGCGGTCCCAGTTTTGCACAAGACATAGTGGTTGTCGTTAAAAAATGGATAGGCCGTCCCCCCACTGGCGCAGGCTCCCTTCATCCCCTCTCTCACCAAAGCCAAATCCTCTGTTGCAATCCCCAAGTCGCTACAGCTCACAGGCGAGTTCTTGAGCAGAGACAGCTTGCACAATCTCCCAGACACAGCCGAGAGCGTCATTCGCGCGACTTGGGCTGGCGTTACGAGTAGATCACCCTGGCCTATCGCCATATGATATGTATTACCCAAAAACCACTTCTCGCCAGTTTTGCGCTCTTTCCATAGTTCATCCGGCACCAAACCCTGTCTCTCTCCAGGCAGTTCTATACCCGTCACTTCGCCAAACCCCATTTTCCGCGCCCACTTAACGAGCGCATCCACCCCCACCTCTTCCCCTACTTTATAAAAATAAATATCATTTGACCTGGCCAAAGCGCGACTCAGACCTATCTTACCCTCAGTCTTGCCATACTGGTCAAAATACCAGTTACCGTACCGGTAAATCCCGACTTTTAGCTCACCCGTATCCTCATACTCTGTCTCTGCCGTAATTTTGCCTTCTTCTAGTCCCGCAAAAGCTGTCGCCAGTTTAAACACACTCCCGGGCGGGTAGGTCGCACCGATCGCTCGGTTGAGGAAATATAGTTGCTCCTTATCCTCTAGGTAGTTGGCGATATTTAGCGGATCATATGCGGGTGAGCTGACGAGCCCTAGCACTCTCCCCTGCATATCGACTGCGATTGCAGATCCTTTGCGCCCCGCAAGCTCACGATACATCACCTCCTGTAGTCTTGCGTCAATCGATAAATGCAAATCTTGGCCTGACTCGGGTGAGTTGTTCCCTAGTTCACGCACTTCTTGCCCACTCGAGTCAATCTCTACTAGTCGTCCACCATCCCGCCCCCGCAAACTAGACTCAAACACTTTCTCTACCCCAGCTCGCCCAATCATGCTCCCTAGCTGGTAACACAGCCCGTCTCTACACCCTAGCTCGTCTTTAGTCACTTGGGATACATAGCCCACAACCGGAGCCGTGGCTGGTGAGCGACCCAGTTCTACCCCCCTATGGTCGAGCAATTTGCCCCTTTCTGAAGGTACTCGCTTGAGCTCGACGTGATTAGCGTATGACGTGAGCTCGTGTTGTCCCCGCTCGACAATTTGCAAATAAAAAATCTTGGCCACAAGTAGCGCCATGCCTACTACAAAAATCCCCCAGACCGCCCTGACTCTCAGTCTCGTGTCAAACGATTGTTTAGATATTTTCGTCACCCCGTACCCAATACGCTTTTTTTGACTGTTTACCACCATGGCTTCTTGCCAATCCAACTTGTTCATACCTTCATTATACGGGTTTACGGATTGGGGAATTTGCGCTATATTTGAGTTGCCCTACAGTAAGAGGACACTGCGAGGAATTTTTTCCTCCATAAGTTGCTTTTAAGGGAGAGT
>CAZCUC010000048.1:0-4164 GCA_964502225.1 uncultured Pseudomonadales bacterium | reverse complement strand
AGGATGAGCCCGATGAGGACTGCGAGTAGGATATAGCCAAAGTTTTTGCGGTAGGAAAAGTCGTAGCGGCGCAGGAGGAGATACCCGCCGAGCAGCCCAACTAGGGCAAAGACTGGGACGTACCAAGGCAAGTTGTTGAGAATAAAATCGAGTTTGCGGGCGGCACCAATGCCTGGATGAGTGAGGCGGAAACGTAGGAGATGGATGGCGAGGAGTGAAAGAGCGGCGGAGATGGTAATCCCAATCGCCGAGAGAGTAGTCCCCAGGATAAAGTGCCAACGGGGGCGCATGGTAACGCCACCGGACTGGACAGCAGAGAGAACGGATTTTTTGATATTTATTGTTGGTTTTGACATAGTGACCTCATTATTTTTTTGGCTCGATTAATAAGGGCCGATACCGTGCCCATGGGTAAACGTAAGATATCCATAATTTCGGCGTATGATTTGTCTTCGAAGTAGTAGAGAGTAAGCGGGGCACGATAACGCAAGGGTAGCTCGGCTAGGCAGTTTTTTACTTGAGTTTTTTTCACCTGAGAATCAAAATCGACCTCTATATCTTGCTTGATAAAGCGATCGAGATAATCGTCCCATGGCAAAGTATAGCGCGACGCACGTAGCTGGGAAATCGCGGTGTTGTGGGCAATGCGATAAATCCAACTGCTAAACGATCTCCCAGAATCGTAACTATTGATGTTGCGGTAAACCCGAATAAAGGTTTCTTGCACGATGTCCTGATCCTGATGGCCAGCCCCCAAGTAATTGACGTAACGGAGGAGGGGTGACTGGTAGCGCTCGATGATGGTGGTAAGTGCTGTGATATCCCCTGCTTGGAGACTGATGGCAAGACTCTGATCGGATGATGGGGTGAGTCTTGCCATAGTCAGATTGATCCGGTTAGCGGTTTCTCCCGTAACCTGTCCCCTTTTGGGTGCCCAAATTGTTTTCAGATCTAAATTTGGCGAGTGAGTCTATGCCCCCGTTATGGGCTTTGGCAAACTGCTCAAATTTGGCTTGAGTATTGACGACTTCTTTAAGCCGCATGGCTTTACCCTCCATGAGTTTGAGCCAACCTTGATAGTCGTTTTTGGCAAACACTACCTCCATGGCCTCGTGGCGCTCTGGTGAATAATTGGGTCCCCGCTGTGCGGGATTACCTTGGTAGGCGAGCACGGGGGTGGCAATAGCCAAAACCGTGATGCCTGTCAGACTAGCAAGAAGATATTTGTTCATATGCTGTCCTCCTTTCTATAGGTAATACGCAGGAGATAAAGGATTTCTTGCACGAACAGCGAGATTTACTTGTAGCTACTCTTGACCTGGTAGAGCAGGTAAAGGGAGAGGACGGTAAAGACGAGGTTGCCGAGGTTGTAGCTCCCGAGCGAGGTGACGATAGAGAGGAGCTGAGAGTAGTACATGAGTCTCCAGCCATGGCCAGCGCGCGCGAAAAGTGGCTTGATCGACATACCGGCGATGACAATCTGAACTAGACCCACTGCCCAAAAAAGCCAGTAAAAACCGGTGCGGGTACCTGCGACCCAAGCCATGGGAGTGAGCACTGCCCCAAGACCGAGGACGGCCAGGATAGCGGGGAGGCCAAAGATGACAGCGAGGATGGCAAAGTAAGGGGCGAGTTTGACTAAGATGTCTTTAATATTTTTGGGGAGGACTGGGGCTTGTTTGACGAGATACAGAGATAACATTTTGTCTAGAGCATCGGTATATTGTTTCATAGGGCTCCTGAGTAACTGATATTAGTTCTATCATACAGAGTTGGGAGACGCTGTCTAGTGCTTGCTTTGCGACCGGAGACAAAAGGACAAGCCATTTTGACAAATGCGCGTGGATATAATGAGCGGGGGCAAGGAGTTACTGGGTATTGAAGTACATGACTTGATCGTGATTTGTGAGTCTTTCTTCTTTGAGAGTATTGAGGTCGATTTTAACTAAGTATTGGTTTTGATTGTTATAGTTGTTTGGCTCGATCACATCGACACTAGTAACTATTTCGTGGTCGCTGAGCCAGGAGACATAAATAGAGTAGCTGAGCGAATCGTCGTCTTTGGTGAGGCGGCTAGTTTTGCCACTCTCGAGATTGAAACGGTAGATGGAGTTGCGGTGCAGACCAGCAATATTGGTAGAGCGACGGTAGAGAATATCGCTCTCTCCTGGACTCGCGGTAATAAACGGCTGGATATCGGTCCAGCTATTGACACTGTCGATTGGAGTTTCTTTGTGGTCGCTGTTGTTGATGAGATAAATTTTGCCAAATGGACCTAGATTGTCGTCGCCAGTCGAACCTTCAAATTTGACTAGCTGATCCTTTTGAACTAATGGATAGGTATAGTACCCAAAGCGACCAGTAGTGTCGATATTGGTGAGTGTTTTAGAATTGAGATCGAGTGCGTGGGTGCTACTCTGGTCATAGTCGACGAAGTAAAGCTTGGCGTTTGCTATGTCCCACCTAGATGTCCGATAGGTATTAACCGGGAGATGAGTCGATTGGTTGGTTTTAAAATTGTACAAATAGTAACCCGATGGATTGTCGAGGCTCTCTTCTGGACCACAGGGTCCATACCCACCCTGGAACCCACTGGGGAAGGGTGACATAGTGGGACACGGCCAGGAGAAACTAGTGTTAAACACCAGGTAGTTGCCATCTGGAGAAATGTCGGTAATGGCGTTGACGTTGAGGGTGATATCGACGCGCGCATCGGTATGATCCAAGAGATCAAATGTTTCATCGTGACCAGTTTGCAAATTTAAGCGGTGATATTCTCCGAGATTGTTTTGAGTAAAGTAAAAGAGATACTCACTACCATAATATTTGTAAGCATAACTGGCTTTTTTAATGGTGAGGAGCGTTTCTTTTTTTGTCGCTGGATTGATCAAAACTATTTCTTCGTCGCCAAATACGTCCCGATTGTTTTCTTTGAGATAAGCGAGGAGCGAGGTGGCGTCGGACATGGGACTAAAACCACTGAGTGACTGAGCAGGGGACGGGGTAGGAGTAGGCGATGACGTAGGGGTAAATGTTGAGTATCTGTAGTAACCAACACCTACCATGATCGCAATCACAACAATCCCCAGTAGCCATAAAGCCAGAGAGGCTCTGGGGCGAGGATTGGGATCGATAGGTGTGAGTGGCTCGGTCTCAATAGGTGGCATGGTATCTAGCATATTTTGATCCTATCACAATTTAGCGGTACAGTTGGGCTAGTTTTTGCGCGACTTTTTTGGCGTCATACAATCTCTCGGCCCGGGCACGACCGGCACGAGCGAGGGTGAGCACGTTGCATTTGTAGGAGAGTGCGCCGTCTATGGACTCGATCATGGACGCGATATCTCCTTCTTTGACCAAGATTTCTTTTTCACCTATCACCTCCCTGATTGCCCCAGTATCTGTCGCCACGATTGGGACGCCACAGGCCATAGCCTCGACGAGACACATGCCATATTGCTCCTCCCAGGTTTTGGTCGCGTGAGACGGGAGGAAAAAGAGATCGGCGGACTGGTAGATTTTGTGGATATTTGGATAGGTGACTGATTTGACTTTGATATTCTTGCCCACTGGTACCCTGCTCCCC
The DNA here is from genome assembly GCA_964502225.1 of uncultured Pseudomonadales bacterium. Lineage (GTDB taxonomy): Bacteria > Patescibacteriota > Microgenomatia > UBA1400 > UBA12108 > CAJAUT01. The sequence continues at coordinate 578 of CAZCUC010000048.1, read as the reverse complement.
TGCCCGACGACGAGAAAGTCATACTGCGGGAGCGCGCGAGCCACGGCTTCGATATCCTCCATGCCCTTTTCTTTTTCGAGGCGAGCGACAGTCAAGATCAAGGGACGGTGACCCTTCCGGGAGACTCCCGGCAGGTGCGAAGGTGGATGGAAACGAGTTAAATCCACGCCGTAGGGGATGACCACAATTTTGGCTGGATCTACTCCCTCGGAGAGGAGTGCCTGTTTAGCGCGATCCGTAGGGGTGTGAAAAATGTCGACGTAGCGATAGGCCTCGCTTTTCCAGTTTCGCAGACGGGCAAATTTTTCGTTGTTGTGGGGGATGGTCTCCCAGCAGGTACAAATGAGTTTGTCGATCTTCCCTGCTTTGCGCAGTTGCACAGCTTGGTGGGTGTAGGGAGTGTAGGTCTCGGCAGTGTGGAGAATAAGGGATTCTTTGATGCTCTCATGTTCTAGAACATGAGAGCACTGTGCGAGATAATTTTCTAAACCGATTAGCCACTGTTCACCTCCGACTAGGCGATTGAGTATTTGGCGACGGAAGGCGAAGTTGGGGAGGTCGGTGGGTGACCAAAGTGG
>CAZCUC010000047.1:0-4410 GCA_964502225.1 uncultured Pseudomonadales bacterium | reverse complement strand
TATGCCCACAATCGTCATCACTGGTGGTCACCACAACTCGGCACTCGTGGTAGCCCAAGCACTGCAAGCAAAAGGCTGGAAAGTAGTCTGGATCGGCCATCGCTTTAGTGCTCGCGGCGATCTCCACGACTCTGCCGAGTATCGCGAAGTGACAGCCTCCAAAATTACTTTTTTTGATCTCAAAGCGGCCAAGCTGGTCCCCAGTCTCCTCGAGCTCATCAGGTTCCCGACAGGCATAGTCCAGGCGATCAGGATTTTGCGCCAGGTCAAACCTCGGGGGATCCTCAGTTTTGGTGGGTACCTCGGCGGGACGGTTGCGATCGCTGGCAAAATTTTGGGGCTACCTATCTTTTTGCACGAGCAAACGATCACTGCCGGTCGAGCCAATATTCTGATCGGTCGCTTAGCCAACAAGATCTATTTGACCTGGCCCGACTCGCGCAAACACTTTGTGGGGAGAGACACCATGGTCGTTGGTCTCCCTCTGCGACCGTCTCTGCTTTCATCTACCCCCAAGCAGTTGTTTACTCGGCGCAAACCCACACTCCTGGTCATGGGTGGCAAGCAGGGTGCTCATGTCCTCAATCAATTTATTTTCAATAACCTCCATGATCTCCTCACTGATTTCAACATTGTCCATCAGACAGGGACTACTTCCCTTACTCACGACTATGACCAGGCATTATCACTCAAAGCGAGCTTAGCTAGCCTCGCCGATTGCTATCTCCCACTCGGTTATATTGGCGAAAACGAGATCGGGACTTATCTGCGTAGCGCCGCAATATATTTTGGCCGCTCCGGCGCGCATGTCTGTTACGAGCTCGCAGTCCTCGGGATCAAATCTATCCTTGTCCCGCTCATGTCTACCCACGATCACGAGCAACACAAGAACGCTACCTTTCTGACCAAATCTCAGCTTGGTCTCATCCTGCCTCAATCACAGCTCACTTATCCGAGCTTTATCCAGGCATACTCCAAGCTCTCTGCTTTAAAACCTATTCGACAACAACTGCCGCTTAGTGCCACCAGCACCATCGTCACTACTTTACTTTCCGAGCTAAAATAAATGTTGACCTCGCCAGAATTTCACCCCACTCGCTCCAAGTACTTAGTTATCACTGCCGATTACATCATTCCCTTTCTGATCATCATCTTTGGGATCAGCTTGATCTACTTATTATTATTTTCTAAGTATTTTCAGATTACCACCATTTCCTGTTCGCTCGATTTCATGGCTTGCCAGGACACGGCCGTCCTCTCAGAGCTGGACAGGCTCAAAGGTCAAAATATTTTCCGTCTCACCAAGGACAAATTATCTGCCAAACTCACCTCGGGTGATTTTACAATTTCCCAGGTAGAGATGATCAAAAATCTACCATCTAGCCTGCAGATTTCTCTCCTCTCTGTCCAGCCTGTCAGTGCCATTTCGGTAAAAAATCACAGCACCTGGATTGTGCTGGATCAAAAATACCGAGTGATAGCCGAGAGGAGTGTCGACCCCAATGTCCCGACTGTCGTGATCCTAGATCCCCTCACACTCAACTTGGGCAAGCCAATCCAAGATCCCAAACTCATCGCTACTCTCAATCTTGCTCTACGCCTGGCTCAGGAGCTAGTCGCTGTCAAAACACTCACTTTGGTCGACGACAACACAGTCGAGATCAGCTTGACTAGTGGTCAAACAGCGCTCTTTAGCCCACGTCTAGACGAAACGACTCAACTCAAAACCTTGCAGGCAATTCTTGCGGACGTTACAATACTCAAAGGAGTCAGTACTATCGATGTCCGCTTTAACCGTCCTGTGCTAAGATAAATTCTATGACCTACTACAGAATAGCTAATAGCAATCGCAATGGTTGCAGTGTAACAGAGTGGAGCAAAACACCATGAAAAAGATTTCTCAAATTTCGGTTGTAGATTTAGGTTCGTCCAAAATTACCTGCGTGATCGCAACTAGAGGAGAAGATGATTCTGCTTTGCGTGTAGTTGGTGTCGCCAGTGTTGCTAGTCGGGGTGTCCGCAAAAGCCAAATTGTCGATATCGAAGACGCAATCGAGGCCGTAACCGAAGCCGTTGAATCCGCCGAGCGCATGGCCGGTCTCGGGGTCAAGGAAGTAATTGTTTCTGTCTCTGGGATCCACATCGAATCACTCAACTCCAAGGGTTTGGTAGCAGTCCAAAATCCAGATGGTGAAATTACGCGCGAAGACGTCACGCGTGTAGTCGAAGCCGCCAAGGCAGTGCCCATGCCACCCCAACGCGAGATTCTCCACGTCATCCCTCGCTATTTCTTGGTCGACAACCAAGACGGGATCAAAGATCCAGTTGGGATGTCCGGCGTGCGTCTCGAAGCCGAGGCTCATCTCATCACCGGTTCTTCCGTCAACCTCAAAAACTTGAGTAGGGTCATGAGCGAGATCGGTGTCGATACCAAAGAAGTCGTTTTTGCTGGGCTCTCATCAGCCCTGGCCACCTTGACTGAAACCGAAAAAGAGCTTGGTACTGTCGTCGTCGATATCGGCGGTGGCACGACCAGTCTCTGTGTCTACCTCGATGGGTCACTATCATACTCTGGAGTTATTCCAGTTGGCGCCAAAAATATTACCAACGATATCGCCATCGGATTGCGAGTATCTCTCGACTCTGCCGAGCTCATCAAGCGCAACCTCGCTCCCGACGAACACGTCACCAAAGTCCTCGATCCCAAGAGTACCGGAATCAAAAAACAGCTAGACGAAATCGACCTCCACAAACTGGGTCTCAAAGACGCCCCCCGCAAAATTTCGCGCAAAGCAGTCGTAGAGGGGATCGTCCGCCCCCGCCTGAACGAAATTTTTGAGTTGATCAAAGCCGAGCTAATCAAGGCCGGGATGGGTGGCAAAACACCAGCAGGGCTCGTGATCACTGGTGGAGGTGCCTTGACTTATGGTATCTCAGACGTAGCCCGCAAAATCCTCAACATGCAATCTAGGCTCGCTACTCCCACTGGCTTGACGGGATTAGTCGACGAAATCAAGACTCCAGAATATGCAACTGTCGCCGGTCTCCTCCAAATGGGCCAGCAAGATAGTGCAAGTCCAGCTCCTCACTTCCACCTCCCCAAGTTTTCCGGCAAGTTTGTCCCTTCCTTCAACTTTAAAAAAGTGCTAGACTTCATCAAGTCATTTTTACCTTGAGGCTGTCGAAGGACCTGCCATAGTGTATACTTGAATTATTCCTGCCCTGGATTTAACAAATAAGCTCGGCTAGTTTTGCGCCAGCAAAAGTAGCAGGGTACAAATCATGTTAGAATAGAAAATATATGGGTCTAGTAAAACCAGATTTAAATGCCGTCGCCAAAATCAAAGTTATAGGTATAGGTGGTGGTGGTAACAACGCCGTTGCCTCGATGGTTACAACCGGCAAGATCAAGGGAGTAGAGTTTGTCGCGATCAACACCGATTCCCAAGCACTCCTCAACAACCCAGCCACCGTCAAAATCCAAATTGGCGAAAACTTGACCAAGGGTTTAGGTAGTGGCGCCGATCCCGATGTAGGTCAGCAAGCCGCCGAGGAATCGCGTGAAAAAATCAAAGAACTGCTCATGGATACCGACATGGTCTTTATCACCGCTGGGATGGGCGGAGGTACTGGTACTGGTGGCGCCCCAATTGTGGCCGAGCTAGCCAAAGAAGCTGGTGCCCTTACTGTTGCCGTCGTCACCAAACCATTTGCTTTCGAGGGGATCCGCCGCATGAGTGTTGCCGAAGACGGCATCGAAGAGCTCAAAGCCAAAGTCGATACTTTGATCGTGATCCCCAACCAAAAACTCATGGACGTAGTAGACAAAAAAATGACTCTCCAAGAAGCCTTCCGGGTTGCTGACTCTGTCCTCGGCCAGGGTGTCCAGGGCATCTCTGATTTGATTACGGTCTCCGGTCTGATCAACGTCGACTTTGCCGACGTCCGCGCCATCATGACCGATGCCGGCACTGCTCTGATGGGTGTGGGCATGGGGACAGGGGAGAACAGGGCCCAGATGGCCGCCAGAACCGCGATCTCATCTCCACTCCTAGAGGTCAAGATCGATGGCGCTCGCGGTATTCTCTTCAATATTACCGGTGGCCCGAGTTTGACCATGAACGAAGTCTCCGAGGCCGCCGAGATGATTAGTACCCACGCCGACCCCGACGCCAATATTATATTTGGCGCGACTATCGACGAAGCTATGGGTGACCAGATCAAGATCTCGGTTATCGCCACCGGTTTTGATAATACGCGCGGCGGCTTTAGCAACCTCCAGGGTATCGGCCAGAACGCGACTATCAAGTACGATCCCTCAGATGACGATGATACCCCGAGCGACGACGATGACTCGACCAAGCCACCCAAACCTCCCGCCACCGATTCCTCCGACCCCTTCGACATCCC
>CAZCUC010000046.1:0-4457 GCA_964502225.1 uncultured Pseudomonadales bacterium | reverse complement strand
GCACAAGAAGAGATAGGTTCAATGTAAACACGTGATCTTGCCTGGAATGGTTGGGTTAAGATTGTATTTTTACTCCCCATCTTGTCCTCCACTTATTTATTTTCCCACATTTAGCCTTGCAATCGGTTCAAGTCTCGTCTTCCTATTGTGCAGCCATGTTTAAAACAATGTTGCTATTTTTAATAGCTTTCATACTAAAGTATTGACATAATATAGTTTATGCCATAAACTATTTATTATATAAACAATATGAAAATACACATTAAGCTAATAGCTCAATTCCTAAGTAAAGCGATTAAGGTAAGGCGACTTATAGAGAGGGCAGGATCATTTGAGGATAGTGCCGCAACGCTATTACAAATCGAAGCTCTGAAATATATTCAGTCAAATTCAAATAGTACTGTGGGGTCTTTGGCGCGTGAGCTAACCATGTCATTATCCTCAACTACTCAACTAACCAACCGTTTAGTAGACAAAGAATGGATTGCCAGAGAAACTAACCAAAAAGATCGTCGCGTCATTGGACTAAGACTAACTAAATTGGGAAAAGAACAAATACGAGTATGTATGGATCAAATGTTTTCATCTCACTTTAAAATACTTGCCAGCGTTCCAGAGAGTGATCTTAAGGAAATGATTCGAATATTCGAAAACATTGCTAATTCTCAAAAAGGAGTCAAGTAGTATGAAAATAAATAAAATCTACCTTATCGTTCCCATTCTAATCATCTTAGCTCTAGTCTTAAAGTTCACTGTTCTACAAAAACCAGATACTAGGCTTCTATATACCGTTCAGAATAATACTTTCCTAGAAACGGTCGAAGTCAGCGGAATATTTAATAAAACTGCCACTGATACCCAAAAAGCAGCAAGCTTTGCAACTTATCAAAACGCAGTGAGCAACCTTGCAACCTCCAGACAAAATAAGCAAGTAGCTGACGCCGCTATGTGGAGCAAGAGACAAGTGGTTTTAAACTCTGAAAATGGGATCAACTATAAAAATGACAATACGACGAATCCGACAACAAAAGAAGACTACACTGAATTAGAGAAATTAAGCATCGACTCCACTCTTACTCAAGCCGAAAAAGATTTCAGAGCTGCAGAGATCAAATACAAAGAGGCTGATGTAGCGATTGGAGCTGCTGCTGCACAAGTAAATGCAGCCAAAATCGATTATGAGGATACTCTTACGAATGAGCCCTTGTTGGTCGTTAATGTAAATGAAGTTTATTTACCAAAAATAAGCGTCGGGCAAAAAGTAACTGTCGTTTTTGACGCTATGAAAGATGATCATTTGACTGGAAAGGTTGAAAAAATTGAATCGGTAGGAACAGTCACGGCAGGCGTAGTAACATTTGAGATAAAAGTATCAATTAACGACCTTCCCTCAGGAATTAAGCCCAATATGACTGCTGTTGCAGCAATTGAACTAATTAATAAGAAAAATACGCTGACTGTGCCCCGTAGCGCCCTTATAGATAAAGATGGCAAGACCTACGTACAATTAGCAGATGCAAAAAACAATATCCTGACAGAAGTCCAACTGGGTGAAAAGGGTTATTCAAAAGTAGAAGTTGTATCAGGATTGAATACTGGAGCCATTATCTTGGCCAGGCCAGAAACACAAAGTCTATGAAAATAGCTCAGAGGCTTACAAAATTTAAGAACGATTATACCGTTGGATCTTTTTTGGCGATACGAGAGCTGAAACGAAGTAATCCATGGTCAACTGCCCTGGTTATCTTTGTTATGTCTTTGACATTTATGAATATGGTGTTAATGGGCGGGGTGCTTATTGGTTTGGCTGAGGGAATGATGAATTCTTTTCAAAAGTACTATTCCTCAGACGTGCTTGTTAAACCCGCTGTCCAAAATTATGCTATTACACAGTCAAGTATTTTACAAAATATCATAGAAACATTGCCCACATACAGAGCTAAATCCAGTCGTTATACAGCTTCAGCCGTTCTTGAAAATGAAAATATAATTAAAGTGAAAGAGACTGACATCGGTGAGCGTGTTAGTGGCACATTAGTAGGGATAAACCCAAAGGATGAAAACAGTGTCACTGGAATCTCATCCAAAATAATTGAAGGGGCATACCTCGACGAATACTCAACTGATGCAATTGTTGTCGGCAAAAGTCTCCTGGCTCAATACTCTAAAGGCTCATCAACAGAACCGCGACTCAAAGATATTAAAGTTGGATCAAGATTATTACTACTTGTTGGTGAATCCGAAACGGAAGTAATCGTCCAAGGCATCGTAGATAGTGGTAATTCTACCGTTGACGGTCGGATTTTTATTTCTGAAGCGACGATGAGATCTTTGACCCGTAATCAGAATCTGAGTGCCAGTGAGATTGCTATTTCTCTACAACCAAATACATCAGAGCAAGATGCAAAGAGCTACATTTTAGCTAATTTTCCTTATTCGACAAATATTATTGTTGAGACTGGCGAAGAAGCATTGCCAAAAGCAATTCAAGATATGAAAAAAACATTTTCCATGCTTGGCAATATGGTTGGGGCGATCTCTTTGATAGTGGGTGCTATTACAATATTTATTGTCATTTTTGTAAATGCCATTACCAGAAGAAAATATATTGGGATTATGAAAGGGATTGGTATCTCTGCTTCAGCGATTGAAATTTCCTACATCATTCAGTCACTTTTTTACGCTTTATCCGGCATTGCCATTGCAAGCTTACTTGTCATGGGCTTCCTCAAGCCATGGTTTGCTATCCACCCACTCAAATTCCCAGTGACTGAAGGACAGCTTGCCATTACCACTGGCGGACTAATAATCCGTGGATTAATTTTAATGATCACTGCTTTTATTTCTGGTTATATTCCGGCCAGGATGGTAACCAAACAAAACACACTCGATGCTATTTTAGGTAGATAACACTATGATTAAAATTAAAGATATAACCAAAATATTTCGCATTGGAGAAACAGAGCTTACTGCCTTAAAAGGCTTTACCTTTGACATACCAGCAGGTCAGTTTTTAGCAATTACCGGGCTATCTGGATCAGGTAAAAGCACTCTTCTGTATCAATTAAGTTTATTAGATACACCCAATAAAGGTACGATTTCTATTGAAAACATAAATGTTTCTGAATTTTCTAGTGACGAGCGGATTACATATCGTCTCAATAATCTTGGTTATATTTTTCAGGATTATGCAATCTTGCCGACTCTTACTGCCAGAGAAAATGTCATGATGCCACTCCTCATGCGAGGAGTACCAGAAAATCTGGCCTCTAAAAAAGCTGAAGTAGCTCTCGTTAAAGTTGATCTTCAGGATAGATTTGATAATCTACCCAGCCAATTATCTGGTGGTCAACAACAAAGAGTAAGCATTGCCAGAGCCATAGTACACGAACCAAAAATTCTCTTTGCAGACGAACCAACCGCAAACCTCGATACAGTTTCATCAGATATTGTCTTAAAAATATTCCTAGATCTTCATAAACAAGGACAAACAATTATTATGGTTACCCATGAGCCTGAGTATGCTAAATTAGCACAGAGAAATATTGAGTTACGCGATGGATCAATTATTAGTGATGTACTTCAAAAACATAGTAAATAACTATAATAGGTCGTGGAAATAATGAGACACATTTCCTCTATATGTATTTTTCGTATCCAATATAGTTAAATAAATCTACGGCGAAGCCGCCGTCCTCAAGACGGCGCATAAATTCTCTGCTTTTTGCCTGAGAAAGTATATTAAGACTTCCTTCCCAGAGAATATTGCGGTCAATAATGGCTAGTTTTCTGTGGTGATTGCCTGTGCAAAGCAACACTTGGATGCCAACGGCCTCGAATTCCTGTATTTCTACCTCAGACTGCTCATCATAGCCATCTATGTGTTCTCGTGGGTCACGGGTCACTATGTAGACTTTCACGCCTCGAGCCAAAAGTCGCCTAAACACTGGCCAAAAAGTCTTCATTCTAGCTATGGTGATGAATGGACTTTCGATAATTACCTCATTCTGACTATTCTCTAAGTCGGTCAGAAATTTGGAGAAGAAGGTTTTTTCGTCGTGCAAAGAGGTTTTAATCATGTAAATCCTCCTCCGACTTCGATTGATACACTTCCATTAACCTGGTAAAATGCACTAGGTAATTGTCGGAGAGCGGTTCAAAATAAGAATCGTCCTCCGCACAAAATATGATTATGCTTTTTGGCGTAATCATATTTTGTCAATGAAAAGAGTACTTGAAAAGCGTAGTCGCGACGGCGACGAGCTGGGGTCGACGAATTTGCCAGCAGGCAAATATCGGTGACCAAGTTCTCTCTAAATGATAAAGTAGAAGGGCCTATAGCTCAGCTGGTTAGAGCACCTGCCTCTTAAGTAGGGTGTCCTGGGTTCGAATCCCAGTGGGCCCACAAATTAGTATTTCTCGCCCCGAACTTCTGCGTGATAAGTTCTTGCAGTAGG
>CAZCUC010000045.1:0-4893 GCA_964502225.1 uncultured Pseudomonadales bacterium | reverse complement strand
TCCCAGCCTTCTTGCACATTCCAGCACCTAGCCCAGACATTGTCCCAGTTGGCTACTTGTTCTTCTGTTGTATATGTTCCTATGACCTCTCCACTAATAATTGGTTTGATTAACGTAGAGACGTACTCACGATCAAAAATCATATCTGCGTCAACAAAAAGTAAGATACCCGAATTTGCATGGCTACTGCCTAGATTTCGCGCAAGGGCTGGCCCGCCATGCGACTGCTTTAATATTTTAATATCTTTATTAATACTGAGTTTTTTGAGGGTACCGTCTGTGCTTCCATCATCTACCACGATGATCTCGACCTTTGCCGACTGACCTAGAAGCGACTCTATGCATGGCAGAATCGTCGACTCTGCATTGTAAACAGCTAGGATGGCCGAGGCGACTGGTTTATTTGATGAGATCATGAAACTCCTTTTCGATCCTAGATACTACTGTAGATAGGTCAAAGGGTCTTAACTCCTCTTTGTAATCTAACTTGCCCATTGTACTAGCTTTGGTGATGGCTCCTGCAATAGCATCATGATCGTGAGGGTCTACAAATATGCCTTGATTCCCTACTATACTGCGGCGGATAGGATCGTCACTAGCTACGATTGGTAACCCTCCCGCCATTGCTTCTATATAGACGCGACCAAAGGCTTCTTGTGAGTCTGGTACAAAACAAAATACATCACAACTTGCATAGTAGCTAGACATCTCTGATGGTTCCACCTGTTTGATCCAGCGGAATTCATGTGGATAGGTAGAGAGTGCAGACTCTAGAGCGCTACTTTCTTCGCCATCGCCGATGATCAAAAGTGAGGTCCCAGCCAGTCTAGATGCTTCTACGACACTTAAGATATTTTTGTAACTAGAGAGAGCTCCAACAGATAGGACAACAGGTGAAGTCATACCTAAATTGATTTTTGAGGCCTTATCCTTGAGTACTGGGTTTGGGATATAGACTACTTTAGTATGTGAAAGTGCCATTTTTTTTGCCCATAGATCACCCTCCTTTGACAGGGCCACAAAAAGATCTGGCTTAGCGACTAGCGTCTCTTTGTCATGATGACCGATGCCCGCACGCCCGAAGCAGACTACCTTGGCTCGTAGAGCTTCCCCCCTAAGCACCTTTAGCTGTAATGAGCCATTGGTAGCTACGATAATGTCAGGATCAAATTCTTTTAAAACTGGTACGCAGGCTCTACTAAACTCAGCGACTGCCCCGCTCTCCTGATCTAGTTTCAGACGAAACAACAATTTATCCAAAATATTTCTTGGTGAGGTAGGTGGAGCTACGGAAAGTGGATATACACGTTTAACCGTGTATAGCTTTGGGGTATTAGGACCCGACTGGATGCAGAGAACCTCGTGTTTTTTGGATAATGCCGTGGCCAGTAAATCGGTCGAGATCTCACTCCCTCTATTTGTGAGTCCCATGGTCATGTGGAGGAAGGCTATCTTCATATGATTTTACGTTTAAGTTTTTTAATGGGGGTAATCACCCTAGCAACCATCTCGTACCCTAACCCTCTAGATTGTAAAGGATTTGGGACAAACTCAGGATATTTGAGTCTAAAGACTTCTGGCAAAGAATCATTTATTTCTATCCCAGTCTCGATCTTGTATTTACCTCTATTAAACATGGGTAGATTACCGCCTAGACTTGAGCGCTTTAAATACATAGCATGGTAGAGATAGTTTGAGGTTAAGTACCAATCTTTAGGACTGTGGTCTCTGGCTGAGATATTGTCTTTGTCATAGAAGCCTTCCAGGGGATAATCCCCGCTATAGTGGAGACCTGTGATCTTGTTTTTGTTTACAAACCTAGTTACTAGATGACCGGTATAACCAAATAGATTGTATGATCCTACAGACTCTACCTGCCTGTGGTAGATGTCTCCCAACAGGTCATAGCGACGGACAACTATGCCCTCGTATGCATTTGTACTGATTGCAGAGATGCATTCTTTTGCAAGCTTATCTGCGTAGATTTCATCTCCATCTACTATCCAGATCCAGTCAGTTTTGGTGCGATTTAATTGATCTGTGCGGATACTTGTAATGTCGGCGCTAGATTTTGCATAAACAGTTTGAAACTCTATTTTTGGAGAAGAGACTGATTTGATGATATCTATCGTTTTGTCCGTCGAACCCGTATCTGTGACCAAGATGTGGTCTGCATATGGCAGAATAGACTGCAAAGCAAACCAAACCCACTGGTCTTCATTTTTTACTATCATATGGGCTGTAATGTGATTATTTGACATAATGATTATTAGTATATGCTATGACACAGCTTTAGACAGATATCCATTTGATAATTTGCTAATGATGAGAGATATTGTAAAGCAAATACAAAAGACAGTTAAGCTCAATGCGATGTTGTTTAACTCTATTGATATTTTTTCGATAATAAAGGTATGTATACAATAGATCCCCAAAGAATATTTAGAGATAGTACTTATAATTGAGTTTTGCTTTATGAAAATCTGATTATCCTTTAACAAAATTATTGAAATCATAATTAGACCAACTATCGTAAACTGAATAATACCTCCATAACCAAGTCCTGAAGTCTGATAATACCACTTTAACGAAATATCTATTATCACCCCTACTAGCGTGAATAAATAGATTAGAGAGGCAGGAATTTTTGTAGATATATATCTTATGATACTAGGTATAGACACCCCTAATAATCCGTATTTTAAAAATTCAAATACCCTGATTGAAGCTAATTGTATTTGAATTGGAACATGACTAGCTAGTGCGGTCTCTAATCCTGTTGATTCGATTAATAATAGTGCGCAAATTACTATGGCCACAAGATATTGACTCGTAAACAGCGTCTTTCTAAAAATGTATATACCTGTACTTATGATGGATATCGTCAAAAGATAATACAAAGGAGGATCTACTGCAGTTCCTGTTAGTAATTGTCTAAGTAGATATTTAATAGTAAGGAGCTCTGGATGAATGATAAATCCTATTGCAGACCAAAATATCAATGGAAACATGAATCTATATAAAATCTTAGAATATTGTCTGAAACTAAAATTTGATGCCAAATATTTTGATGAATTGAAATAAAAATTCATCACGATAAATAATGGGACTGCGTACCATCCTAGAAAATATATTATTGAAAAATCATTGTGAAGTACAAAACTTTCTATATGTAAATTTATTACTAAAAATGAAAGAATTATTTTTAATAAATCAAAAATTACATATTTTGGATTTTTCATACCTTAGCTAGATGAGCTTTTAGGGATTTTTTAACATAATAAAGAGTGAATATTAGGATTGCTAGACGACCTAAGACCCTCACATATGCAGCTCCAGCAAGCCCATAAATAGGAATTGCAAAATAATCACCAACTATCAATAAGATGGTCGATATAATCCCGGATATTGCATAATACTCTGGTCTATCAAACAAATAAAATAAAGCAGAGTATGGAGAGATGGCAGCCGATAAACCAGTAGATATAAGAAGGATTTGCAGTGGATATACTCCTTCAAGGTAAGCTGGACCAATGGTAAATGAGATCAAATATTTTGATAAAGGAATAGTAACTAGTAAAAGTAGCAGGGATCCAAGCGAGATTTTCCAGGCTTTTTGCATATAAGCTTTTAGATGCACTGCGTCATTGTATCTAGCTACTCGATTGCTTAGGACAGACCCCACTGTCCACCCTAGTAGACTACCAAAGGTTGCGATGCGTACCGCTCCAGACCAAATTCCAGTATCAAAACTACTCATAAATGACTGGACCATGAGTGTATCTATATTGTCGGCAAGTGTGGCTGCAACAGCGGCGATCCCTGTCCATTTGGCGACTTTTATGATGATACTTAGATCTTTTTTCCATGATTTGGGTAGAGCCAAACTAGTAAATGGAAGCTTGCCCCAAGCTAGCAGCGCTCCAACTCCTGGCATGATCCCATAAAGAAATAAGGCAGAGACGGAGTGCAGCATCCCTTGCCACATAAACACCAAACCAAAGAATAGTTTGCCTATCGCCTGCGCGATCGTGATACGTGCTACTACACCAAATTTGTGACTGGCCTGGAACAAAATAGTCGTAAACTCAAACAGCGCTGTACCTATAGAAAGTAGCACAGCCATACGTATGAGCGAGATATCTTCTATGTGTAGGATAGAGACACTTATCCAAGGCGCCAAGATCCAACCTAGAGCTAGACATAAGGACATGATGACTATCTTCAACCAAAATCCTACTCTGACCAATCTATCGACCAAACTAGGATCTTTGCCATAGGCACGAGCTAGTGAGCGTTCTATGGCCATATTGGTACCTAAATCTGCGAGGCGGATGATGATCTGCATAGCAGCTAAACCCGCAGAAAACAAACCAAACTCGCTAGGTCCCATGAAACGTGAGAAAAGGATGAGCGCAACTGCAGAGATGATAGTGCCTATGACATTGCCTGATCCAAGCACAAGAATAGAAAACAAACCTTTAGATTTTAGATCCCCTGACATATAGATCTCATTGTCGCACAGACAGTCTCAATTTGCTCGTCGGTGATAGCTAGACCTGATGGGAGGTAAAAACCATTTTTGGCAATGTGCTCAGTCACAGGGAAAGATCCCAGTCCCAAGCCTTTATCAGTAAGGGCTGGCTGAGTATTTGGGGCATAAAAGAAATCGCGAGTGTCGACCCCTTTTTCTAGGAGCTTGGCACGTAACTCATCTTTGGACATGCCACACTTTCCCTCGTCTACTAGCACAGCGTACATCCAGTAGACATGAGTGGCCCAGTCGCGAGTGACAGGGAGAGCAAGCCCTTTAATGCCCTCTAAACCTTTTTTATATAGCTCTGCCATGTGCTTTTTGGTGGCGAGGAAATCTGAGATATGTAACAGCTGGCC
>CAZCUC010000044.1:0-4921 GCA_964502225.1 uncultured Pseudomonadales bacterium | reverse complement strand
TTGTTTTTTGACGCTGTTTTACGACTTCTCTCGTCAAAGTCGGTATGCAGATGTTAAGGAGCTGGTATACGTCAAAGCAAGACGTCCCCAATACATCAAAATATATCATAGAATCGGGCTAAATGCAAGTTTTAGGCAAGGAGAATGTCGTTCGCGGTAACGAAAATTTATGGCCTCCGGTACAGGCTGCTGTTGCGCCTGTAATGTCGGCAAAATTTTGTTACCACTGCACGACGCCATCTTGATACAATTCATTTATGGGGATAGTTGATTTTATTTTTCCTAAAATATGTGTGGGGTGTGGGAGAGAGGGCAAGTATATCTGTGGTACATGCCAGAGGAAGCTAATGGTTCCGGAGCAGATCTGCCCCATGTGTTGTAAGCCTAGCCTGGATGGGTGGACACACCCAAAATGTATAAGGACCGAGGGGATAGAGAGGCTGATAACTGGTTTGTCGTACCCCGGATTGGTGCAGAAATGCCTAAAAAAAGTGAAGTATAAAAGCGCCTGGGAGATTATTACATTTTTATATGGACTGTGTAACTTTCATGTAGTAGAAAATGGAATCATCACGAGCGTACCCATGTGGAGACAGAAAGAACGAAGTAGGGGATTCAACCAGGCAGAAATTCTCTCTCAGCTAATCGCAGATGACTGTGGTATGGCGAATATCGCAATCCTTGAGAGAACTAGGGAGACGAAACCAATGTTTGGACTAAAGAAGAAAGAGAGGAGAAAAAACATCGAGGGGGCGTTTAAGATAATATCCAAATCACAACTCGTCCAATACTCAAACCAGAGAGTGATTTTGGTGGATGATGTCTGGACCACGGGTGCCACCATACGAGAATGCGCTCGCATGCTAAAGCAAGCAGGAGTAAAGGAGATCTGGGGTCTAACGTTAGCTAAGTAGCACTAGTAGTTGGCTGGTATTTGACCGCCGTATTGCTTTTGGAGCTCTTCGATTTGACTCATGTCGAACTTGCCGTCCTCACCCTGCGCAGGGAGTGCATTCAACATCTCTGTGGGATCGATAAATTTGACGTCGGCTGGTGGGGCAAAGACAGAGTCATCGACACTCGCTGATTTGCATTCGATAGAGTAGCCTTCGTTTTTGAAGTTGTCGTAATCGGCTTGAGTCTCTAGTTTTGGAGCCACTTCGCTATCCTGCTGATATTCTTTGGCTTTGTCTGCCATAGCCTTGGTTTCTTCCTCTGAGGGAATCGCCATTTTGGAACCCTGCTTGGATGCGTCGTCCCACATGTAGAGATACTTGGTATCGTTGATCATGTGAGCGACGGTAGTAGAGGTCTTGCCAGAATCGTCCTGCATGGTGGTGGTTGAGTTCATTCTCATGGCCTTACCCTTGATGTGGTACTCCATGGAGTCAGCGTCTTTTTTCATGGTGCAAATGGTAGGTTTGCCGGACTCGATAGCAGAGGCAAATTCATTGGCTTCGCCGACGAGCTGTTTACTGGTCATGGGACCATCGACTTGTTTGGTTTTAAGATAATAACCACCGATTGCGAGTAGAGCGACGATAACTACGAGGGGCAAAAGTTTTTTGTTCATAATGACTCCTTAGGAGTTTAATTTGTAAATAATTATGGCAGTAACCATAGTGAGAATACCTCCCCAGATCATGTCGGCGATGGCCATAGAGGTGGGGTAGCCTTTCATGACGGCCAGATTGGTTAGATCGTAGGTAGCGTAGGCGGTAAAGCCGAAGAGGAAGGTTTGGAAGGCGAGGGTTTGGTAGCCCACTTTGTGGGTGAGAGCTGGGATCAGAAAGAGGATAAGTAGAGTGCTCAAGTACAAAATGTAGAAGGCAATGGCGGCGAGGAGGTTGGGGGTGGGGGACATGAGGTGGGGAACTGCCTTTTTCATCCAGGGAGTGGCAACCTGCGAGATCCAGGCGGCATCGAGGGCGAGGAAGGTAACGAGCGATTCAATGAGGAATTTGATGAACATGGGTTAATTGTAGCAAATTGGGGGGGACTATATACGCTGTTATAACTTATGTGTCTATTAATTCTATAGGTTAATTACCTCTCTGTTGTACCGCGATCAATGGAATTATTCTCATTACCATTTGGGATAGGGCTATTTCTTACCGTATAACTCAGACACTTGGGCTGTTTCATTTCAGAGCAGGCCATGATAGTACATGAGAAAGTATCCTTATCTTTACTACAAGTATTACAGCCATCAAAGTATAAAGTACATCCTTCATTTTTTAATTTGTCTATTACTATTTTTCTTTTCTCTATACTTCTTTTAGTTTCTATCTTCCAAGATGGTGTTTTTTCAAGTAAAGATTGTCCCCACATAACTCCGGTATAAACACAAGGTACTTTTTTCCATGGTAGTCCAAGCTTATATGTCTCAGGTCGTGGAAGGACATTGCAGTGATTACTTACCCAAGTTGGCATCGAAACAAAAGTACAAAACAGAATGAGGGAAACTAGAAAAAGAGAAATAATCGTTTTCATAATCTATTTATAAACTAATCTGGGTGCTTTATAAACTGCGGAGAACAATATCAGATGTTGGAACCTATTTTAACTCTTTCGTCATTTCAACGCTGTAATCTGAAAATCCATTTTTTGAGTAAAAATCTTTAGTATCTGAGTTGGCGAGGAGGACCCCTATGTGAACGCGTTTCACTTGAGTGTTTTTGATGTGAGACATAGCTTTATCAAGCAGTTGTTGGCCAATGCCTTGTCCGCGATATGGTTCTGAGACAATGATGTCAGATATATATCCGTATGGTTCGTCAAATTCGCATTCTTCTTCGAGAAACCAAGCGACAAGTCCAACTGCTTTATCATCTATTTTGGCGATGAGCATTTCTCCGTGCTGATTTTCAACTATGTCTAGTAACTCTGTCTTATATGCTTGAGCATTTGCAAGCTTAGTTGATTTATACGAATCAAATTTGTTTTCGTGAACCTGAAGCTCAAGAAATAATTGATTGACTGGGTCTGAGTCTACGGGGATATATTTAGTTATTTTATATTTTCCATATTTTTTCATACGCTAATTTCCCCATAGTTTTTGTTCTTTCGGCAATTTCGACTTCAGTCCATCTTTTAGTATGCAAGATAGTTTCATCTAATATGATACCTTGACTCTTTAATATCTTAATTTTTAATAGCGGATCTTTATTGTCGAGTTTCTCATTAGAGATCTTATTTATAAGTAATAAATTTCCAAGCATATCAAAGTTGTTCGATTTAGCACTTTGACTCAGTAAATGTTCAATTGTAAGTAAGCTAATGTCTTCTGAATAAGATATTTTCAAGAATTGATTGTATTTATATAGAATATATCTTATTAAATCTTTTTGCTTATTGGTTTTATTGCTATACCGAATTTCTTTGAAGTTAGCATAAAATTCTTCGTACGTAGGTATTTTCTCTCTCAATTTTTCCTTCAGTTCTTTGCAAATTTTTCTTGACTCGTTTTCATTTTTTGCATCATTTAGTCTTCTTGCATAGGAAGCGTACATTTGAGATATACCGCCAGAGGACCTTTGAGAGCTTACAGCGGTGAAAATAAAGTGAAATTTTTCAACTGCCGAAATAATATCTAAAACATTTTTAAGTGAAAATTGATTCTGACGGTATTTTCTTAATATACTCAATATCATGGGAACTTGTTGTCGAATTCTAAATATGTCGAAAGCAATTAAGGACTTTTCTAGTTGCTTTTCCTCAATTTTCCAAGCACAAGAGCTAGTGTCTAGAATTGATCTATAGATTATCGAGTCTTTTTCGATTTCAACGAGAAACTGTTGAACACTTTTCTTATCTGGTTGAATTACTCTCTTTATCTCCTTAAACAACTTTCTTAGTGTGGTATAGGTATGTTTGGATAGCCAGTAGTGATGTAGAAAAGTACTAGGATCGATATTTTTCCCAGAAGCCGCAATAGTTTCTACCATGTTTACCCATTTTGTTTTGGCTTGATCATTTTCCTTATTAGCGGATTTAATGTTTCTAGAGATGTAGTTTTTTACCAGATCAGTAACACTCAAATCTTTGCCTCTAGTATTTAAAGTTTCAAAGATTATGTAGGCGTCATCCTCGTTATCTAATTGAATTTTGATAAGCTTTAAATCTAGTACCTGATTGCGAATCTTTGTTAAAGACTCTTCGATTTTCTTACTTTTTGTTTTACTTGATATAGTCGGATCGGTTTTTATGCTTAAAACAACTTGTTCGATTTTTTTACTTAGTATTTCCCGAGTTTGAGCTAATAGTTTTTCTTCTGGATTTATTGGAATCTTTGTGCCTTTTGTTTTGCTCAATATTATGTGTTGAAAATATGGGTAAGACGTTTCCGTTGAGAGGGTATATCGCTTCTTGTTATTAACATCCTTTTTTTCAATTAATCCATGTAAACCGTCAGCTAAGTCTTTGTGTCCGATTTTTAATAGTTCATCACGGAGACAGCATAGTAAGATAATTAGAGTTGTCATGCGTTGTTGACCGTCGACGATAGCTAGTTGCTGATCATCTTCGTATACTACAAACGTTCCAATAAAATAATCACCTTGATTTTCAACGACGACGTCATTCCAAAATTCTTCAGTATTTTCTATAGTCCAAGAGTATGGTCTTTGGAAAGAGGGTATGACTAAGTAATGTGAGTCTAACAATATTTTTATTGTTGAATCTCGAGAGTCTATTTTCATTTTTTACTCCTTAGTGGCGGAGACGGTGGGATTCGAACCCACGAGTCTATTACTAGACAGCGGTTTAGCGAACCGCCCGAGTACCATTGTCGCACGTCTCCTATACGAGGGATTATATCAGGGAAAATGATGCGGGAGAGGCGGGATTCGAACCCACAAGCCCTTACGGGCGGCAGTTTAGTAAACTGCTACTGTACCATTGAGTCACTCTCCCTCTGGTC
>CAZCUC010000043.1:0-5229 GCA_964502225.1 uncultured Pseudomonadales bacterium | reverse complement strand
GTCACATTTTGGGCATAAATTGGCTTCATTGTGGAGTTGGCTGGCTCCAATCTGATCCGACTTGCTTCACGGAAAAACTTTTTCAGGGTCGCGAGGCCATTGTCTAGGAGGGCCACGACTATCTCACCATCTCTGGCTTCTTTTTTCTCTTCAATCACGACAAAGTCGCCATCCAATATCCCTTCTTCAATCATCGAATCGCCCCGGACTTGTAGTACAAACGAGCGCTTTTTGCCCGACAGCATCGACGAAGCAACCTTTAGGGTCGCATTTGGATCGGTCATCGGTAGGATAGGGGAGCCAGCCGCAATCCAACCTAGGATTGGCAGTTCTACGCTCTCCAGAGTATTGCCGATTTTTTGGTCGAGCAACTCGATCCCACGCACAGCTCCTTCAAACCGACGGATCACTCCTTTTTTGGCCAAGGTCTGCAAATGTTCGTGTACGGTAGCCAGAGATGATACTCCAAGCGAATCCGCAATTTCTTGCAGGGTAGGGGAGGTCCCAAATTTTTGGATATACTGACCAATAAAATCTACAATTTGTTTTTGACGTTTATATAGTGTGATAGGCATATTATCTCCTTTTCTCCAATTTACCCAAATATTCCCCGCATGTCAAGCCCACTTCGCTACTCAGGCAGGGATGTGATAACCTACATGATATGAAAAAGTGTATGTTTCTCCTCTCTTCTCTCTTCTGCCTCCTATCTACTTCGCCTAGGCGAGTCGAGGCGGCCGCCGAGTTTTCGACTACCTGGACTTCGCAGTATGTGATTGAGGAGTCAGGTCACACCACGCTCACCCACCAAATCGCGCTCAAAAATAACTTGGCGCATATCTATGCGACCGAGTACTCTCTCGCTACCAGTGGCGTAGATCTACAAAACCTCCAGGCCAGTGATGAGTCTGGGCCACTAACTACTACGACTGCCTCCCAAAACGGGGTTACCACTATTCACTTGACTTTGGAACGTCCCAAAATCGGCAAAGACCAAGTTAAAACTATAACCCTCAGTTACCAGGCCGATGATGTAGTCGAAAAGATCGGGCCGACCATGACCGTCAATATCCCTCGTCTAGCCAAAGCCAACGAAGCCGATAGCTACACCCGGGTAGTCAAAATCGCGGGAGTCACGGATCTGCCTACACTCATCTCTCCCCCTGCCAGCAAAGTCGAGCCCGATGGGGAGTACCAGGTTTATACTTTCAGTGGCCACCAAGCAGATTCTCTCTCCCTCCTCTTTGGCGAATCTGCCACTTATCACCTCAATCTAAAATATGAGCTCAAAAACAAAGAGTTAAAGGATGGTTTCTCCGAGCTAGCACTCCCCCCCGACACTGCTTATCAAAAAGTCTTGCTAAACTCTTTGACGCCCGAGCCATCGAGTATCAGCCTCGATAACGACGGCAATTGGCTAGCACGTTATCAGATTGGCTCGCAAGACAAGCTCTTGGTCACTGCCGATCTCTACGTCACGGTTTACCCGCTCCCCAAGCTCTCAGATCCAAGCGATAAAACATTTCAAAAAACTCTCCACTCTAAATACTGGCCCACCAACTCTGCAGTAGTAAATGATCTGGGTGCTCAGCTCAAAACTCCCGCCAATATTTATCGCTACCTGGTAGACAACTTTACCTACAACTACGGTCACCAAAGCTCCTCCGCCACTCGTCAGGGTGCAGTCCAAGCCTTGTCCGCACCCCGCAATGTCCTCTGTACCGAGTTTACCGATTCCTTTGTCGCTCTAGCTCGTAGTCTCCAGATCCCGTCGCGTGAGATTAACGGCTTTGGCTACACCAAAAACAATTTGATTCAGCCCAGTAGCGACTCGACCGATATCCTCCATGCCTGGCCTGAGTACTACGACAATACCAGCCAAACTTGGGTTAGTGTCGATCCTACCTGGGGCAACACCACCGGGGGTGTCGATTACTTTTCCAAGCTCGATTTTAGTCATATTACCTTTGTCCGCCATGGCCAGGAAGATAGCTACCCACTGCCGGCTGGGGCCTACAAAAGTAACCAAACAGAAAAATACTTGAGTATCGAGCTCGCAGAGACTACTCCAGATCCTGTCTCTACCCACGAAATCAGAGATGGTTACTTGGTCAACACTGGCAATGTCTCACTCATCCACCCTGAGCTCGGCTACCTCCCGCCCTATGGCCAGGCCAAGCTCAGCCAGTCCAAATCAATCTCACTTTATGATAAGATCAAAGCACTATGCGCAAACTTATTCTCAAAATTCTGGGGACGGCCGCCAGTTTCTATGTAGCTAGTTATTTTCTTGCTGGACTCCACCTCGACGCTACTTGGTCCGCTTATCTCATTGCTTCAATCGTCTTTGTCATTTTCAACGCTTTACTCACCCCAATTATCAAACTCCTGCTTTTACCCATCAATCTCTTGACTCTCGGTCTTTTTCGCTGGCTCACCAACGTCTTGACTCTTTACCTCTTTGATCTTGCCTACGACGGCATCCGCATCACCTCGTTCGATTATGGGGCCATTAGTTCGGTCTTTTTATCCCTGCCCGCTGGTCATCTCTCACTGTTCTGGACTTTGGTTTTGGCTTCCTTGCTCATGAGTCTTACTTACTCAATTATTGGAGTGCTTTTCCAAGCAGACAATTAAATGGCTACACTCATCGCTCAAATTATCATCTCTTTAGTCCTGATTGTTTTTGTCATTCTCCAGGCCAAAGGAGCCGGGATGTCCGCTGTGTTTGGCGGATCCAACAACTACCACGCCAAAAGGGGAGTAGAAAAAACTTTGTTCTACGGGACTATTTTGCTCTCCGTCGTCTTTGTTGCTTTAGCCATCGCCAATGCTATATAAAATATGTTCAAAGCAATCCGTCGCTACTACTGGGTATCCCAAGGCTTCCTCGCTAGACATCTCCCCATTATTGTCCGCACCGCCGGGATCGTCCTCCTAGGCGTATTGATCTATTTTCTCTCCGCCCGCTACATCCCCACCCCCAAACAAACACTTCGTATTGGTCGGGTAGGCAAATACAACCTCGAGACTTTTCCCAGTGACATCCGCAGTAAAATTTGCCAGGGGCTCGTGAGTGTCTCGCAGGACGGTACCACACACCGCCAGCTAGCCAAATCCTGGGAAATCAAAGATGACGGCAAAACCTACGTTTTTACACTCGACCGTGATATCACTTGGCACGACGGCTCAAAACTCTCTCCCTCTGACATCTCGTACAACTTTAAGGATGTCGATGTCACGCTAACTGAGGATACCATCACCTACCATCTCAAAGAGCCCTTTTCACCCTTCCTGGCCGCTGTCTCTAGTCCCATCCTCAAGCAAAGCAAGCTCGGGACAGGTGAGTATCGCCTGACAAAATCGCGACTCAACAAAGGGGTTCTCCAATCGATTACGCTCGAGAGCGAGACCCAGAGACTAATCTACAAATTTTACCCTACCGAGATCAGCAGTTTGACTGCCTACAAGCTGGGGGAGATCGACGTTGTCGAGCGCCTCTCATTTCTCCCACCCGATTTATCCGGCGACAACACCTCTCAGCTAGAGGAAACCAAATCGGTAGGCTCCGAGCAGAGTGTGCTTTTTTTCAACAACAACGACGTCCTCCTGAGTAGCAAGCCAGTGCGCCAGGCACTAGCCTATTCCATCAAAGACAAAAATTTTGGCAAGGAGCGTACCACTTCTCCAATCGACAAAGGCTCCTGGGCGTACAACAATCTAGTCAAAACCTACGATTATGATCCCGCAAAAGCCAAAACCCTCATTTCGCAGGAGATCAAAGACATCTCGGGCCAAAAAATCGAGCTCAAAACCATTTTGCGTTATCTAGACATCGCCGAAAGTATCGCCACCTCCTGGCGAGATACTCTCGGCATTCAAGTAGAAGTCAAAGTCGTGAGCAACATCACGAGCGATTATCAGGTTTTACTGACCGATTTCAACCCCCCGAGCGATCCCGACCAGTACTCTATTTGGCACTCTACCCAGTCGACCAACTTTACCCACTTTAGCAACCTCAAGATCGACAAACTACTCGAAGATGGCCGTCGCAGTGGCGACCTCAAACTCCGCAAAGAGATCTACCAAGATTTCCAGCGCTTCTTGCTCGAGGATTGCCCAGCCGTGTTCCTGTTCAAATCTGGTTCTTACACCTTATCGCGCAAGCCACTATTCTAACTATGACTCATAGCTCTCACCTTGCCATTCTTGTCGCCATGCACAGTGAAGCCCATATCTTGTCGAAGGCGCTTGGTTTGTCACTCAGTTCTAAGGGGAGTGATCCCTTCCTCACTTTTAGTTCCGAGGCTCATCCATACAGTATCTATAGTCCAGGAACAGACACAAATTTTGCATCATTTGGCCAGCCCGTTTCTATGGTGGGTAAAGTCCCCATGACCATCTTGACTACACTCATTGCTACCCGCTATCACCCTACAGCCTATCTCAATCTAGGCACTGCCGGTGGGATCCAAACTCACGGTGTAAAGGTTGGCGAGATCGTAGTTGCCGACCGCCTAACATTTCACGATATTCATATTCCTCTGCCAGGTTATTCAGACTACAGTGTGCGAGAAATCGCTGTCTCGCTTCCGTCTGACCTTGCGAGCTTGCCCACCCATCACCTCGGACTCGTTAGTACCGGCGAATCATTTACAACCTCAAGTGAGGACTGGCAAGCACTAAAGCAATCCCAGGCGTTAGCCAAAGATATGGAAGCGGCCAGTATCGCGCAAACTCTCAACTACCTGGGTATTTCATCACCTCTATACGTCTTCAAATCAATTACCGACACAATTATCGAAGACGATCTCTCTGCTACTTCGCCAGAAGAGTTTACTCAAAACTTCGACTCGGCCATGTCAAACCTTGCACTATTTACAAAGTCTCTACTTCCTCAGTTATTATCTACACACTAAGAAATCTTTGGATCGAACCTCCGACTTTCCGAAAGCGTTGCGAGCGGGACAGCCCAACACCCCTGGGATTTTTTGCAGGAGACCAAAAATTCGCTGAAAAACAGGGAGAGTTTTCAAAATTGTTGTGATTTGGAGCGGGTAACGGGAATCGGACCCGTATCTGCTACTTGGCAAGCAGCCGTTCTACCACTGAACTATACCCGCGAACTAGCCTATTTTAACATTAAACTCTGTCTTCGCCAAAGCTAAACAGAGTTTGTGTCGGGGTGCCCAGACTCGAACTGGGGACCTCCGCGTCCCAAACGCGGCG
>CAZCUC010000042.1:0-5460 GCA_964502225.1 uncultured Pseudomonadales bacterium | reverse complement strand
CCATCTGTTGAGACTGTATTGTAGGTACGGGCAATAGACTCGATAGAACTAATGTTGTATTTTTTAGCTAGACCAGCGGCTACTCCCTCTATAGAATCTTCTAGAGATTTAAAACATAGCTTATTGTCACCATAGATTCCCCAGCCATAAGGATTGATACACTGGTAAGGCATGCGCTTGGCAAAGCTGGATTCGGTGCCGGCAATAGCAGCCATGATGGTCCAGTCAAGATTGTATTTTTCGGCAGTTTTGATAAGCACATCTTCTAGGCCTATCATAGGAGAGTTGTATTTCCTTAACACAACACGCATTTTCTCGGCACGAAGATCGACCTCTTTAGCTGAAACTTGTTTTGTACCAGATAGAAGTAGAATTATGGCACAGATCATCAGGACCAATGTTTTCTTCATAGTCCGGGGATACTACCACAGACTATGGGACTGTCAAGGGCTGATTTTACTCTGGAATTACCAAGATCCCGTCTGGAGTTCTTCTAGGAATTGGTTTACACCCTTGGCCCAGGCTCCACCAGGGCTTGTGGCGTTGTATTTGGTCATGATTTCCTCTGGTGTGCGGAGTCCGTAGGCTAGATATTTTTCAGCAAGTCCCGAGACAAAGGTGTTGATCCCTTCGTTCCAGCTATCAAAACATAGAGTTCCAGCTGAGTGAATACCCCAACCCCAGGCATTATGACAATCTGGCGGCATGAGTTTGCCTAAATTGGATTCTTGCTGAGCAATAGCTACAACTAGGTATGGATCTAGCTCGAAACGATCAGAGACTTTGACTATATAGTCCCCCATCCCTGCCATGGGAGAGTTGTAATGGGAGAGATATTTATCTATGAGCATAGGACGTGCATCTTCTTTTCCTAGGGCAGTGCGGATTTCAAAGGCTACTTTTGGGAGGGCAGCAAAAGTAACTCCACGAGAACCAAAGTCCGAGATTTCTTGGCGGATCAATCCGCGCATGCCTTTAGTAGAAGAAATACCAGAGTAAGTGGAGATAGTAAATAAAAGAGTGATGACAGTGAGAGGAAACCACAATACAACCTTTAGAAAAGACTTCATGAATTTAGCATATCACACTATTTTTTGTCCCAGACTAGCCATTTCTCTTCTACCTCTTTGTCTAGGTTGATTTTGTGATGTTTGGCTAATAGGAGTACATGGCAAAAGACATCGGCCATCTCTTTGTGAAAATCTTCGACAATCTGTTCCTTAGTCTTGTCTTTTTGGCGTCCACGACCAGTCATCATGAGATAACTTTGGATGAGTTCACCCATTTCTTCCTGGAGTTTGAGGATGTACCAGTTACTATCGCGGCGGATACCAAACTTTTTGGCGTATTGATCTGAGACCTTTTTAACCTGACGAGTGACTTTATGTACGTTCATGCATCATATTATATACTGAAGATCATGAATATTGCGGTTGTATATAGTCTCCCTTCAAAAAGAATCATGTCTACGGAGTATGGCGAAACTGACGAAGATTCGAAAGTAATCGCTGAAAAAGTGGCACTAGGTCTGACTGCAAATGGGATGAACCCTACTACTTATGTGATTGCCGAAGATAATATCGAAGCTATTTTAGATATAAAAGCTGACGTCATCTTTAATTTGATCGAGTGGTGTGGACATGATATATATCTGAGCGAAAAAGCTTTTGATTGCTTTGAGAAGCTAAATATCCCCGTGACTGGTGCGAGTAAAGAGCTATTTGTGCTTAGTGGTGATAAATCTAGGCTGAAAATAGAATTGCAAAAATATGGGTTCCCTACTCCCCGTGGGATATATTTTGTGACTGGGGAAGAAAAAATAGTGGCGGAACTAAATTATCCTCTCATCGTAAAGCCAGCTTATGAACACTGCAGTACTGGACTCTCATACGACTCGATAGCAAATAATGGCGATGAGCTAAAACTAATCGTAAAACGACAAATTGATAAATTCCACCAGGTAGTCATCGCCGAGGAGTTTATTGTAGGGAGAGAGCTACTGGTTTATCTGATAGAAGATGATGATCAGGTTAAAGTGTTGCCGATAGAAGAAGTGATGTTTAGCAATCACAATCCCCTAGCCTTCCAGACATATGAGTCAAAGTGGGTCCCTGGGCACCGCGACTACAATACGTCTGATGTCGTGGTGTCAAAGCTATCATCTGCTGACCAGGAGATTGTAGAAAAAACTAGCATAGAGATATTTAATAAACTTGGTTTTAGTGGTTACGCTAGGTTTGATGTGAGACTAAAAGATGGTGTGCCATATATGCTTGAGACAAATGCGAATCCATCGGCATATGATGGGGATGGTAGTCTAACTGACCCTGAGGAGGAAGTGATACCAGGGATCAAGTTTAAAGACTATATAGGTAAAATTGTAAACTCAGCGATCAAAGTATTTAAGAATAACCATCTCAAAAAAACTTTCGATAATTAATTTTTTCGTAGGAATACTCAAACAGCCGGGGGTCTCTGGGATAAGTGCGTGTTTGATGATGCCTTTGTTCATACCCCAGTTGAGTACATCGCCCTGGTAGATCCCTTCCTTGAATTCAAATTTTTTATAGCCATTTATAAAGTGTGCTTGGTTGATACTTGTGTCATGAATATCGTCTGGTCCTGTAAGGAGAGTGATGTCATTTTTCAAGAGATATGCATTGTGATGATGAATCAAATCTGATCTATCTACCTCCCATCCTTCATCGTAGATATAGTAGGTTGAGTACTCCGGATCTTCGTGGAATGAGACGGCCAGGTCGAAAGTAGACATCATCATAACTTCTTGATTCCAGAGAACTTCGTGGACGTCTGAACCGTCCAGGTAGATGCGGTTTGAATCTAGACCATGACCATTGTGTCTTGTTTTTTGTGCTACTGCCGAGGGTGAGACATGTGGGACATAGATAAAATCTGGCAGACGTGACTCATATTTTTTAATGGCGCTTGTGACTAGATCTATAACTTCGTGTTCATCGCCATGAGTCCCAGCGTGAAGAAGTAGACATGGTTTGTCACCATGGACAAAATACTCAAAATTGGTGCCTGTTAGATTATGTTTTTGCATGGGGATAGTTATAAAAGTAGTATTGATGAGACTGTCGTTGTGACCTTGTCTAGATTTGCTTGGATATTGCCGTCTCTAAGAATAGCGTGTGGAACACCTGTCTCTTTTAGATATCCTGCTTGATTCTTTGTGGGGATACAGTGGTAAAAGTGTTTGACCATTTGCTTGTTTAATCTAGGATAGCCACATTCATGATCTATTCCTCTATTTGAATAATCCTTGTCAATGTAGTCTGACTTTGAGTAGTTGCGAAGCGAGAGATGAACTACGGAAATTTTTACTTGTGAATCTATGAGTTTGAGTCTATTACTTACAACTTCTTTGTTTGGACGATATAGATCTGGTCCTGACCAGGTGACATCGTTTGAATCTGCAAATTTAGCTGAGATGTAGTAGTCTGCAGGGTCATAAAAGATAACATGTTTGATGATGTCTGAGTATCTATTGTTGCTTAGTAAGTATGTGGTGGCATAGGCACCCATGCTGGTAGTAAAGATATTGATCTCTTTAAAATCGTATTTTGTTGTTAACTCGCTAAATACTGCTTCTAGTTCTCTGGATTGTAGATCTAGTAAACTCTCTGAGCCAGACTGAGTAGAAAAATTAAAAGTACAAATTGCCGAGTCCGTGATTTTGGTGAGTAGGTTTGTGACCAAAGGTTTGAAACCTTCCGAAGTATCACCACTGCCTCCTACTAGGACTAGGCACTTTGAATATTGTTTGTTTGCAGGATTGATAAATATTTGCATGAGAAGATTATACAGCGGCATGACAAAGCAGCTTTTGTTAGCGGAATAAAATAGGTGAGATAAACATAATAATTACTACTAAGGCAAAGCTTAGGCACGACAAATAAAACATCGTTTTTTCTTGGATTTTGGATTTGAAAATTCGTTCTAGTAGGAGGTAGAGTATCGTATAAATTATGAGTGCAAACCACCCAGAAAAAAATGACTCAGTATTTGCTGATGACATTATGCTTAAAAATCCCATGAAAAACCAAGCTCCAAGGATAACAAATTGCAAAAATGCACTAAGGAAGAAAAATATTATTTTATACCAGTCAAATTGTATTTTTCCCATGACTTAATCGTACATAAATACAAGTTGAAAAGATAGTAGTTGGCGGTAACGCTGAGCCACTTCGAAGCTGAAAGCTAAGGATGGGACTATGTTAGAACCTATTATTCCGAAATGACTTCAATCTTTTTGTAGTTATTTCCTGGAATATCTAAATTAACTTCATTTACAACTACTTTCTCTTTCAGGGTTTCATATTGTTTCGCTGAAACTATTCTAGGATGTAATTCTTTCTCATTACTGACCAGCACTCCCCTTCCTATCCAATAATCTGCTATAGAGCCAAACGTCGAACCTAGCGTCAGGTCATCGTAAGCGTTGTCTGGAGATAAGCCAAAGGAAAAACATATACAGATGTGGTCTTCCTCCCCGAGGTAATTTCCCATAAATTCTGGTAATGATTCAGTATCGTAATATGCTAGTTCTATAAGTCTTGATTCAATAATCTTGTTCTTTTTCTCTGATTCAGATAGATTTGTCCAATCAACTTTGCCATTCCAATATATTGATCTATTACTACGTTTCAGTTCTGCTTCTTGTTTTTCGGGAGATAACTCGTCATATGCTTTTCGTCTTTCAGGTAAGAGAGCTTCGACCTTCTTGATGATCTCCGCTTTATCGCATCTATCGCTGACCCTGAAAAATGTAAGTTTAAGATTTGATGGAACTTGTTTTTGATACCAAGTTATTAGTTCTTTAAATATAGCAATATATTTTTCGATTACCTCGTCAGGATAATTGTTCATTCGTGGCAGAATCATGTCTTCTGACATATATTCCATTGTGACTCCAGGTTCATATAGGGCTAGTATCGGCAGAATATATTCAGTAATGTATCTAAAGTTAAATAGTTCTGCCCAATCTGGTTCTGGTCGTGAAGGGTTCCAGTAGTGTTTATAGCCTCCAAATGGTATTACAAGGTGTATGGGCTTGCCAGCATCGACACTAATCTTTATCTTGGCCCTTATATGATCTTTGGATTCTTGGCCAAGTTGTTTCCGTCTAAACTTCTTTCTGTCTATCTTTCTGAAAATGTAGTCTACCTTGTCTCTACTAAATGCTTTTTTATCTTCGTCCGTTGGCACATACCCCTCGATTTGAGTTAAAAGTTTCTTTAGATAATCATTTGCATTTACTGTATTTGTCATACGAGAGCCGAAGGTAGGTATTGAGCCTACGTCTTCCCGATACAATCAGGTAGTTTTTCAGTAAACTACTTCGGCAACATTTCTTATTTTATCAGGTTCGAACCGAGATTTGTGCTTCCAGATGTGGAGCTAAAAAGTTGCGGGACTAGGACTTGAACCTAGGAG
>CAZCUC010000041.1:0-5494 GCA_964502225.1 uncultured Pseudomonadales bacterium | reverse complement strand
GTGGTTTGCGCCATTTCCCCCGAGTTCTCACGGAAAGTATGGGTCTGTTTAAGCATGGCGTCCACTAGGGTAGTTTTGCCATGGTCAACGTGGGCGATGACGGCCACGTTACGTATTGAGTTAAAGCTATGCATTACTGACTTCCTCTTAAGTGAAAATTAGTTCCCTAATTATATCACAGTATATCAATAAATTACTATGAGCGGGCCTGCCTCGCTCAAGATAATATTTTTGAGCGGGTAAGGGGGATCGAACCCCTGAAAACTGCTTGGAAAGCAGTTGTGTTACCGCTACACCATACCCGCCTGCGCTAAAGCTTCGGCGGGGCAGGCCCGCTTTTACTCTAACTAACCATTTTATGAGTGTGGTTTACCACTCCGTAGCCCAAAAATGGGCGTAGGGTGGTGAAGCTCAGAGTCGAACTGAGATAGCTTGTTCTTCAGACAAGTGCCTTGACCACCTTGGCTACTTCACCTAACGAATGAAATTATATCAGAGAAAGCTTTGCTGTTGTGAATTATTCACTCTATCCTAGACACGTACTCTATAATTCTCTGTAATGAAAAATAAATTCATAATAGGTGGCTTAATTGTCCTCGGTAGCTTACTCACCCTATCAGGTACGAACTCTGAATCACTAAATGCTAATCCCGCTCTCTTGCCTAGTCCTTCTATTTCAACCACTCAGGAAACAAAAGAGGTAGGAGTCGATACTCCTCCCACTTCGGACACTAACCCACTACCTCATTTATCACCAAGCCCTACTCCTCTTCCAGCGACTACTTCAACACCAAAACCCACGATAAAGCCAACCACTACCCCGACTGTAAAGCCCACTTTTACTCCCACTACTAGTGGTGGAGAATTCAGCTGTAATTGCAGTAAGACTTGCCCCAACATGATTTCATGTGCAGAAGCGCAATATCAACTAAATGTTTGTGGTTGTGGTGCGAGGGACTCCGACAAAGATGGGATTGCTTGCGATTCCGATTGCCAATAAGAAACTAAGTTGAGAGCAAAATAATACCGCTATAACATCAAACTTGGCCGGAGTGCAAAATTGTGGACCCAAGAGGACTCGAACCTCTGACATCTTCGATGTAAACGAAGCGCTCTACCAACTGAGCTATGGATCCCTTTGGCTCTCTAATTGGTTTACAACGTAGTCGCGAAGCAACTTTACGTTGTGGGCCCACTGGGATTCGGACCCAGGACACCCTGCTTAAGAGGCAGGTGCTCTAACCAACTGAGCTATAGGCCCTTGTGTGCCGAGGAGAGGACTTGAACCTCCATGTCTTGCGACACACGCACCTCAAGCGTGCGCGTCTACCATTTCGCCACCTCGGCTCTTTTCAAAGACATTATATCTTATCCAACGCCTTCCTGACGAGGTCTTAAGATATTTTTCTCGTTTTCGAGCTTGAATACGGTCGACTACTTCCTCAGTGTAGATTATCTCCCAAGGCACATAACGTTTTGTGTATGGGTGTAGACCTGAATTATGCTGGAACAATCTACGAGTTAAGTCATCCGTTATACCGACATACGTTTTTGGGAATTTCTTGCTTTTCAAGATATAGGTGAAGTACATACCATTTCGCCTGCCTAGACTCGACACATTTGTCTTGTCGAGGCTGGCCACCTCGGCCCGCCTAGACTCGCGCTAGGCGAGGCTGGCTAATCACGCAATTACACTACAGAGATCAGCTTATTCTCACCCACAGTTCGTGGATCAGACCATCATAACTATAGCTCCGTTCTTCTTTACCAAATCCGTTCTTTGCCAAAACTTTTTGCGAAGCCACGTTATCGGGTAATACATATGCATAAAGTACCAACTTGCGTTTACGGACATATAACCGGCGATACGACCTCTTGAGTCTACCAATAGCTAGCCGCAATCCCTCGACTATTACGCCTTTTCTGGGTGTCTGCAACTCTTTGGGGTGGACGTGCACAACTTGCGAAACCAACGTTTTTGGCCAGTCTTCACTCATTAGTTTCTGATACACCAACTGATAGGCTCTGTAATTGTTAGGTTTCAAGCCCAACTTTTTTGCTACACTCCTGGGCAGGGGATGCTTTGCATCATGGCAAAACCAAACCCACCCTACAAGTTTGTTTTTTGCATCTGCGACGGCATACCACACGTCTTGGAACTCTCTTGTCACGACAGACAAGGTCTCAAACATGCGCCGGTCCGATTTTTGTAAGTCACCAGCTCGGAGCGGGTCAATATCACGTTTCTTGTATCCCATAGCGTATAGGACTTGGGGGTGGTAAAACATCAGATTCATCCGCTCAACCTCTGCCTGGTTGTCAGGGTAAAAATCTCTTATCCTATAACTATTCGTGGAGCGCATCGGAGCATTTTAACACAACAGACAGCCCTATAACCTGTCTGCCGGCAGGCAGGTTACGACTTCACCAAATCCAAGTACTCGATTACTGACAAGTCTTTGTCGTCGTTCAATTTACAACTCACGCTCGTTCCTGCCTGGGAATCGACCAGTCCCACGCACGCCGCGCCCATATCTACATTCACATAAAAGTCCCGCAAATCGCCAAATATAGCCTGCTGGATTTGGGAGTGCACAACCTCAACTCCCATCTTTGCCATGATCTCTTTTGATATAGATTGATATTTTTGAGCGTGCTGGTCGATGGTTTTTAGTCTGTTGGTAAAGTACTTCCAGCCGCCCCGCCAAATCTTCTTGGGTGGCAAAGCCGAGTGCAGTGGTGGATATATTGGATCGACGATATTAACCTGACGCAAGTAGTTCCCCGGCTTATCACCCAAGTACTCAACATAGTGTTCACTCCTTGCCAAAGTCAGTTTATATCCTTCGACCAGGTCGCCAACTTTGCGCACTATATTTAGCACATACCCGTCCACCAGCTCACCCAGCTCCTGAGCCATGTGCACGATAGCTTCTGGGTCGGCCTCACTCGGCTTCATCCGCCACACGATCCACGACACTACGTTGGCCAGCAGGGGAGTCTCCACTTTCTCGATCCCATCTTCGCGCAGGAATAGCGAGTCCACCCCCACGATCATGTCCTTTTTCCATCCATACAGGCCAGCACCAGGTATAAGGTCGTTGTAAACTAGGGTTTTGAGGACAGTCTCCCCATCGCGAAACTCCATAGTATGAGGTTTCGTCATGTGCAGTTCCATCTTGGGGTTATCACGAAACTCTTCCTCGGTATGTAACAGTGCCACCCCAGACGGGTATCGCGCCATCATGGTTTGGCAACCCGACAAATTATCGGCAACACACCACATCGCTTGTTCGGGACTGACCCTAGCACCCTCACTCCATGCACGCAGACACTCACAAAATGACTGAGCGACTGGTTTTGTTTGCAAATGTATCCACGTCCGCTCCGCAACATTCCGCCGCACAATCATCAATCGCGACCTTTTCCGGCCTATTTTGTGCACACTTTTGCGGATACTTTCACCAAACAAAGCGCCCACGTCGCGGTACTGGTCAATAAGTGTCTCACCCTTTGCCTGGTAGATATTTTGCATGTGTTTATTATATTGCATTTATTTGTATAACCTGTATAAAAATACGGTATGGTTACAAATATTGTTAACTCACCCAACACCCGTGGCCAGATTGCCAAACAAAATAGGAGCGGCGGCGCACTCCCCAAAAAAATCGCCATTCTCTACACCGACGCCAAGCGCGAGTACTGCTCTACCGACGAAGAATTCCAGACCATCGATGGCTCGTACGAAGAAGCCTTGCTTTTCGACCCATATTTTAAAAAATTGGGAGTCAAGACAGTTTATATCAAAGCCGACGCTCGCATGACCGAACATTTAAAAAAAGAAAAACCCGACATGGCCCTCAACTTGGTCACCACAGTCAAAGGGTACGATTACTTGGGAGCCACCGTCCCGGCCGCCCTAGAGCTCCTAGAGATCCCCTACACCGGCACCAATATTCTCGGTTTTTCCCTCGGCTGTAACAAATATCTGATGCACGCACTCCTCTCCCAGCACGGGGTACCTGTACCGCGTTTCCAGCTCATGTCCAGTCGTACCACCCCACTCGACCCCACACTTCGTTTTCCCCTCATCCTCAAGCTCAACGAAGAGCATAGTAACATCGAGATCAAGCAAGAGAGCGTAGTAGAAAACGAAGAGGCTCTACGCAAGCGTTTGCGCTATCTCCTGCGCACCTACCAGCAGGACGTGCTTGTTTCCGAGTTTATCGATGGCCGCGAGTTTGCCTCTTTCCTTTTCCAGTCATACAACCGCAAGGTTTACACCGTCGAGCGTGTCATCAACATGCCAGGCAAAAAACATCAGTTTATGGACTACAATCTTGTTTGGAACGTCAGCCTGCAAGAGTACGAATCCATCCTCCACAAAGTCAAATATCACGATCCCATTTTGGATGCTTTTGTCAAAAAAGCTTTCAATGTCATGCGCATGGACGACTACGGCAAGTTTGATATTCGCATGGACGTCAAAGGCAACTATTACTTCATCGATGCCAACGCCAATTGTCACTTTGCCCCTCCCGAATCTTTCTGCGACTGCGAGATCTCGCACGTCCTCCCCATGTACGGTGTACCATTTAAAATGCTCCTCAAAAGATTGCTCCAAAATACCATGCGTGAGTGGGGGTACTAATATGACCGACGAACCTGGCGCAAAACAAGACGACGATTTAGTGCTCCCCGGCAAAGTTGCCATTCTCTACACCGATGTCAAAAGAGAGT
Source organism: uncultured Pseudomonadales bacterium (assembly GCA_964502225.1). GTDB lineage: Bacteria > Patescibacteriota > Microgenomatia > UBA1400 > UBA12108 > CAJAUT01. The sequence goes on along the minus strand of CAZCUC010000041.1, from coordinate 754 downwards.
ACTTCAGTTCGGAAGAAATCTATCAAAGCGATAAGGATGCCGATATCTACGCGGGCGAAGTCCAAAAGTATGTAGTGGGCATGGGTATCGACGCAATCACTATCCCCGGTGACGACCACATGACAGACGCACTGCAAAAATTTGCGCCCGACATGGTCATCAATCTCGTCGACTCGGTGCGGGGTCGGATCGAGCTTGGCGCCTCAATCCCTGGGATTCTCGAAGTTCTCCACATTCCCTACACCGGCGCAGGTACGCTGGGGTGGGCACTCGGGTGCAACAAGTTTCTCATGTATCAGCTCATGCAAAGCTCCGGCATCCCGGTCCCGAGCCACCAATTGGTCACCAGTAGCACCGACATGATCGATCCCACTCTTCGTTACCCTCTTTTCCCCAAGCTCAACAACGAGCACGGCAGTGTGGGTATCGCTAGCGATAGTTTGTGCAAAAACGAGCGCGAACTGCGAGCCAAACTCAAAGATCTCATTACCACCTTCAAACAGCCCATTTTGATCGACGAGTTCATCGCGGGGATCGAGGTCACTGCCTCTGTGCTCGACGGGCTCAACACCAAAGTCTATGCTGTCCAGCGCATGGTAGGGGAGGGGACAAACGATATCGAGACTTTTGATAAAAAGTGGCACAGTTGGCGCGAGCTCTCGTATGCCAAATACGAAGATCCGATCCTCAAGGGGTATGTCAAAGAATGTTTCGACGTACTCAAAATGTCCGACTACGCCCGCATCGATATCCG
>CAZCUC010000040.1:0-5531 GCA_964502225.1 uncultured Pseudomonadales bacterium | reverse complement strand
ATACACTCTATATTAGAGAGTATGCCTGCCCCAAAATATGTACTCTGGTTTCACGAAATAGACAAAGACGACGTCGACAAGGTCGGGGGTAAAGGCGCCAACCTGGGTGAAATGACTAAAGCTGGCTTCCCAGTCCCTGGTGGCTTTGTTGTGACGAGCTCTGCCTACAAACACATGATCGAGGTCAATGACCTCCAGGACAAAATCAAAGCCATTCTCAAGGATCTCGATGTCGAAAACGCTGTCGCGCTCAACCGGGCCAGCCAACAAGTCCAAAAACTTATCGAGAGCTCGCCTTTCCCCAAGGATATCGAGGAACAAGTATTTAAAGCTTACGACAAATTGGGCAATAATCCCTGGGTCGCCGTGCGTAGCTCAGCCACCGCCGAAGATCTCCCCCAGGCTAGTTTTGCTGGCCAACAAGAGACCTACCTAAATGTCCGGGGCGATGCCTCTGTCATGGTCCATATCCGCAAAGCTTGGGCGAGTTTGTTTGAACCCCGGGCCATCTACTACCGTGTCCAGCAAAAATTTGATCACTTTAAAGTCGCTTTGGCCGTCCCAGTCCAGCGCATGGTTCAATCCGACATCTCAGGCATCATGTTCTCTATCAATCCCGTCACCAACGACAAATCCAAAATCGTCATTGAAGCTATCTGGGGACTCGGTGAAAATATTGTCCAGGGCACTGTCACTCCCGATCACTACGAAGTCGACAAAACCACCCTCAAGCTCCTCGAGCACAAAGTCGTGCACCAGGACATTGAAATGGTCCGCTCTGGAGAGGGGAATACTCAGCGCAAAGTTCCCAAATCACGTCAAGATAAGCGCAAACTTTCCGATGATCAAGCCGAAAGTGTGGCCAAGCTAGGCAAAAAACTCCAACAACACTACTTTTTCCCTCAGGATTCTGAGTGGGCCATCGAAAATGGCCAGCTATACGTCGTCCAGACTAGGCCGATCACCACAGTTGACGCCACCACTAGCAAAAACGAAGAAGTCAAAACTCAAGCCAAACCGATCTCTGGCAAAATGATCCTCGAGGGTCAGCCTGCGAGTCCTGGCGTGGTCACTGGTATCGTCAATATCTTAAAGTCAGCTAAAGAAATCGGCAAAATCAAACGTGGCGACATCCTAGTAACCGACATGACCACTCCCGACTTTGTCCCTGCCATGAAAAAAGCCGTCGCCATTGTCACCAACAAAGGTGGCCAGACCAGTCATGCCGCCATCGTGAGCCGAGAGCTCGGGGTACCCTGTGTAGTTGGTACCAAAACCGCCACCACCACTCTCAAACAAGGTCGTATCATCACGGTCGATGGTGCCGCCGGCAAAGTGTACGAATCCAGCCTCAAAGCCTCCTCGATCAACTATGCCCCCAGAGAATCGAGCTATCACGCACCCGCCACCACCCTCAAAACCGCCACCAAAGTCTATGTCAATTTAGGTGAGCCAGAGCTAGCCGAGGAGATCGCAACTCGCAACGTCGATGGGGTAGGGCTCCTGCGCGCCGAGTTTATGATGGCAGGCATCGGCATCCATCCCAAAAAACTCATTCACGAGAAAAAGAGTCATCTCTTTGTCGACAAACTAGCAGATGGGATCGCCAAAATCTGTCGGGCTTTTGGTGATAGGCCCGTCGTGTATCGCGCCTCCGACTTTAAAACCAACGAATACTCCCATTTAAAAGGTGGCGAGCAATACGAGCCCTCTGAGCCCAACCCCATGCTAGGCTACCGTGGTGCTTATCGCTATATTCACGACGCCGACGTCTTTGATCTAGAGCTCGAAGCCATCAAAAAAGTTCGCAATGAACTAGGCCTCAAAAATCTTCATCTCATGATTCCCTTTGTGCGCAACGTTAAAGAACTCCAAGAAGTCAAAAAATTGGTTGTCGCCGCCGGTCTCTCTCGCACTCAGTCATTCAAGCTCTGGATGATGGTCGAGATCCCCGTCAATGTCATTTTGCTCGATGATTTTATCGACGTCGGGATCGACGGCATCTCGGTAGGCACCAACGACCTTACCATGCTCATGCTCGGTACCGATCGTGACAATGAGACTGTTGCCGCCGACTACGACGAGCGCAACCCAGCAGTACTCTGGGCACTGCAACATATTATCCGGACAGCGCACAAACGTGGCATCACTGTCTCTGTGTGTGGCCAGGCTCCCAGTAGTCACCCAGATGTCGCCGAGTTCTTGTGTAAAGAGGGCGTGACCAGTGTCTCCGTTACCCCCGATGTAATCGACAAAACCCGCCAAGTCCTCTACGATACTGAACTCAAGCTAATCAAAAAATCCTAAATAAATATAAATATTAAATTTTAAATAGTTTAAAAAATTTAGGAATTTGATATTATTTAGAATTTAGATATTAGAATAAATATAAAAATTTAGAATTTAGATATTAGAATAAATATAAAAATTTAGAATTTAGATATTAGAATTTAGAATTTAAAAAGTATGCCCAAAATAGCCCGTATTGTCGCTCGCGAAATCCTCGATTCTCGCGCCACCCCCACAATCGAAGTCTCTGTTCTCACGGATAGCGGCAATTTTGGCACCGCCTCTGTCCCATCTGGTGCAAGCAATGGCAAAAACGAAGATGTCGAGCTCAGGGATGGCGATCCCAATCGCTATCACGGCAAAGGAGTGCTTTGTGCGGTCGCCAACGTTCACACTATCCTCGCACCCGCCCTCGCTGGATTCGACATCACACAGCAAGAAAAAATCGATGCCCGTATGATCGAGCTCGATGGCACCAAAAATCAAAGCAATCTCGGCTCCAACTCAATCCTTGCAGTCTCGATCGCTTGTCTCAAAGCCGCCAGTAGTAGTTACAAACTCCCGCTCTTCAAATACATCGCCGCTCGTTACCGTCCTAGTGCACAGCTCCATATTCCTGGACCCATTTTTAACTTGATCAATGGAGGCAAGCACGGCGCGGGCAACCTAGATTTTCAAGAATTTCATGTCATTCCTACCACCAAACTCAGCTATAGCGAGGCCTTGCGCGCTGGCACCGAAACCTGGGAGAACCTCAAACAAGAACTGATTCATCGCAATGCCATCCACAGTGTCGGCGACGAAGGGGGCTTTGCTCCCAATCTTTTTACCAACGCCGATGCCCTGGAGCTCATGGCGCTAGTTATCAAAAACTCTCACTACCGTTTGGGACAAGACCTCTTTCTCGGTCTCGATGTTGCCGCCACCGAGTTTTACAAAGACGGCAAGTACAATATCAAAGACTCGCCCAAGCCTGTTAGTAAAGAAGAGCTGACAGAGCTATATTTATCCCTGGTCAAAGACTACGGACTCCTCGGTCTCGAAGATCCGCTCGAGCAAGAGGATTGGCGTGGTTGGAGCGATCTCAGGCGCGTTTTACCCGCTAGTGTTATGCTCATCGCCGATGACTTAGTCACCACAAACGCCAAGCGGCTCGAACAAGCCATCGAAAAGGGTAGTTGCAACGCCGTGATCGTCAAACCCAACCAGATCGGTACTGTCACAGAGACCATCGAACTCATGAACTTGGCTGAGAAACACAACATTACCCAGATCGCCTCGCACCGCTCAGGGGAAACCAATGACAGTTTTATCGCCGATTTTGCGGTCGGTATGGGCGCCCACTACGCCAAATTTGGTGCTCCCGATCGTGGCGAGCGCGTAGCCAAATACAATCGTCTACTCGAAATCGAACAATATCTTAATTCGGCTAATATGGCTAATAAATCCTAATTCGGCTAATATATCTCTGTATGCAAAAGTCCCGGGTAGTACTAATCATTCTCGACGGCTGGGGTATCGGCCCCGACTATCCAGGCAATGCCCTCAAGCAAGCCCACATCCCCACCATGGATATGCTCCAGGCTACCTTCCCCCATACCGAGCTACTTGCCTCGGGTGAAGCAGTTGGTCTACCCAAAGGGGAGGATGGCAACACCGAAACCGGCCATCTCAATATTGGAGCCGGGCGAGTAGTGTATCAAGATTTGCCCCGGATCAACATGTCCATTTCCTCCGGCTCATTCATGTCCAACAAAGCCTTTCTTAAAGCCATCGAGCACACCAAAAAAAATCACTCTCATCTCCATTTGCTTGGTCTCGTAGGCCAGGGCGGCGTCCACTCTAGCAACGAACATTTATACGCTCTCTTGCGTCTTGCCAAAGCCCAAAACCTAGATCAAGTCTATCTCCACTTGATCACCGACGGCCGCGACTCTGGCCCCACCTCTTCGCCTATGTATATTGCCCAGGTTCAGAGCGAGATTGCCGCTACCGGTCTAGGCCAAATTGCCACTGTAGTTGGTCGATACTACGCCATGGATCGCGACCACCGCTGGGAGCGCATCCAAGTTGCCTACGAAGCCCTCATCAACGGCCAGGGAGAACAAGTGACTGACCTGCTCTCGACGATTGCGCGCCGCCATGCCCAAAAAGAAAATGATGAGTTTATCAAACCCATTATTCTCGCAGGTACCCCTCGGATCGCTAGTGGAGATGCAGTCATCTTTTTCAACTTTCGCATCGACCGTCCGCGCGAGCTCACTCGTGCCATCACCATGTCCGATGACGAATTTGTCCATCACCAAGAATCATTCGATCCCTACGGCGTCAAATATCACAAATCTCATTTAGCCGAAAAGTCCCAATCTACCAAGATTTTTGCCCGTGACACGCGACCCTCCAATCTCGTTTTTGTCTCGATGACCGAGTACGAAAAGAACTTGCCAGTCGAAGTGGCCTTTCCTCCCGAGTTTGTCGAGATGCCACTTTCTCGGGTAGTAGCCTTGGCTGGCAAGCGCCAGCTCAAGCTAGCCGAAAGCGAGAAGGAGCGCTTTGTCACCTATTATTTCAATGGTCAGCGCGAGCTCCCTTTCCCCGGTGAAGATATCGATATCACCCCCTCACCCAAAGTCGCAACCTACGATTTAGCCCCCGAGATGTCAGGGGTTGCCCAAACAGATAAGCTGATCTCAGCTATCAACGGGGAGCTATACGACCTGATTGTGATCAATTATCCCAATCCCGACATGGTCGCCCACACTGGCAATCTCGCCTCATCTATCAAAGCTTGTAGCTTTGTCGATACATGTATTGCCAAAATCTACGAGCGAGTCATGCAAAAAGACAACTTGACTATGCTAATCACTGCCGACCATGGCAACGTCGAAGAACTCATCAGTCTCGAAAATGGGGGAGTCGATACCGAACACTCAGCTTTCCCTGTCCCTCTGCTCGTAGTTGGACGCTCTTTTCTCAATCAGGGCAAATCACTCTCTCACGGTAGTCTCTGCGATGTCGCCCCGACCATCCTGCATCTCCTCGCTCTCAACAAGCCCGCCTCCATGTCTGGTCGCTCCTTGTTGTGACACAACCAAAACTAGTTCGCCTTTGACTTTTGCTTTTGTATATTTCTCGATCAGCTCATCAACGCTTGCCTCAATCCGCTCTTCGTGCCTCTTAGTAAGTTCGCGCATTAGCACAGCTTGAGTCTCGCCTCCCATCACATTTTTTATCTGGATCAA
>CAZCUC010000039.1:0-6061 GCA_964502225.1 uncultured Pseudomonadales bacterium | reverse complement strand
AAAAACAACCTCTTAAAACCAGCCAACGGTAGTCCAATCACCGTGCCAAACAAAGAAATGGCGCTTGGTTGTTACTACTTGACCAGTTTCAACCCCGATTTAAAACTCACAGAAGCCATCTTTGGTGATGCTGAGCAGGCTTATGCCGCGAGAGAAGCAGATCAAATCAACTTACGCCAACCCATTCACGTTCGCGTCTCTGGTAAAGTCATCGAAACTTCAGTAGGTCGCTTGATTTTCAATGAAGCTTTGCCGCCCGTTCTCCGCTTCATCAACGAGGCAGTTGGAGCCAAAAAAATCACCGAAATTATCAAAGAAGCTATCCGTCTTTTTGACAACGATTTGGTTGCCGACTTAGTAGACAAAATCAAGTCAATTGGTTTTGAATACTTAACCACTTCCGGTCTCTCCGTGGCTGTTGCCGACAACATCATGATCAAAGAGAAGGCCGAGATGATCAAAGAAGCCGACGCTCGCGTCAACGAAATCTTGGAAACATTCAACCAAGGCTTGATTACCGAAGACGAAAAGCGTCGCTTATCCTTCGAAGTCTGGATGGAAACCACCGAAAGTATCGCGACTGCTACCTGGGAAAAGTTTGACGAGCGTAACGCCGTTAAGATCATCATCGATTCAGGTGGTACTCGTGCGTCCCGCGACCAAGTCAAGCAACTTAGTGCTATGCGTGGACTAGTCGTTGACCCACTAGGTAAGATCGTGGAAATGCCCACCAAGTCCAACTTCCGCGAAGGTTTGTCCATTTTCGAATACGTGACCTCATCTCGTGGTTCTCGTAAAGGTTTGACTGACTCAGCGCTCAAAACCGCCGACGCTGGTTACTTGACTCGCCGCTTGGTCGACGTCTCTCACACTTCAATCATCCGTGAGGAAGACTGTGGAACCACCGAATCACTTGCTATTCCTACAACCGGTATTCGTGGCAAACACTTTGTCAAACGAGTGCTCGGCCGGGTAGTTACTGCAACTATTAAAGATCTCAAATCCAAGGCAGTGATTATCAAAAAAGGCGAGATCATCGACGACGAAATTGCCGAAAAACTCGAGAAATCGGGTATCGAGTCAATCGAAATTCGCTCACCTCTAACCTGTAAAGCTCGCTATGGTCTCTGTGCCGCCTGTTACGGTTGGGACTTTGGTACCCGCAAACTGGTCGAGCTCGGCTCTCCAGTAGGTGTGATCGCCGCTCAATCAATTGGTGAGCCTGGTACTCAGCTCACTATGCGTGTCAAACACGCCGGTGGTATCGTCGGTTTGGACGTGACCCAAGGCTTGCCACGGGTAGAAGAGCTTTTCGAAGCCCGCAACCCCAAGATCGCCTCACCTCTCGCTGGCATTGCCGGTAAAATCGAGATCGAAGAAGGCGAAGGTGGCAACAAAGTTACGATCACTTCAACTAGCAATAGTGAAGTCAAAGAGGAACACTTTGTCCCAGCCACCCTCACTCTTGCCGTCAAGGACAAGGACTTGATCGCCGCTGGCATGGCCCTCGCCAATGGTCCTCAAAATATCCAAGAGGTTTTAAGAGTCCGTGGTATTCGCGATGCTCAGACCTACTTGATCCAAGAGATCCAAGCGGTTTACGAGTCTCAAGGCATTCCCATCTCTGACAAACACTTTGAAGTGGTTGTGCGTGAAATGACGAGCAAAGTCAAAATCGAAGACGCCGGCGACACTTCTCTCATCGGTGGTGAAATTGTCGACCGCTTTGCCTTTGATACAGGCAACGACGCTACGCTCGCCGAAGGTGGCGAACCAGCTACTGCCGTCGCCGTTATGCTCGGCGTGACTCGGGCCGCCCTGCACACTCACTCATGGCTCTCGGCCGCCTCATTCGAGCAGACTACCAATGTACTTAGCGAAGCCGCCTTGGAAGGCAAGGAAGATCCCCTGTTTGGTCTCAAGGAAAACGTCATCATCGGCCGGCTAATTCCTACAAATCCAGAGAGGGCTGTGATACAATAGCGAAACATTATGCCAACAGTTAATCAATTAGTCCGGTTCGGACGAGACAGCAAACCCAAAAAGAAGAAAGGTAACGCTCTTCGTAAAGGTTACAACGCCACAAAGAGGAAGATGGTCGAGTATGCCTCCCCTCAAAAACGTGGTGTTTGTATCATTGTCAAAACCATGACTCCTAAAAAGCCAAACTCAGCGCTACGTAAAGTCGCTCGTGTGAGACTATCCAACAAACAAGAGGTGACCGCCTACATCATGGGTGAAGGCCACAACTTGGCCGAGCACTCAGTCGTTTTGGTTCGTGGTGGCCGTGTCAAAGATTTGCCAGGTGTGAAATATCACATCGTCCGCGGTAAATACGATACCGCCGGCGTCGAAAAACGTAAAACCTCTCGCTCTAAATACGGTACCAAGAAAGCTAAAAAATAAATTAAATATCACTAGAATCTATAATCTAGAATCTGGATCTAAAAAATATGCGTTCAAAAGCAGCTAGCATCAAAAGAGTCGAAGGGGATATCAAATACAACTCCCTCGAAGTCGCCAAGATCATCAATCGTGCTATGAAAGATGGTAAAAAAGTCGTAGCCGCCAAGCAGGTTTATAAAGCCATGGATTTGATTGCCGAGAAAACCGGTGCCAAAGCCCTGGACGTCTTAATGACAGCCTTAAACAACATCAAGCCCAAAACCGAAGTTCGCTCTCGCCGTATCGGTGGAGCCGCCTATCAGGTACCTATGCCAGTTTCGCCTCGTCGCCAGTTTTCGATGTCTATCCGTTGGTTGATCGAGTTTTCTAACAAACGCTCAAACTCCGAGTACCACACCTATGGTGAGAAGCTTGCCGCCGAAATCATTGATGCTTATAACGGAGTCGGTGCCACCATCAAGAAGCGCGACGACGTTCACCGCATGGCAGATGCCAACAAAGCCTTCTCTCACTTCCGCTGGTAAACTGTTTATCTCTGCACGACCGAAAGTATCAACCCAATTACGACCGAGACGACAATCATCATCCCCATTCCCAGTCCACCAATTAACCCCACGGTCGAGAGTAGCCATAGGATAAAGAACACCCACAGCATCTGGCGGAAAGGGGAGCCAATACTCATCCCCAGCCAAATCAAAATCCCAATAATTAAGAGTCTCTGAATTGTCATCGAATAACCAAGAATCGTAAACACTGGGAAATTTGGCATGGTCATCCAAGGTATCCTCACAATCCCGAGCAACCACAAAACTACGACAATCGCGATTATCTCTGCCATAACTTGATTGTACACTGATATAGTGATCTCATGCATCGCATTACTTGGCAGATCATTCTGGCGCTATCTCTCGCTTTTGTCATTCGTTTTGGACTTAGTCTCACGATTTACAACAACGACGTTCACAATCACATTGCCTGGATGGAAAGTGTCAGCAACTCTGGTTGGCAGGGTATCTACGAGCGCGATGTCTCTCCCTGGGCTACTGTCAATTATCCCCCCATCTCTCTCTATACATTTTGGGCCAGCAAGCAAATCTACCAACAACTTTCACAATCACTCGCTACCATGCCCGTCCATGCCGCGCTCTACAAATTGCCCAGTATCCTGGCCGACTGCCTGATCGCTCTCCTCATCTGGGTTTTCTCACCTGCTTCCAAAAAATGGCGTGCCATCATGATGGCTATTTTCCTCTTTAATCCCGCCCTGATCATTAACAGTGTCTTTTGGGGTCAAATCGAGAGCTTGTCTGCCTTGTTTACTATCTTGGCCGTACTCGCCTTGATTCACCGTCAAAGTGGTTGGGCCATCCTCTCTGCGACAATTACCCTCCTCATCAAACAAAACTTTTTACCTCTCATTCCGCTGTTTTTTATGAGCATATTCCTACTCAAATCCAGTTTACTCAAAACCATCTCCTCTCTACTCGCTTCACTTGCTCTAGTTATCTTGGTATACGCTATCGTTGTGCCACCCGGTCAGTCACTCCTGCCGTACGCAATTAGTTCCTATGTCTCATCGATCGGTGGACAGATCCATCAGCACTTATCCTCAGTTAATGCATTAAATATCTGGTACGCCTTGGGGCTAAACCAAGTTTCTGATTCTCCGTATCGCACTTTTAGTCTCCTCGCCCTCATGGTTGGCGTCTATTTGGGCCTCAAGTGGTTGTATCTCTTACGCGCCAACCCATACTTGAGTTACTGGGTGGCTGTCTATCTCACCTCTATCTGGACTTTTGTCTTCAGTACTCGCATGCACGAGCGTCATAGCTATATGGCGATTGCGTATCTGACATTCCTGATCCCGTATAGTCCTGCTCTGCGGTGGCTCTATATCGTCCTCTCGGTCATTAGTTTTTACAACACCTATGCCGTCTGGATGGAATACTTCGCGACGGGGATGTCTGCTGGGTGGTCCACCAGTATGATTTTCATTTCCCTCGTTACCACTTTAACTGCTCTCTACTCTGCCTACCTGCCGTCTCAGTTTCTCCATCAAAATCGCATAAAACCTGAGGTTATGGATCGTGGCGAGGCGGAGAACTCTCTCATCTTTCGCTCTCCACATGGTCGCAAACTCAGATCGGCTTAGAGTCGTACATAATTCGCAGTCACAGGCAGAAGATACTGGGATATTTTCCGTCAAATGTTGGGCCTGCCTCGGATTATAAAATTCGTAAAACCCTTCTTTCTGCAGGTCTATCTTATCCATTGACTCCGCCGTATAGACATAAAGTCGGCCGTGGCGAGCATCACGGGTAGGCAGGACGCAATCAAAGATTTGCCATCCACAGTTCACGCATTTCACGATATCATCTGGTTTTCCGATCCCCAGTCCATATAAAACCGTGTCTTTGGGGAGTTTATCGGCCAAGAACTTCGCCATCTCCTCGTCAAATTTCCCATCTTTCATGGGGAACCCGCCATAGCCATATCCATCAAACCCAATCTCAGTCAATTCTTTGATGCTTTTGAGCCGAAGGTCTTCAAATTCGCCGCCTTGTACCACCCCAATCAAATATGGCCGCTTGCCTTCGGGGATCCCGAGTCTCTCGCATTCAGCAAGATAGGTTGTTTTGCACCTCTTCGCCCAAAGGGTAGTTCTCTTCACGGTTATCTCCGCCTCCTCGCGCGTAGCGTCAGGCGGGGTAAAGTCGTCGAGCACCACCATCAGATCAGTCCGCATGGCCATCTGGTATTTAATTGAATCTTCTGGGCTAAAGTGGTGGTTAACCCCGTCAATCGTAAAAGTCACACCCTCATCCGTGACTGGATAAATACCGCCACCTCGAAGATCTTGAGCGGAGTCGAAGGATTTTTTCGCAATCGACATGACCTGGAATCCGCCCGAGTCCGAGATTATGGCTTTATCCCAGCCGAGGTAGTTGTGAATCCCACCCGCTTTTTCGGTTTTCTCTGTCCCCACCAGTCGCAGTAAGTGAAAAGTGTTGACGAGGATCCCAGGCAGTCCCACTTTCTTCACGTCCGTAAAACTCAGTTGCCTTACCTCACCCCGTGTCGCATCCGGGAAGAACAGGGGATATGGTAGGGTAGTCCCATCCAGTTTTCTAAACTTATCTTGCATAATTAATAGTAGTATACTTTAGTAACTAGCATATTTATGAGGAGCTCTATGGCCAAAAAGAGAAAATCGTCTACAACTCAAATTTATCTTTTAATTGGCGTTGCACTTTTTCTTTCTATCTTTGGCTATTTTACCTACCGGTCCATGATGACTGAGCCCGAAATAAATCTGATTCGAGTAGCCAGGAGTCCTAGTCCATCTCCATCATTGCTTATTCGTACAGCCACTCAGCCACCGCTTGTTTGTAAATGTCCAACCGGAGTTAAATGTAAACTTCCCGCCGCTTGTTCCTCTCCAAGTCCATCGCCAAAACCCACAGTCACTACAGTTACCCCAACACCAGGATCACATTAATTATTCTAATAATAAATAACAAACTAAAGGAGCTTTATGGCCAAAAAAACTAATCAAAAATTTAGCACGAAAAATATTGTCATTCTCACGGCTCTTGCCTTGGCCCTTGTTGGCTACTTCGGCTACCGCTCACTCCTCACGAGTCCTGACATCAAC
>CAZCUC010000038.1:0-6226 GCA_964502225.1 uncultured Pseudomonadales bacterium | reverse complement strand
CCAAAGGCAGCTTTTTGATTGTAATAATTTAATCTATTTAAGCCTCTACTGGAAAAGAGGTCGCCAATCCAACCGCTACCTACAAACAACAAAATAATGAATAATGTTGCAGATTTTTTGACACTTAGGTTCATTTTTTTGTATGCGAGCAAAGCCAGGCCTATAACGGAAAATATCGCAACATATCTTATAGAAGCGTAAAAGTAACCTGAGATCGCTGCAAAAATTGTCCCAATTAACAGAGATCTATCAACTGATATTTTTGAAATAAGTGCTTTACCATAAAAATATATCGCCAAAGCAAAAAATGCCAAAGCACTAAAGGCCTCGTAAAATATGCGTGACATGTCGAAATGCCAGGGACTAAAAGCCAATATGATAGTGCTAATAATTGGAATAAAAATTGAAACACTTGGTAGAATTAATCTAAGGGTATAAAAATATATAACTAAGATACTTAAACCGGCGATAGCTGAGGGCAAACGAGCTATGGTTGTGTCCATCCGACCTAAAATCTTATTCCAAAAGGCCATAGAGTAGGTTAGTCCAGGAGCTTTCCATTCACCAAAAGCTTTAAAGACTAATGGCCAGGGCATATTCCAGGTGTCTCTGCCAGTCTCTGCGATGGATTTGGCGTCTGCTGCAAAACTGACTTCGTCGATATGAAGTCCTGGAGGCTGTGACCCTAAATGGTAAAAACGTGGGTAGATGACTACAAATAAACCAATCGCCGCTAGTATGGTCAAAAATATTTTTTTCATAGTCACTGCTCAACTATCCACTTTTTACAAAATTGTACTCTATCTAGGCTAGAAATAGCGAAATCTGACAGATGTTTGGGATTGATATAACTACCAAGCTCTTGATCTGCACAGACTGAGTCGCCTATGATCAGTTTCTCCATACCACTGTCGTAGGGAGAAACAATTGCTCTATCTCTAAGCTTTGAGTTTTTATGAATGGAGGTAACGGCAGGACAGCCTAGATTACCTTCTACCAAGACTCTGGTGATTATCACGGTGTCATATAATTTGTCTAGATCCTTGGGACATGAACGAACGATATCTATATTGCCGAGATTGTAAGAGTCCAAGTCAGAAGGACTATAGCTACCATTAAAATTATTTAGATCTGTTTTTGTCACTACTGATTTTGATAAGATTAAGTTACTTAAAATATATCTGGGCTGAGAGTCGATGACTAGGATTTTTTTATCTTGATTGTGATTTAGATACTGACCCAAGACTCTGTCTGAAAAGAAATAAGCAGTCGCACTTTCTGTAGGATGGATAGCAAAGTAGATATACACAAATCTAGATAGCCCTAGCAAAAAGAGAATTGCTACTAAATACATTAGTGACTTTGATTTTGCCTGCTCATATGCAGCAAATAGTCCGTAGGCAATAATGACATTTAACAATACAAAATAGATCCCAGATCGAAAAGCCAAAGTATTGTTGATATGGATCACAGAAGCTATGGGAGATATCAAAAACAAACATAATAATAAAATATGAAATGGTTTGCGGTGATAGAGTAAATACGCTATCCCCATGATGACAAAAGGCAAACTGACCAAGTAGATATAACCTATCCTACCTACAGAGAATACTCCGTTTTTTTCTCCAGCTGTATATAAAAGTTCTGGTGAGATGGTCATGAGATATTTAGATTTGAGCGTATCAAAAAGTGCAATGTATTTATTGGAATAAATCGAATCGACTTTTGACGGGACAAGTGAAATACGACGATCACTATCTACACCTTTTGCAAACTTGTCTACTTGAGTGAGAATGATCTCGCTGCTACGACTAGAATAATGATCCTGGTAGAGATATGTTCTAAGAAGTAGACCCAACACAACAAACAATGGAATAAGTAAATATTTTAAGACTGTAGATTTTCGATTTTCATAAAACAGGTAACCCATGATAATTATTGTCAGGATAGGCAAAGCAAACTTGTAGCCGTGATAAGTAAAAAACCCAAGCGAATAACTTAAAGAAAACAATAAAGAATTGATGAGTACTGCATATTTCTTTTTGGTAAGTGCAAATATTTTTGTGAGAAATAACCATGACAAAGTGTAAAAAAACAAAGAAGTAGGCTGTTCTAAAGAGGTGCGAGAAAAAATAATATGCCAGGGAGATATAGCTATGAGCCAACCGGAAAGCCAAGAAACTGAGGGTGGTGCACCAAGTGAAAGCAGTAGTAAAACTAGCACTACTGGAAAGATCGAAGATAGAATGGCTGTAGTTAAATGAGCGCTAAATATACTATTTGGGAGGATAGAGAGTGCCGGCAAGTTAATAACTGGAGCTAGCTCGGCCATGACTCCATCGTTTGGCAAAAAACTAGTTGGATACCAAGATTTATTTATGTCTTGGCCAGTCAACTTTAGTGAGTATGACTGAATGATATTGTCTATCTCGTCATGCGCCAAAGAAACTGGTACTACTCCTAAATATATGAGTCTAAAGAACAATGAAACTACTAATAAGATGAATATCTTCATAGTTTATCCTAGTACTTTTTCATAGACTGCGTGTGTTTCTTTTACTACTTTTTCCCAACTAAATGACCTAGCCCAGTCTCTACCGCTTTCTATATACTGTTCCCGCTTGGCTTTGCTGCGCAGCAAATCTTTAAGCTTGGCAATAAAATCCTTTTGATCCGAAGGGTCAAAATAATGGGCGTGAGAACCTGCTACCTCCATGAGACTGCCAGTATTAGCTGAAAGAACTGGAGTCTTTTGCTCCATGGCTTCTAGCACGGGGAAACCAAAACCTTCGTACCAGGATGGCTGGATATAGAGCGTAGCCCCTCGATATATAGAAGGCAAATGATGCGAAGGAACAAAGCCAAGCATATGGATAAAGTCACTTTTGCCAGACTCTCTAATAGCTTCTTCAATAGTCTTGTACTCGAGAGTCTCCTTGCTGCTTTCGAATGCTTTTCCTACTAGCACCAGATGGGTTTGTTTGGAGTCTAGAGCTGCAAATGCTCTGATCAAACCTGGCACATTTTTGTTCCAGTTGATATCGCCGACGTAGAGTAGATACCGCTCTGGGAGGTTGTATTCTTTGGTGACTACTTTGACTATTTTGCTACTAACTAGTGTATGGCCAGCCGCAAGAGGTACTACAAAAATCTTATCTTCTTTGATACCGGTAAAGTGGGCAATATCTTTTTTGCTACAGAGAGAATCGGTGATGATGGCAGAGGACTTTTGCAGCGTCGACTTTTGCAGTAGCCACTTGGCCTTACCCTTTAGACCCACGGGGAAATGCTCTGGAAACTTGAGTGGTATCAGATCATGGACCGTCACGATGTACCGCGCCTTGGAGGTTAGACCCCAGAGCGTGAGGAAGAATGGATCAAAAAAAGTATAGTGGATCAGATCAGATTTTTTATCTACTGGTTTGTCTTTGGCCAATAAGATTTTGTCGGTACTGGAGATACGAGATAGCTCATCAAAGAGATGTCGAGCGTATACATCTACCCCGCGCGGCCCGGAGCCAGCGTAAAGTGACTTGGAGACTATCTCCACCCTAAACCCTGATTTTAATTTTTTTTGTTTTTTTGCCATAAATAGATGAGGCCAAAAATAGTACCTAGACTAAGTAAATTGGCTATCCTTTCAAGGGACGTATTTTGGATTGAAATTTGATAAGTATGTACACCTATCTCAGGATATAGATAGATCATCCCCTCTTTGGTAGGCTCAAGTTTGATGATTTTTTTGCCGTCCATCTTGGCTACCCATCCAGGGAAATAATTACGCAAAATAGTAACCTTTCCTTCGCTTTTATCAGGCTTGTTGTTGATTGTGATATCTATCTTTAGTGGCTTTACCACTTGCGACTCTATGATCATGTTCCCTGAGTTGACTAGGATATCTTCTGATTTGTAACGCTCATTTTCTACTCCCCATTTGGGAAGGATCTCACTCCTAAAAGTGGTTGAAGTTTTGTTAAAATATAATCGATAGAGATCTGTATATTCTGTAAGGTCGAAGAACTTCATGGGTCTTCTATAGTTTCGGATATTGGCAAAATTTAGCAACAATAAAAAGACTAATAAAAACTTGAGCCATTTTTTGTCTTTGAGCACTTGAAGAAGTGGATATATAAGTAATGGAGTCAGAATAGCTGGCATAAAAAGGAAACGCCAAGGGAACTGGATGGATTGCAAAATAGTGACATATCTCCAGATGTAAAAAGATTTGGACAACATGAGAAATACTGATCCAAAGTAGGCAATAATTAGAAATATTTGTGAGGGCGTACGCTTGGAGTTGAAGATGATATATGTTGTGCCAACGAGTGCTAGAAACAACTGAATTATCCCTAACTGGAAAGACATCCCATCATCTGGACCTGGCACAGAGTACCAGTAATCCCATTTGCTATATAGTAGCTGCTTGAAATAAACGAAATGCTGATCAAATCTAAAATTTAGATCTGGATGAGAGGCAGAGTACAACAAGTTTTTTTCACCTACCATAGGGACAAGGAAAAATGCTGCAAGTCCAAGTGAAAGTATCAGCGAATATATGAGTGGCCTGACTGAGCTTTTCTGACAAAGCGTATAGCCAAGTAAAAATACGCCAAACAAAATACCCAAAAAGTTGTGTGAGATAAGTAGTAAAAATAAAGGTATAGGGTGATACCAAGACAATTTTTTAGTTGAGAGGAGATGATTAAAACTAACTAGTACCCATGGCATGATACCAAGGGCCAGGATCTCCCCCAAGGCGCCTCGCACAAAGATGTTTAAAAACTGGTAAGGAGTCATGAGATAGATGAGCGCAAGAAAGACAGAGATAGCGGGACCTGATTTTTTAAATAAAGTATAAATACCAAGTCCACCTGACAAATATGCAATTACCGTAAGAATCTTGACTGCGATAATGGATGAGACAAAATAGCTAAAGATAGAAGTAATATAGTAAGGTAAGGGATAAATAAAAGTGAACAAGGGTATACCAAATCCTTGGTCAAAATTGCCTGCCCACCTCAGTGGGAACTGTCCGGCTTTGAGCATGCTTAGAGCTTCTTCGGTGCGATAGATATGGAATATCCCATCATGTGCGGTATACCAGCCTGGGTAAAAAATAGAACTAGCTAGTAGTAGTCCTACGACAGTGATAAATAGTGTAAAAAAATATTTCTTCATGAAACCTTTGAGGTCATTTTTTCCCAGTATTTCACGTAGGAGCTGGCGATATGTAGACCTGAGTACCACGCAAAAATAAACCCAGGAAAACCGTCCATAAACCCTTTGTGACGCAAATAAATACTGAGAAATCTAACTAATGGCTTCCAGATCATGTACTGTAGGATGTTCAGAGTACTAGTCCCGATCTTTTTCTCTTTGAGCCAGTCATCCGCTTGGAGCGTTGTGTATCTATTTGAGCGCAGTAAGTAGCGTGCAAAGCTCGGGTCTGCGATGTGGAGCAGATCATTGTCTAGCCAGAGAGTAGTACCATCTACGGTCATGAGCTCGTGGACACTCGCGGCTGGGAGGTGGGCTTTGCCTTTTTGGAAAAGCCTGATCACTGGATCTGGATACATACCGCCCTTGTTCATCCAACGACCTAGGAAATAGTTGCGTCTTTTGAGGTAGTAGGCACTGGCAGGATTAGTACTGGTGATAGTTTTTTGGATTTCGGAGGCAAGCATGGTGCTCACCCTTTCGTCGGCGTCGAGCTGCAAAATCCAGTTGTTTGTACAAGCGTCAATTGCATGCTGTTTGTTGATGTGGAAATTCGACCTATTTTCCTCGACCATCACTTTAGCGCCAAATTTGGCGGCTATATCTCTAGTATCGTCGCTTGAGTCTCCGTCAACTATCACGATCTCGCTAGCGATATCTTTGATGGATTCTAGGCAGGCGGCTAAATTGTCTGTTTCGTTGTAGACGGCAAGAGCTATAGATAATTTTGGTTTTGTTTCTTCCATATGATTAGTATATCTCAGTTGATCTCAAAGCGATAATAATCGAGTTCTTTTAGAGTTTCTTTTGTCAGGCCCTGACCTACATCTTTGCGTAAGTATATGTTTGTAGGCTTGCCGTCTCTATAGAACCTATCATAAGAATCTAGATATTTACCTACGCCTAGCGTTGTTTCTAAATACACTATGGTAGGTAGCTGCTGTGCAAGCTGAGTCTCTAAGTTTTTCTTCATGGGCAGTGTTTGATCCATCCATCCATAATAATTGAC
>CAZCUC010000037.1:0-6324 GCA_964502225.1 uncultured Pseudomonadales bacterium | reverse complement strand
CCGAGGATTTTTTTGGCTTTCTCGGGGTTGCCGATCAAGTGCTCGACTTCTGCTGGCCTCGTGTAGCGAGGATCATCCCAAACCACTTTGTCCTCCCAGTTGGCAATACCCGCGGCGGCAAAGGCTTTTTCCACAAACTCGCGGACAGAGTGCGTCTCGCCGGTCGCGATGACAAAATCTTCGGGGGTAGGCTGTTCGAGCATGAGATGCATCATCTCGACATAATCTTTGGCGTAGCCCCAGTCGCGCTTGGCATCGGGGTTGCCTAGATAGATTTTGTCGGCTTTACCATGCTTGATTTTGGCGACGGTGTTGGTGATTTTGCGGGTGACAAACTCTAGTCCACGTCTGGGAGACTCGTGATTAAACAAAATACCCGAGACCGCAAAGAGGTTGTAGGACTCACGATAATTGACCGTGATCCAATGGCCATAGACTTTGGCCACACCGTAGGGCGAACGAGGCCAAAACGGAGTGCTCTCTACCTGAGGGATCTCTTGGACTTTGCCAAACATTTCGCTGGAACTAGCTTGGTAAAACTTGGTTCCGGGACAAGCAAAACGGACCGCTTCGAGCATGCGAGCCACGCCTAGCCCAGTTGACTCGCCGGTAAACATGGGCTGTTCCCAGCTGGCTTTGACAAAACTTTGCGCCGCCAAGTTGTAGATCTCGTCGGGCTGGATATCTTTGATAACTTGAGTTAAGGAGTGTTGGTCGAGGAGGTCTCCCGAGACCAACTCTATTTGATCGACGATGTCTTTGATCCGTGAATAATTGGGGGTACTGGTGCGCCGGTTCATGCCGTATACTTTGTAACCTTTTTCTAGTAAGTACTCGGCTAGATAAGAACCGTCTTGTCCGGTGACGCCAGTAATTAGAGCTTTTTTAGTCATAATTTATCCCCTATAATAATTAAGTATATCCGAAATTGTAGTATTTAGCTCGATAGATGGTTGCCAGCCAGTGAGGGACTGGAATTTGGAGATATCCGCAATCAAAACGGGGACGTCGGCAGTGCGAACTAGGTCGTCTTTGACCCTAATCTCGACTTTAGCTGACGAGAGCGAGGTAAAGATCTCGATGATTTGCTGGATGGTATAACCCCGGCTACTCCCCAAGTTGTAGATCTCACCCGGTACTCCTTTTTGGGCGGCCAAGACGTAGCCACGGACCATGTCGCGGACATCGGTAAAATCTCGCACGGTATCGAGGTTGCCGACTTCAATAACTGGTGGCAAGAGACCTTTTTCGATTTTGGCAAATTGCTCGGCTAGTTTGGGGATGACAAATTCGGTGGTTTGGCCAATACCAGTATGGTTGAACGGCCGCAAAATAATCACCTTGAGACCATAGGCCAAGTGGTACATAGTGGCGAGCATTTCTTGCGTCACTTTTGAGACGGCATAGGGATTGAGTGGGCGCAGGGGGGTGGATTCGTTGATAGAGTTGGTCGTGTCTGTGACTGCACCGTACTCGTTGGCCGAGCAGATGGCAATAAATTTGGCGGTAGGCGCGTGAGCTTTGACTGCTTCGAGGATGTTGTACGAAATCGTGGTATTGGTATTCATCACCGAAACAGCCTTGTCGACACTGGAGCCCACGACGGAGAGGGCGGCCAAGTGATAGATGACCTCTGGCTGAGTTTTCATGATGAGCTCAGACGTGAAGCTTGAATCGCTCAAGTCTCCTTCGATGATGTGGTCAGCGCTCAGGAGAGTAGAGATGTCGCTAGTAGATTTGAAAACTGAGCCAAAAATCTCGCACTCGGGATCCAGCTTTAGTTCTTTGATCAGATAGGTACCGACAAACCCACCAGCACCAGTTATTAAAATTTTATGTGGCATATTTTTTAAATCCTTATCGCCCTATACCTTTATATTTGAGTCCGGCTGTTGTTGCAGTAGTCGAGTTATACTGGTTGCGAGTATCGAGGAAATATTTTGGCTCGAGCATGAGAGTGCTCAGTTTGGACAAATCTAGACTCGTATACTCATCCCACTCAACTAGGAGGATCACAACGTGTGCGCCTTGCACTGTAGTGTAGGGATCCGGGTAATACTCAACTCCACTTGGTAAAAGAGATTTGGCTTCGTCAATCGCTTTGGGATCGGTGGCTCTGATTTTAGCGCCTTTTTGAACCAACCAAGGGATGACTGCGAGAGATGGGGCAACCCGTGTGTCATTGGTATTTTTCTTGAACGAGAGACCGAGGATGGCAACTGTCTTGCCGGCAAATCCACCTACCAGCTGGTCGTAGTGCGCCATGAGCTTGGGGATGCGCTTTTCGTTGAGATCGTCGATTTTGATAAATAGACTCTCTGTTTGACCGACAGATTTGGCGTACGAGGCTATTTCTTTGACGTCTTTGGGGAAACAAGATCCGCCATATCCAAGACCAGGATACCAGTAGTGTTTGCCGATCCGTTTATCTTCACCAATACCTTTGATAACCTCTTCGATATCGGCTCCGTTTAGCTCACAGAGATCGGCTATCTGGTTGATAAATGTAATCCTGGTAGCCAAGTAGTTGTTGGCGGCATATTTACACATCTGAGCACTCTCTGGTTTCATCACAACAATGTTGCTCGTCAGGGGAGTATGGAGCGCAACTAGGAGGTCGCGAGCTTTCTGCGATTCGACTCCGAGGACGATGCGGTCTGGGTGGAGAGTGTCTTCTACCGCGGTCCCCTCTTTGAGGAACTCTGGGACCGAGGCCATCTCAAACGCAACTTTGGTTTTGGCCGCGATCAGGTCGCGAACCTTGGCGTTTGTTCCTGGCGGGACGGTACTTTTGATGATGACGATGGCGTTTTCCTTGAGGTAGGGAGCGAGGGACTGTGCGGAGGCAAAAACGTACTTGAGGTCCGCTTCGCCACTAGGGGATGTGGGTGTGCCTACCATGATCATGACGATGTCTGCAGGTGAGATGGCTGTTTGGTAGTCACTGGTAAAACTGAGGTGGTTAGATTGTTGGGTCTCTAGGAGTAGATCGGTCAAGCCGGGCTCGTAAAAGGGGACGATCCCCTGCTTGAGTGAGGCCACTTTTTGCTCATCGATGTCGAGCCCGATGACCTGGTTACCTAGCTTGGCTAGGACACCAGCTGTGACAACCCCGACAAATCCAGTCCCGATACAGGCTATGTTCATATCGATTCATTTTAACGCATATGGCTTACGCCGTACAGCTCAGAGCAATTTCTGGATGATCTGAGCAAAATCTGGATTTTTGGTGATCATTTTAACGCCGTCTGAGATGGGGAACCAGTGCGCGTCATGGTACTCGGATTTGAGATAATCAAAATCCTGGACGGGCAGGTGGATTAGGTGCCAAACATCGTAGTGGGCCATGCAGCCTTTTTCTGGGCGATTGATCTCTTTGACCGAAAGACAAAATGGTTTGAGCTGATCCCTAGTGATCACTACCCCAAGCTCTTCTTTCATCTCGCGGACGGCCGCCTGACTGGGAGTTTCTCCTGGTTCGATATGGCCACCGGGTGGGATCCAGTCGTCTGCTTTCTTGTGATGACCAAGATAGATTTTGCCGGCTGATTGGTCATATGGGAGGAAAAAAGAGCAGTAGTGGAGAGGGTTGCCCTCGCCTTTGGTGTGGGTAGGTTGATTGTCGTGGAGTAATCTAAACTGGGCGACAGTGGATGGATCCACAAATGGATGGGTGTAAAGATCCTCGATTTCTTCCCAGGCAGATTGGAGCATGATATTTATCCTAACATATGACAGTGCGAAGTGAGAACGCAGTGAGGAGATGTATGTCTACTCCTTAATTCAGTTCGCGCGCAACTTTATATGTACCCTGTACTCCTCTTCAGCTCAGTGCAGAGGGGTTAGGGGTGAATACATTGAGCTGAAATGTAGTCTTCAATATTTAACTATTTCTTGGTGAATTTGAGCAGAGCGATATCAAACCAAGTTTTACCTACATTTGAGGAAAGTGTCTCTAGGTGTAATCTCTGCGGAATATCGATGTTGTCCATCCACTGAAATGGCCATAAAGCGTAAATTGATCCTGAGTCTGCTAACAAGCGGTTGCACTCGGTCAGCGCACTATTAAAGATAGTGGCAGGGTTATCTGATGTTTTAGTAAGGTAATTGAATGGAGGATCGGCAAACACCGTGTGTATAGAGCCTGACTCGAGTGGGACAGAGCCACAGTTCACCGTAATAAAGTTTGGTCTGAGGGAGTTCTCTTGAATCTGGGTAGGGAAAATGGACTGCCAAGAGTTCCAGTTAGCATGGGGATCTATGAACTTGGAAAAAAGCTTGGTATTATCATATGCCAAGTCAGTCGCAATTAGCTTTTTAGGCAAAACTCCCTTCCAGCCAGTGCCTAAAAGAAATGAAAATGCTCCATGACCAGAAAATAGATCTAAGACATTTTTCCCCTGAATGTCACTGTTGGGAATCTGACTAAGAACCCTCCGAGCGACATGATAGGGCATAGTGTGAGCTTCGGTAGCACAAGTACCCGATATACTATTGTTTCCCTCTTTCATTAATTGCCAATTAGGACGCTGTTTAATATGCCTAGCGGAAAGTAACTTAATTAGGCTAACTGGATCGTGAGTGAGTAGGTAGTGACTGGTAAATCGTGCGTTTAAAACTACTTCTTCGACATACGCTTTGCGACGACGAGTGCGGTATTGTGCAGGAGAAATAACTATTGGTTGAGAAGGGTTGCGTTTACTTGTTGTCTCTAAGCTTCCAGATTGAAGAGCGATTTGCAAATGATCATAACCATTGCCAGATGGTGGAGAAATTGACATTAATTGACTATGTCTACCTAACTCTGCTAAAACCATATAGATATTATAGGGTTTTTCTGTCAAAACTCAAGAGAGGGGCTGGTCTATGTTAAGTTGATGAAATTATTAAACTTTAATATATTAAAGTCGGCGTAGCCGACACCTCATCCCCCTCTAAAAATAATATATCTTTACATGTAATGTAAAATTGCGCGCGAACATATAAATGGTGCAAGTATATGTCACCTAACTTGGAGCATATCTGATGTTGCCGCACGGTACAATTGATTATACTCGCACCGTGCGAGCAATATGGGAGAGCGAGTGCAATGAAGCGAACCAGATACGCGCTAGTTAGCTGACCCGGGCGGAAGTTGCTAAAATATTCTTCTCAAAGCAACTGGAGCGAGAGTGCAACGCGGTCGACTGACTATAAGGAAGGAGATGTATATTTGTTCCTTAATTCAGTTTGCGGGCCACTCTGCACTTGTCTCTACTCCTTTTCAGCTCAGTGTAGAGGGGTTAGGGGTGAATACACTGAGCTGAATGAGACTAGATGCAAAATAGTGTAAACATGATAGATGTAGTAAAATAATAGTTATATTTATTCCTGCCTAAGGGAGTGTGCATGTCAAAACTAAGCGCGAAAGAACTGGGTGAAGTACTAGCTGACATGGCTAAGAGTAAAGATGTAAAAGAGGCGGAGCAGGTTCTGCATAGTCGTGTCAGTGAAGAGACACAATTGCCATTTATCGAGCCAATCTTTAAGGTTATGCCTCTCGCTACTCTAGATATGTTTGTGGAGGATTTCGAGCAGGTTTTCCTAAAAGCAGAGGCGGGAGAGGTACTTCCATGGGGACATATTGAAAAGAATGCGATCATAAAAAGATTGGTTGATAGAGGTGATTTGAGGAGCTTGATAGATGGTAGAACTTCTCACCATCAAGAAGTTATGGCTATGGTGGTCGTAGCGTCGATAGAATCACTAGCGGAAAACCTGAGGGCTTAACTAATACTTAATTTAGCCTCATCCCCCTCTAAAAATAATCCCCCTAAAGAAAATGACTCTGCACTTGCAGAGTGGCCCGCAAACATAAAAATAGTACAAATATATGTCAGCTAACGTCGCGCGTGTATGCGAGGTTGCCGACTGATAAAATATATTATACTCGCATCAGTCGAGCAATCTGGGTGAGGACGAGCTGAGTCCGAACCGCATACACGCTAGTTAGGCGAGGGTGAGCGAGGATAGTAAAATGCTCTCCTTCTATCCGAGCGAAAGCGCAGCGCCCCCCGAACGAATGAAATGAGTGAAGGCGTGATTAGCTTTTTTGAGGGAAGAATTCGTGCTTATAGCCGCACTTGTTGCAAATGTATGCTTTGCCACCACTACTAAAACCTTCTAGGTCGAGAGCCGCCAGCCATTTTCGATTGAGTAACGTGTCGGCCTGCCAAAACTGGTTATATCCGCAAAGCATACATTTGAGCTCAGAACCGTTAATTTGTACAGTACTTATTTTTGTCATAGCGGCTCCCTCAAAAAGCTAATAATGTCGCCTAACGT
>CAZCUC010000036.1:0-6383 GCA_964502225.1 uncultured Pseudomonadales bacterium | reverse complement strand
GTCAGATAGTGGACCATTCTGATTGATTGGAAATCAATTGTGCGCAAGCACGCGTGGGTTCGAATCCCACCTCCTCCGCCAAAATGAAAAAGAGTGTTTTGATCTACGCATTTAGTAGTTGGGGTGGGAAGTCAAAGAACGTATCACAAGAAGTATTGCAAGCTCTAGAAGTCCAGGCGGATAAAGTAACCTTAAAAGTTAAATTTGAATACGAACCATACAAAGATATTGTTAAGAGAGGCTACAACTTGATTGTAGGGCTAGGCCAGTATCCCAGAGGGAGAAGTATACGTATAGAGCGGTTCGCACAAAACCTTTTCGGTTCGAGAGCGAAGGGGTATGTGCCGATTGAGCTAGGTGGTCCAGACAAGATAGAACTGGACTTAAGACTAACTCCCATGCCTGGAGTATTGTTCTCGGACGATGCTGGACGGTTTGTATGTAATTTTTCGATGTATACCCTGATGAGGCATAAGAAAAAAGAAACAAAACTGGCTTTTTTTCACATCCCTAAACAAGTAGGGGTGGATTGGGCCACGGAAGTGGTGAGCAAATTGCTAGCACAAGTTGGGGTACAATAGCGATATGCAAAACATTTTTGAAGTAGCTGAGTTTAAAGCGCCTTATACAGATCTAGTATTCCCCGGGAAGGCAGAAGACGAGAAAATCCTTTATGCTACCAGAGAAGCGCCGATGATGTTGATGGTCAGGTTGGTTGGCTTTAGTCTAATAGTCGCGATTGCCGTGTTTGTAGGATCGCTCCTTGTAGCCAATACTGGCAAGATGCTGGGTTTTGAGTATGGTGGATTGATCGCCATGATACTAATTATTGGTGCACTGGTGATGTTTGGGGGGATAGGGTGGATTTTTAAAGTCTTTACAAAAACTGTGTTTATTATCACTAGTCGGAGACTGACCAAGTTTATCCATACGACTCCTTGGACTAGATACCAGATGTCGCTTGGGTTAGATAAAGTGGTGGACTCGGCTTCGTATAGCAAGGGTTATATCCAATCAATCTTTGGACTCGGGACTTTTGTAGCACGGTCATCTGCCGGCAACATTAAGAATTTTAAAATCGAAAATATCCACTTTGCCGAAGATCTGCACAACTGGATGAACAAATTGTTGTTTGTGTTTAGCAAGGAACAAGACAAGTTGGATGAGTTTAGGCCGTTTGTAGCCAAGGGGATGGGGAAGCGGGATGAATGATCAGGTAGAGAAGGTTAAGTCTAGCGTCGATATAGTCGAGATTATTGGGGAGAGAGTAGTACTCAAGAAGGCCGGGCGTCATTTCAAGGGATTGTGTCCGTTCCACTCGGAAAAGTCGCCCAGCTTTATCGTCTCGGCCGAGCGGCAATCTTTCAAGTGTTTTGGTTGCCAAGAGGGTGGCGATGTGATTAGTTTTTTGCAGAAGTACGATGGCATGTCTTTCCTCGAAGCCCTCGAGGCACTGGCCAAAAGAGTTGGGATTACCCTCGAGTCATACAGGCCTACTTCGCAGGATGCATACAAGAAAAAACTGCTCGAGATCATGTCACTATCATCTGAATACTTCCATTTTTTGCTAACCAAACACAAAAGCGGAGAGGAAGCGAGGGAGTATCTCAAGAGCAGAGGGATAGGGAGTGAAGCAATAAACTTGTTTAACCTGGGTTACGCCCCCAACCAGTGGCGGAGTGTATCGGACTTTTTGGTGACCAAAAAGAAATATGCGCCAGAAGATTTGGAGGCGGTGGGACTCATAATCAGGAAACAGGAATCAGAAAACAGGAATCAGTCGAGTCATTTTTACGATAGGTTTCGGGGACGGGTCATGTTCCCCCTCAAAGATCATAAAGGAGTAGTGGTGGGGTTTTCGGGGAGAACTCTCCTCAAAGATGAGAAAGAGGCTAAATATATTAACTCCCCAGAGACCATGCTCTACAGCAAAAGTAAAATGCTGTATGGCATGTGGGAAAACCGCGAGGCGATCCGCAAGGCCGATGCGATTGTGCTAGTAGAAGGGGAGCTCGATGTGATCCCTTCGTGGCAGGCAGGAGTAAAAAATGTGGTGGCGATTAAAGGGAGCGCATTCACTCTAGAACAAGCTCAGTTAATGAGTCGGCTCACCAAGAATGTGGTGATGTCATTGGACTCTGATTTGGCTGGTCAGGAGGCAATAAAAAGAGCGGTGACAATTGCTGAAAGCATAGATTTGAGTATAAGAGTTGTACAAATTACAGGAGGAAAAGATCCGGGTGATGTGGCGACTGTAAATGGCCGGGGTTGGCGAGAAATGGTCCAAAAATCGGTATTGTACTGGGACTTTTTGATAGATAGCTCGCTAGCTCATAACGATGCCAAAACTGGAGCTGGAGCCAAAACTATCGCCGAAGAAGTGATACCAGCTCTAGCCCAAATAACCAACTCGGTGATGCGGGCTCACTATACCAGAGAGCTGGCAAAAAAATTGAGTGTACCTGAGGAGAGTATTTACAGTGAAATTGATAGAGCAAACAAAAAGAGAGAGCTAAACATTCTCAAGAAAACAGTCAAGTCGATCGAGAAAGGACAGGTGAGTAGGCGAGAGGAGCTAGAACATTACTTGCTAGCGCTTTCGCTACAGTTTTTTGACAAGGTTAAGACTAAATTGCCCAAAATCGAGCTTGCTTGGCTGGAAATGATGGCTAGCCAAAAAATCATCGAAAAACTCCAAGGATTTGAGACTAAAGAAGCCTTTAAAATCCAGGAATTTTCAAAGGATTTACCCCCCGAGCTCCAGCCCTTACTTGATGAATCTTATTTACTAGACCTCTCGAGAGTAGATGATCCAGAAAAAGAATGGGACAGGGTGTGTCAGGAGATGCGCGGGATGTATGTGAAAGGAGAGCTCAAGAAATTGGCGAGTGAGATAGCCGAGGCTGAGAAAAAGGGCGAGATGACAGCTGACCTCCAGGCAAGATTTGTAAGTCTCTCAAGTAGTTTGTCTGGTATAATATAGCAATGCCAGCCAAAACCAAGAAGAAAGTAGTAAAAAAATCTCAAACCCTGGCGTCAGAGCCAGTGGTGACGAAAAAAGCAGATGTGGTAGCCAGCCAGAACCTGGAACCGGGTGAGATGAGTGATGGGAGAAAGAAAAAAGTTCGCGAATTGATTTTGAAGGGTTTATCGCGTGGTTACGTCACTCAAGACGAAATTATGGATCTGTTCCCAGATGCAGAGCACCACGTCGCGATGCTAGATGATCTCTATGAAGAGCTATTGTTAAAAGAAATTGATTTGTATGAAAGTGTGGCAGACTCGGGCGAGGAAAAGGCAGAGCGCGAAACAACTGATCTTGAAAAAGAACTAGAAGTTCTCTCGACTCTAGACTCCAGAGCGATCTCCGATCCTGTGCGGATGTATTTGCGAGAGATTGGGCGGATCCCACTACTTAGTCGCGACCAGGAGATAGACTTGGCACAAAAAACTGAGGCAGGGGATGCCAAGGCCAAGGAAAAACTAACTTCATCCAACTTGCGGCTCGTGGTTTCGATTGCCAAGAAATATATTGGTCGAGGGATGTCTTTCCTGGACCTGATCCAAGAGGGGAATAAAGGACTTATTCGAGCGGTTGAGAAGTACAATTGGAAAAAAGGATTCAAGTTTTCTACCTACGCTACATGGTGGATCCGCCAGGCTATTACGCGGGCAATTGCCGACCAAGCCAGAACGATCCGGATCCCAGTCCACATGGTCGAGACTATCAACAAGTTGATTCGTATTTCGCGCAAGCTAATGCAGACCCTAGGTAGAGAGCCACTGCCAGAAGAAGTGGCAGAAGTGATGGAAATCTCGCCCGAGAAAGTGCGCGAAATCCTGAAGATTTCGCAAAAAACCACATCGCTTGAAACCCCAATTGGGGAAGATGAGGACTCATACCTCGGTGATTTTATTGAGGATACCAAACAAGCCTCGCCCTACGAGCTGACTACCCAGCGACTATTGAGAGAGAATATTGAAGAAGTGTTGTCTGGGTTGTCTGATCGAGAATCAAAAGTACTTGAGATGAGGTTTGGACTGCGCGGGGCAAAGCCTATGACCCTCGAAGAAGTGGGGAGAGAATTTGGGGTAACCAGAGAGCGGATCCGCCAGATTGAGGCCAAGGCACTGAGGAAGCTCAAGCACCCGAGTAAGCGCAGGATGTTGCAAGACTATCTAGATTAACGTTTAAAATTTCCTAAAGTTCGGAGTATTTCCCCAAGTGCAAAAGCGGTCTATCTGATTCTGGTGAATCAGCGACCTCTAACTCGGCCTGCACGGCCTGCGTAAATTTTGCGAATTGTTGAAATACTCCTGCACTTTTAAGGTAAATTTTACTTTTCTTTTCTTACCAGAATAGTTGAAGGGTAGTGGGTGGATAGGAGATGACAGTGGGGTTGAAGCCGGACTTGAACTTGGTGAACCCCATCCATTTTTTGTACATGCGGGGGTAGCGGGGATCATAAATACCGCCAAAATCAAAAATCTCGTATTTTTTTGTTTTGGCTGTTTGGAGGGCTTGCCAGGTGAGGAGGGTGGGGGCGAAGGATTTGTAGCCTAAAGGACTGGCGAAGGCGGCCCAGTAGGTGGCGACAGAGTCATGGTAGAGGACGAGGAGGGTGCCAACGAGCTGGTCCCCATGGTAGGCGAGGTGGAGATCGCCAGATTTGGCAAATGAATTGAGAATGGCATTTAAAAGCTCGAGGGAGTAACCGATCACGTGTTTTTGCTTGGACCACTGCGCGTGGAGAGCGAAGAAGTCGTTTAATTGTTTCGGGGAGAGCTTGCCTAGTTGGGTAGTTTGGATTTTTAGATCAGATTTTTTGAGAGTGTGGACGATGTTGTAGCGGGTTTTTTGGGTGAATGAGTTGAGAATGTTTTGTTCAGTGGGGAGAAGATCGAGGAGAGAGGTGCAAGAGTGAGCAAACGGCTCGACTTTAAGGCCTAGTCGAGTGGCAGGTAAAGGAGTAGATATCCCTGGCTCGAGGTAGGTGGTGAGTGTTTTGTGTTCTTTGCGAAACTGCACTATCCAGGAGAGGTCGAGTGTTTTAGGTCGCTGGATTTTGGCGATACTGAGCGGACCGAGACTGCGATAGTAGAGCCGTGAGCCGAGCGGGCCTGCTACGTCCCAGCCGATCGATTGCATCATGGTTGCGTACATGGGTGACTGATGCAGATCAGAGAACGTGCCAAAACGCGTGACTAAATCACTCACAGTCAGTTCTTTAAGGTAGTCTTTTTGCTGGTTTTACCTGGTTCGCTGATTAAGACTAGTTTGTTTTTGGCGAAAACAAAAAGATAGAGCATATCCAGGATGCCGGCAGTATGGATGAGAAGGAGGGCGAGGAACCAGTAGCGATCGTTGTTTCTGGCTGACTTCCAGAGTGCTAGACCAGACCAGACCAATGACCAGATAGTGAGGAGTCCAAATCCAGCTCCCATCCAGGGACGTCCACCCCAACTCATCATATTATCCCAGGAATTAAAGTTCATCATAATTACCTCCAAACATTTTGTATGTGCTCAGTCTATCATATTTACTTGATGAGGGGCATCTATGCGCACTCTCCCTCCGACCTTAGAGAGGTTGTTGATTGATGGTTCTGCATAAATAAGGGACCCCCTACCTTGGTGAATTTCTATTTTTCTACCCAATATCTTGGCTAGTTGCATTGAGCCTGAACCATTGCCCTGATCTTCAAGCGTGCCCCAATCGGGGAGGAAAGTGCGTGATCTGATTAGTCCTTTTGCTTCGTTGGCCCATGCCCAGACCATGGTGTGTTCGTAGTGCGATGATTGTTCGGGCGTAATACTGTCAATTGCTTCTGGGCTAGCTAGTTGTTGGTGTTGCCAACCCGGCGTTCCTTCTAGACTAGCTTCAATCCAGGTGAGCTCACCCTCGCTCCAAGTCTTGATATGTCCGCCCCTACATATGATTAGATCGGCATTTTTTTCTAGAACATGCTTGATTAAATAGGCTGTGCTGATCAGCGAGTCTCCCGCAAATTTGGTTTCTTGCTCCGGGTTGAAAAAGCTGACATTGATGGGATCTAAACTGTTGATGAAGACAGTGTCGGTGAAGTGGAGGGTGGTGGCGATTTTTTGCCGAGCAGATGGTCTGATCTGCTGTGCCGTGTCAAGAACAATCCCCGTAGGGTTACCATAATCTCCGCGTTCATCGACAAAGGCACGTAAAATATTGATCTTTATTTTGTCTGACATCCAGACTAGTATAGCAAAGGACTCCGACGCTCTGATTCCCAGTGTGGGGTGATATAATTGCTGAGTTAACAATTGAATAACCGATCCCCTGTAGCTCAGTCGGTAGAGCGCCTCGCTGTTAACGAGGATGTCGTAGGTTCGAGCCCTACCGGGGGAGC
>CAZCUC010000035.1:0-6471 GCA_964502225.1 uncultured Pseudomonadales bacterium | reverse complement strand
GGACCTACTCGTGGCGAGCGCGTCAGCAAATACAACCGGCTCATGACTATCGAAAGGCAAGTGAATCATGGCTGACAAACTCCTCCTGATCGTCCTGGATGGCTGGGGCATCACCAACAAATATCGGGGCAACGCCATCGCCAATGCCAGGACGCCGTACTACGACTCTCTGCTCAACGACTACCCCTTTGCTGTGATCGAGTCATCCGGTGAGGCAGTGGGTCTACCAGATGGTCAGATGGGTACGAGTGAAGTGAATCACATGACTATTGGTGCCGGCAAAGTGCTTTATCAAGATTTAGTCCGTATTAGCAACAAAATCAAAGATGGTTCATACTTCGACAATCCCTCATTTCTCAAAGCCTTTGAGCACGTCAAAAAGAACGGCTCTACTCTCCACATCAAAGGTCTGATCGGAACCGGCGGGGTCCACTCGCACCAAGACCACATGGTCGCCCTGCTCGAAGCCGCTAAAAAACACGGTATCAAGCAAGTCTATCTCCATGTCTTTACCGATGGCAGAGACACTCGCCCCAGTAGTGCGCTCAAGTATCTAGAAAGTTTAGAAACCGAGATAAAGAGGATCGGCATCGGCAAGATCGCTAGTATCGCTGGCCGCTACTATGCCATGGACCGCGACCACAACTGGGATCGTACCGACAAATCCTTTAACGTTTTGATCAAGCGGGATGGTAAAACATATCACTCTGCCAAAGAAGCTCTCGAAGATAGCTACCAAGCAGGCGTGACCGACGAATATGTGGTCCCAGCTTGCATAGAAGTAGGACCGGGAGAGGAAGGGGCTATTTGCTCGCACGACGCCGTCATTTTTGTCAATTTTCGCAATGATCGCACCAGACAGCTCACCGAAAAATTCCTCAAAGATGGGCCAGAGGATCTCTCCTATGTGACCATGACTCAGTACAGTCCTGAGTACCAGGTGGACGTAGCCTACCCGCTCGAGGACGCTGGTAGCACACTCGGTCAGGTAATATCTGAGGCAGGTCTCAAACAGCTCCGCGTCACCGAAACCGAAAAGTTCCCCCACATGACATTTTTCTTGAACTGCAAGCGCGAAGATGCCTGGGAAGGGGAGGATCGCATGATGTTTGATAGCAACTCTGACGTCAAAACCCACGACGAAAAACCAGAAATGCGGACTCTGGACATCGCCCAGTTTGTCGCAAGTGACTTGCAAACCGGTCTCCATGAGGCGATCTTTACCAATCTCTGCAACGCCGACATGGTCGGCCACACCAGCAACGTCTCAGCCGCCATCAAGGGTGTCGAGACCATCGATCGAGCCCTAAAGATCATCGTGGAACAAGCCAAGCAACATGGCTATACTGTGATCATCACTGCAGACCATGGCAACGCCGAAGAAATGCGCGACAAAGAAACCGGCGCCAACCTCTCTGCCCACACCACCAACCTAGTTCCCTTTATTCTGGTAAGCTCAAAGTACTCTAAATTGGCGCACTCTATCGGCTCTCTAGTCGATGTCGCACCTACAGTACTCAAAGTCATGGGACTCACCATTCCCTCTGACGTGACCGGTCAGAGTTTTGTGTAAATTGTAAATTAAAAAATATAGGAAAGGACATTATGCATACAGATAAACTCACGAAAATAGTCGCCACGATCGGTCCAGCTAGTGAAACCGAAGAGGTGCTCTCTCGCCTAATGGATGCTGGGGTAAACGTCTTTCGTTTTAATACCAAACACTCAACGCCCGAGTGGCACGGTGAGCATATCAAGCTCGTCCAATCTATTGCGGACAAAAAAGGCAAAACTGTCGGTATCCTACTAGATCTCCAGGGTCCCGAAGTAAGGCTAGAGACAAGAGACAAACTCGACGTCCCAGTCAAAGCCGGTGAGCACCTAGAAATTGGCCTCTCCTTTGTCCCTGGCATCAACGTCATCATTCCTCACGCTCAGATCTACAAGCTACTCAAAGTCGGTCAAGATCTCTTGGTAGACGATGGTTTTATCGAAACCGAGGTGGTCAAAGTCGAGGACGACAAACTAACTGTCAAAATCAAAAACGACGCGACCATCAAAAATCGCAAAGGGGTCAATCTTCCCGGCGTCGATGTCGATTTTCCCTCGCTCATCGAGCGCGATATCGAACAGCTCAACGGCAACGCCAGAGCCAAAATCGATTATGTTGGTCTCTCTTTCGTGCGCTCCGCCAGAGATATCAAACTCCTGCGCCAAGAGCTAAATACGCGCAAAATGACCGCCAAAATCGTGGCCAAAATCGAGAGCCAGCCAGCCATTGATCGGATCGACGAGATCGTCAAAGAAGCCGACGCTGTCATGGTGGCACGCGGCGATCTAGGGGTCGAGGTACCATTTGAACAGCTCGCTTACTGGCAGAGGACGATTATCGACAAGTGTCGCTTAGCCAACAAACCAGTCATCACCGCCACCCAAATGCTCGAGTCCATGATCCAAAACCCGCGACCAACTCGGGCCGAGGTGACCGATGTGGCGCACGCTGTCTTCGATGGTACCGACGCAATCATGCTCTCCGGCGAGTCCGCAGGTGGCAAGTATCCAGTCAAAACAGTCGAGACCATGGCCAGGATCGCCAAATGGAACGAATCTCGCCACTCGGTGCACAAAATGGTTTTTGTGGATCAGGATCCTACCAGCAATATCGCGAGCGCTGTCGTAGGCATCGTCAACTCAGTCATGAAGCCCGAGATCGACGCGGTCTTGGTATTTACGGAAACCGGTTATACCGCCAGGTGTCTAGCCAAGTATCGCTTGACTGTCCCAGTCATTGCCGCGACCGACAACCAGAGTACTGCTGAGTCGCTCACTTTGTCATACGGCATCCACCCAGTCAAAATCGAGATGCCAGCAGGGCCATTTAGCTCCGCCGAATCGATTATCAAAGATCTAGTCAAACAAGATTATCTCCACCATGGCCAGACCATCATAGTAGTCCATGGCTACCACTGGCAGAAGCCAGGCAATACCAACGCGCTAGCCATAGTTACGGTCTGATGGTGCAAAGAACCGTTCTTTGTTTGATACAAAGAACGGTTCTCAATAAATAAAAGTTAACTAAAATTAGCGAGAGAGTTTGAGTACTTGGCCGACCTCAATATAATTGGGGTGGGCGATGGCGTTATCTTTGGCAATCTCGACCCATTTGTACCCATCACCATAAGCTTTCACCGCAATTCCCCAGAGATGGTCACCCTTGGCTACTGTGTAGCTATCACCAGTGATAGTTAGAGGTGCAGTTTCAGCTGGTTTAACTTCGGCTACCATGGCTTTCTCTGGCATAATCACCGCAGTCTTGGGGAGCTTTAGTTCCTGCCCAACCTCTATTTGGCTTGCATTCTTTAGTCCATTTTCCTTGGCGATGTCTACCCAGTTATATCCAGATCCGTACTGCTTTTCTGCTATTTTCCAGAGACTATCACCTTTCTCTACACTTACTTTCTCGGCTAGTTCAGCAGGGTATTTCTTGCCATCTTCTTTGGTTTCAACGGCTACATCCCCGACTTTCTCCATGGCCACTTCGGTCTTGTCGGCTTCGTCGGTGAGGGTGGGTTGGTTGGCTCCGTACATCCTGACTACCAAAACTCCGATCAGGAGTACAGTTACCACCCCAAAGATCATAGATAGCATCGATTCATTGAGCTTTATAGTTTTTAGCAACTGCTTTAGTTTCGTTTCCATAGATTAAAACCTCCCGGGCAGGAAAATAATTATCTATGACCACAATAGCAAAACTTTATGGGTTGTGTCAACGAGATCAAACTGATATCACTTGGCCATAAATATTTAAATATATGGTATACAATTAAATACTATGATTAAAAAATTACTTGTAGATAAAGTTCTAAAAACATTTTTTGCCATACCGCTGTCGAGCAAAGAAAGGCAAATAGCTATAGAATCGGTCGATTTTAAGTATGTACCTGCCATTCAACACTCCATTCTCTATGCTCTATTCTGTCTGCCTGCCATTCTAGTCTTAGATATGGGGATAGTAGTAGCTGTTCTAACACCTGTGACCATGGTATCTGGTACTGCATGGTTTGCTGTCTCGCTGGCAAACATGAAAAAGAAATTTGAGGCATTTGGCACAGAGTTGACAGTGGATTTATTTGAAAGCTTCGTGATTTCACTCCTCTTACTTCTAATGATTGCCATAGTAGCAGTCAACCCTGTGATTTTCGGATCTGCGAGCGTTCTCAGAGATAACTATTTAGTTAAACTTATAGCAGGTATATTTTCTGCACTTGTTGTTATAAGGATTAGTCTCAAAATCCTACTGGGTGCCTTAAAGTACGATATGAACGATGCAATGTTGACTGGCCAGGCCGAAGCGGCCCAGAAATACTACACAAAATCACTCTCATTCTTCCATCAATCAGCAGAGGCCCTAAAAAGTGGAAAGAGTCTACAAGTTGCTAACTACCATATTGCCAACTCGTTCTATGAACTATTTTCATACGTCAAAAACAAGATCAAAACACAGCGGATTTCCGCTACAACCATCGACAATCTTATAAAAACAGCTGCAGAGATGAAAAGATCTCCAAACTCAGACCAAAAGCAAATAGACAGGATGAGTATTAAATTGATTGAGAGCTTTTTGGTAATTTGCAGTGGAGTAGATGATGACGAAGCCAAAAAGTCCTTATTAAACATCAAGCAGGAACTAGAAAGTATCAAAGATGTTAACTCCACTGAATCGCAAGAAATGGTCGATACCAGGTTTGCTTCAATATTTCAGGAGATTGCGGAACTTATAGAAGAGCAGGGTGAAATGCTCTTTGACAATGAAAATGTCAAAAATAAATAGAACATCCAGTATTTTTACTTTGCGAGGCTGACGGGACTCGAACCCGTGGTCTTCTCCGTGACAGGGAGACGCGATAACCAACTTCGCTACAGCCCCTCGCAAGATCACATTTTATCATAAATTTGCTATACTGTGCCTGTAACAAATAAATAGGAGGATATATGCAAACATCAACTATTCTTATTCTACTAGCCGTCGGCGTCGGTCTTTACCTGGTCTCTCTCTACAACTTCTTCCAGACAGCCCTCACCAGGATCAAAGCCAGCATCCAGGAGATCGGCAACCAGCTCAAGCGCCAAGCCGACTTGATCCCCAATTTAGAAGCCAGTGTAAAAGGCTATCTCAAGCACGAGAAAGATATCCTTACTATGCTCGCCGACGCACGCAAATCCGTCAATTCTGCCTCCGAGTCTGGCAATATAGATAAGCAATCCAAGGCCGCCTCTATGCTAGGAGATCTCCTCCCTCGTCTCTCGGTCATCGTCGAGAGCAATCCCGAGCTCAAAGCCAATACGACAGTGACCAATCTCATGGAAGAGCTCCGTGATACTTCTGACAAAGTCATGTATGCCAGACGCACTCTCATTGATCTCTCTGCGGACTACAACGTGCGCGTTGTCACCTTCCCGAGCAATCTGGTCGCTGGCATGTTCGGCTTCAAGGAGCAGGCCGGTCTCAAAGTCGAGGGTATGGAATCAGCCACTAGTGTTACCGCCGCCGAAACCAAATCGCCCAAGATAAGTTTGTAATATGCAAAATATTTACGAGCAAATCGACAGCAACAAGCGTCGTAGCTGGCTAATCATCGGTTTTTTTATCGCTTTCATCACCGCGTTTGGCTATTTCTTTAGCTACATCTACGGCTACGACTGGACCTTTCTCATCTTTGCTGTGCTTATCTCCGGAGTCGGCTCTTGGATCAGTTACTACAACTCCGATACGATCGCCTTGTCGATGGCTGGCGCTCACCTAGTCACACACAAAACCCACCCTATCTATACCAACATAGTCGAGAATCTTGCCTCAGTTGCCCGCATCCCCAAGCCCAAAACTTACGTGATCGATAGTCCTGCCCTAAACGCTTTCGCTACCGGTCGCGATCCAGATCACGGGGCCATCGCGGTCACCCAAGGACTCATTGATGCCTTGACCCGCACCGAGCTAGAGGGAGTTATCGCCCACGAGCTGTCCCATATCCGCAACTACGACACTCGCCTCATGACCATAGTCGCCATCCTGGTAGGTAGTATTGCCATGATCCTCAACTGGTCATGGCGCCTCAGCTGGCACCGTGGTGGAGACAGGGATAGTGATAGCAAAGGCAATGCGATCGTTATGGTGATCGGTCTAGTCTTTATTATCTTGGCTCCAATTATTGCCCAGCTCATCCAGCTCGCTATCTCTCGCCGTCGCGAGTTCTTTGCAGACGCCAGTGCCGCCCACCTGACTCGCCAGCCATCCGGTTTAATCGGTGCCCTGAAAAAGATCGCCGCCAACGAGAGTATCCAGCTCGAGTCCGCCAATACCGCGACCGCCCATCTCTACATTGACGATCCTGTTACGACCGAGACCCATGGCTCTTGGATGGCCAAGATGTTTAGTACTCACCCTCCCATCACCGAGCGCATCCGGGCTTTAGA
>CAZCUC010000034.1:0-6671 GCA_964502225.1 uncultured Pseudomonadales bacterium | reverse complement strand
GAATCCCAATGGGGTCACACAAAGTTAAAATTGATTATTACGTCGGAAGATAGAACACTCTACTTTAAATGCCAGGATGTGGCTTGCAAACTTGGGATTATCTTACTCTGGATATGAGCTAGTTTTCTGCCATTATTCAACCTAAAATCCTTCCAAGCACTTACAATTCTTGCAGAATGCTCTTCGCTTGTTGTTAGCGTGTTCAATAATTGCCTTACTTTTACAGTTACCTGATAATTTGCTTCTGTTGTATGACGTGTGTCTCTTAAAACAAATAACTCTTGATGTGCGTCTACAAGGTCTCCATGGCTCGGGTAAAGCGGGCCAACCAAAGAATTAATATTGTTTGAGCCATAGGACAACGGCACTTCTTGGTAATGCATAAACGCCCCTCTAAAAAATAGTTCATCGATATCTCCATTAATGCGTCTACCTAAACCAAAAGCAATAACTTTTCCTTGCCTTTCTTCATCTAATTCAAAAAAATGTCGAAGTTCGTGATCAAAAGGAGTTTCAACTCTGTTGTCTTCGTCAGGATAGTACTTCTTAAGTATATCTGGCATCTCTGGATCGAGCGGAGCTAATAGTTTAGGGTCAACGTATAAGTTTGCCTCTTTTTCTCGTAACTCACTTAATTGTTTAAATAATTCTCGCTCAATTAGAGGTAGCAAATGCAAATCATCAGGGATCTTAAATAACATTACTCCATCACCGGACCCTACCCAATAATTGATATCATGCTCCATAGGCTTATGTTCATCGACTTTTGGTGCTGTGTCGATTGCTCGTTTAACATATTCTTCAATCAGCGCGGGTATTTTTTCAGGCTCTACCTTGTTTGCACTTTCTCCAAACACTTGAGGCCCAAGGCGCTCGTATTTCTCCAATATCCTTGAATTCTCTGACATATGAACATTGTAAACTATCACCGCTTTTCATTGATTTGAGAGCTTATAGGGATATAGCTAACTCAAGTTGTCTCATATCTGGAGAGAACAAGTCGAACAGATCCAGCAGATGTGAGATAATGCGGTTTGGTTGGGGTAAACGAAGGGTCACATTGTTAGTCAAACAACTTGTTCGCATACTCGACAATTTCCTGTGCAACCTTCCAATCCCCACGAAATGCGTTGTAGGTAATAGATCCGGCCGCAATGTTTAGTAGATAACATTGCATCCGCTCATCCAAATACTTTTGATTGGCATTGGGGTCACTACGGTAGTCATCCATTAGTTTTTCCACAACCTGCGCGGATTTAAAGTGGGGTGACCATGGTTCGCAAAACTTGATCCAGGCAATTTCGTAAAGCGGATCACCAAAAAAAGCCGATCCCCAGTCGAGTACTGCCGTAACCTTGTCATTCTCGACCAGCACATTCCTATTGACTGTGTCCGAGTGCACGAGTCTTTTATCTTCCGGGCAATACTCGATCAGTGATTGAAACTTACTCCACAGTTTGTCATACGCCGCCATACCCATCTCTGATTTTTGCAATACCTCTTTCCATCCACGGATCAGGCTACCCTTTGATTCATTTTTATCATCCAGTAAGAATGCCTTCCACGAATCATGGCTGCCGACACCATGCTGGTCAAAGAAGCCATATCCTTTCGTAGTCAAAGATATCTCTATCGATCGCAGCGCTCTGAGTGATTTTAGTAGAGATGGGGTAGCGGCGATGATTTTTCCGGGTGGCAACTGCTCCAAAAACT
The DNA here is from genome assembly GCA_964502225.1 of uncultured Pseudomonadales bacterium. GTDB lineage: Bacteria > Patescibacteriota > Microgenomatia > UBA1400 > UBA12108 > CAJAUT01. The sequence continues at coordinate 4,958 of CAZCUC010000034.1, read as the reverse complement.
CACCGGCTACGAATGACGAAATCGCATAAAATGCATCACCGGCCTTGCCGATGGCGAATATTTGTGGAATTGGCAGATCAGGGCTACTAAAGCCGGCCGCAAACGCATCTCGTTCAAAATTATCTGGAACATCGCCAAAGCGAATCACATATTTAACCATCTCGCGTTCAAAAGAATACGCGTACGACCACACACCTTCACCCAGTGCTTGAACATGGTATGTCTGCTGGCCGTATAGACTCGACAATAGTTCTTCCGTAGCCGCAGTCGTGATTTTTATCTTTTCATTCATGAGGTATTTATACACTAATCGTAATAAACTGGACGAATTTTCAACAAATTATCAAATAATGGTTGATTCATAGCTCGTGCTACAATACCTTATCAAACATATTGAGCAAACATCCAATGAATAGTCGCGTAGATTTTTACAACAACTACTCTCCTTTTTAATTTCTCCCACTGTTCGTACTGAACAGTTTCTATTTACACCTTTTTTAGGAGGAATTCTTGTGTATACAAAAATTAATATCAACAAAATGGATTTACTAGTTTCTATCTACATCGCCTGCATCGCTATAGCAGAATTGATGGGTGCAAAAACCTTTCCGCTTGCCATCCCGGGGTTGCCAACGCTAAATGCCAGTGTCGCCATTTTTGTTTTACCTCTCGTCTTTACCATTAACGATGTCATTACCGAAGTATATGGCAAAGAGCGCGCCAGGAGCGTCGTGAGATCAGGGTTGGTAGTGATCGTCCTGCTATTACTATTCTCACTGCTCGCGACCCATCTGCCACCTTCTGGTCGGTTTGTAGTATCCGAACCTGCCTACGACACCATCTTTGGGCTATCCGCTAGGATATCACTCTCTAGTTTGATAGCCTTTGCCGTAGCTGAGTTTATGGATATCCTCGTTTTCTCCAAAATACGGCAAAAAATTGGGACCAAGGCACTGTGGCTACGAAACAATGTTTCTAATATGAGCTCTCAGCTTATCGACACGGTGATTTTTATGATTCTCGCGTTTTATTCGCTGAACCAAGATATAATGAGTAACGTGAGTTTCTTGTTAAGTCTTATTATTCCCTACTGGTTGCTCAAATGCAGTATGTCAGTTATCGAAACGCCTCTCGTGTACTGGGGTGTAAAGTGGCTCAAGGAGGACAAATGATCACAACTAAACAGCAAGCCACAGCGTATCTAGACAAATACATCCCCAAAGACCGTGATTTTAAATTTCCCGGTGAATTGGGTATGCAGCGAACGGCATATTTACTCAAATTACTCGGTGATCCGCAAAACAAGCTCAGAGTGATTCATATTGCCGGTACATCTGGCAAAGGATCCACCTCTTATCTCATTAGTATTATTTTGCGCAGTCTCGGCTTTAATGTCGGATTGTGCGTTTCCCCGATCCTCGTAGATACTCGCGAAAGATTTCAAATCAACAACCAGCTCATCGCAGAACAAGAATATTTTGCCAGTCTGGATAAAATTATTTTTGCAGTCGCTACCTTGTCGCAAACGAAATTCGGGCCCCCCACCTATTACGAAATACTCGTGGCTCTCACCTACTATATCTTCCAAAAAGAGCAGGTAGATTACGCCGTCATCGAGACCGGCCTCGGCGGTCTGCTCGACGGCACCAATGTTGCGACCCGTCAGGACAAGCTCGCCGTCATTACTCAGATAGGGCTTGATCACACAGCTATTTTAGGCAAAACACTGGAAAAAATAGCTTTTCAAAAGGCGGGGATTATACATCGTGGAAATACCGTCCTCACCATCAAGCAAAACCCCAAAGTTCTGCGAGTCATCGAAAAACAGGCACAGGCAATGCAATCAAAATGCTATGTAATCGGCCCCAAAAATATCCGCCGTAGCTCGTTACTGCCAGCTCCTAAGTTTGATTTTGCGTTTATGGATCGAATGCTAAAAAATATTACGCTTCAAATGAAAGGATCGTTTCAAATCCAGAATTGCTCCTTAGCACTGGCTACTGCTGTCCTGCTCTCACAACGCGATGGGTTTGCGATAGACGAGAGCAAAGTAAGACTAGCATTGGCAGAGGCTGTATTTCCCGGCCGTATGCAGCAGGTCATGATTAATGGTCAGATAATCATCGTAGACGGCGCACACAACCCTCAGAAAATGAGGATGCTGACCAAAAACCTCAAAAACTATTTTCCAGAGCAAAAATTTAGTTTTATGATCGCTCTCAAACGCGGCAAAGACTACAAAGAAATTTTACGTCTCGTTGTACCTCTAGCCAGCAGGATTATCGTAACTTCATTCAAAGATCAAACCAAAAACCAAGGCACCAATGCCGCCTCTGAAGATGCAATTATTCTTGCGGGTATTTTTGGGAGTCTCAATTTTACAAAATACGTTCTCGCCCCCAGTAGCCGCTCAGCGCTAGATCTGCTGCTCAAAGAAAATGACACGATCCCTGTGATCACTGGCTCGCTCTACTTAATCAGCGAGATATATTCACTCATTCTAAATATGTAAAATAGATCAAAATACATCGTAGTATAATTGCCAGATGGCTAGGAAAAAGGGCAGTATCTCGGATATTTTGAAAAGTACAACTTGGGTAACTAAATTTTTATTCAAATTTAGCCCGGGGCTATTTATTGCCACTTTTATCACCCAAATTGTCACTTCAATCGCCCCTTTCTTTCGCACCAAAATCTTCTCTGACCTGATCGACTCGCTCACTAGTGGAGGGCAGGATAGCTGGATCAACCCATTTATTTGGTTTATGGTTGTTGGGCTTATCACCTCCCTCTTCTTTTTCCTCCAGGGCCAACTCAATCGGATTCTGGACATCCGGCTCCAGGCTCATCTTCGTAAGACATTTATTAGCAAAGTCGCTCATCTCGACTACCAGCACTTAGAGTCCAAAGAAACTTCGGCTCTCATCTCCAAAGTTGATGAAGAGTTTGGTTGGCGCATCCGCCAAACTGTGAGTGATCTAAGCAATCTCCTCTTCAATTTTATGTCGCTCATCGCCATCACTGTTATCATCCTCCCCAGGTATCCCTATATTTGGCTCCTGATTATGATCGCCCAAATCCCGCAGTATTTGATCGAGCGGTACTGGGTGAAGCAAGAGTGGCAGATCCACGAGCAAAACAGCGACAAGAACAAGGAGCTCTGGGATCTCAACTACCAGCTCAGACAGAAGAACTACATCGCCGAGCTTAGGATCAACAATGCTGTGGATTATTTGGTAAGCAAATTTAGTGGAATATTCGACTTCTTTGCCAACCAGCGAGTATCAATCAGGATTAAAAAGACACCCAGCGAGGTGCTCCTTAATATTCTCTCCATCATCATTAGTGGCTTTAGTTTGGCTATTATTATTCACGATGTCACGATCGGTCTTATCACAATCGGTCTCTTCACTTTTTACTTTGACACGATTCGTCGGGTAGGGGAGGTATTCCAGAGCTTTGTGTATACCACTGTCTCCATTACCGAAAATAGTTATCATATCGACAACTTTAAACAAATCCTCGAAATGGAAAACGTCATCAAGAGCGGTAAGACCAAAATCAAAGGTTTCCATCCACCCATGATCGAGTTTAAGCACGTCTCCTTCAAATACCCAGGCAGTGACAGATACGTCTTTAAAGATTTAAACCTCACCATCGACTCTGGCGAAGAAATCGCGATTGTCGGTGAAAATGGTGCTGGCAAAAGTACTTTGATTAAATTGCTCTGTTGTTTTTATTACCCAGATTCAGGTCAAATCTTGATTGGGGGGATCGATACTCGATTGCTCGATCTCTCAAACTGGTACAAACACTTGGCCTACCTAACCCAAGAATTCAACAATTTTGGCAACATGACTTTAGCAGACAATGTGACAATCGGTGATCCCACCAAGCCTATCAATACAGCAGGGGTGTTAAGTGCTCTGAAAAATGCCGATGCCAAGTTCTGGAAAAAATACAAAGATGGGCTAAGTACCAGGATGAGTCAGCGTTATGGTGGGGAGGAACCCAGTCTCGGTCAATGGCAAAAGATCGCAATTGCTCGCATATTTTATCGTGATTCTAGTGTGATGATCCTCGATGAACCAACAGCCTCGATCGACGCTGTCTCAGAATACAAAATCTTCAACGAGCTCTACCGCGCCATCACGGGCAAAACACTCATTATCGTCTCTCACCGCTTCTCTACTGTCCGCAACGCAGAGCGGATTCTTGTTTTGGATAATGGCAATGTTGCAGAGTCCGGCACCCACGAAGAACTCTTGGAGTTAGATGGACTCTACTCACATTCCTTCCGCTTGCAAGCTAAAGGGTATAATTAACATCATCATGGACGTCAAAATAGAACCCAGCTGGAAAAAGGTACTGACAGAAGAATTTGACAAGGAATACTTTGCCAAGCTTACTGAGTTCGTCAAATCCGAGTATCAGACCTCTACTATCTACCCACCCCCCAAATTCATTTTTCGCGCCTTTGAGCTCACTCCATTTGACAAGGTCAAAGTCGTGATCCTGGGTCAGGATCCCTATCACGGCGCAGGACAGGCGAATGGGTTGTGTTTTGCCGTGAACAAAGGAGTCCGCCTCCCGCCATCAGTGCAAAACATTTACAAAGAAATCAAAACCGACCTCGGTCGCCCACCCAAGTACCCGGATGGGGATCTCGAAGAATGGGCTAAACAGGGAGTATTGTTGCTAAATGCCACCCTCACAGTGAGCGAAAAAAGTCCCGGCTCACACCAAAAGCGGGGCTGGGAGGAGTTTACGGACGCAGTCATCAAAGTACTCTCGCAGGAAAAAGAGCATCTCGTCTTCATCCTTTGGGGTGCCTATGCGCAAAAGAAGGGCGCAGTGATCGATGATCAAAAACACTTAGTCATCAAGTCCGCGCACCCATCTCCCTTTTCAGCTTTCTCCGGTTTCTTTGGTTCCCAACCGTTTTCCAAATGCAACAA
>CAZCUC010000033.1:4187-6890 GCA_964502225.1 uncultured Pseudomonadales bacterium | reverse complement strand
TTTGGATTTGAGACGCTTGGCTTCTTTGGGGAACTTGGCGAGATAGGCTTGGATGATGAGCTGTGCCGCTTGGTCGAGGGAGAGGTGGTCGGTGGAGATGACTAGATCGTAATTCCAGGGATTGTGGGGGTTGACGCCAAAGTATTGTTTGATAAACCGATTGCGTTGGAGCTGGATGTGGCTGACCCAGTCCGAGGCTTCTTGTTTTGATTTTTTGTTTTCAAATTTTAGGGTATTGCTAACCCGAGTTTCAAATGAGGCAGTGATCCGGACGCGCAAACACTTGTCTGCGGGTAGGATATGATTGGCTCCACGACCGAGAATGACCAAATCACCCTGCTTGGCGGCGAGCGCTAAAATCCGCTTGAGATGGTTCATGTATCTGACATCGGATACATAGTTTTTGTTGAAAATGCTGTGAAAAGTATCGCTGAGCCAACTACGGCTGTGTTCGTCGACACTGGCAAATTCTTCGACGGGAATACCTAGTTCGCTGGCTAGATCATTCATCAGGTTTTCGTCTAGTAGTTTCCACCCTAATTTTTTGGCGATCTTACTGGCGACTGGGTGACCGCCACTGCCTGGATCACGATTGATGACGATGTCTGGGTGATACACGGTCTTGACCTTGAGTTTGCTAGCACGCAGGGACTGAGATTTTTGAATGGCTTTTTCTACGAGTCGATCCATGAACGGTAGCATACGCTCTAGTTTACAACCGGGTGTCAATAGGGGGAAGTGGTAGTTGGTATGTAGGTTATAATACTGAGTAGGCGCCTGTCGTTCAACGGATAGGACTCCGGTCTTCGGAACCGTTAATGGGGGTTCGATTCCCTCCAGGCGCACTATTTTTTTAGTTTGTTTCGTTTGGATTCGAGGATTTTGCGGTAGCTATTGGCAAAGCGGTGGGCCTCGTCCCGGAGCTGTTCGAGGAGTTGCAGTCCCGGGTGATCTGATGACAATTTTACCGTGATCCACTCTGATCCCTTCAAGGCCTGGCCTTGAAGGCTGGGGATGACGAGGCGATCTGGGTGCTTGGCGAGGCCGAGATAGCTGGGAGGAGTCGCTAACTTGTCAAAAATGCGCTGGAGGCGGCGGAGCTGTGGTACTCCCCCATCGATCACGATGAGATCAGGACGTGACCAGGTAGTGTGTTTGAGCCTGCGAGTCATGGCTTCGTCTAATCGATCAAAGTCGGAGACGGCGCGCGGATTTTTGATTTTGAACCGACGATATTGGCCGTTGTCGAGGAGGCCATCGGTCATGACGGTCATGGAGACGGTTGAGTCGTACATAGCGGAGTTGCTGGCGTCGTAACACTCGATGCGTGATAAAGAAGTAAGATTTAAGAAGTAAGATTTAAGAATGGATTGCAAAGATTCTAATTTTTCGGAGGAGTTGTTGTAGGAGAAATGGCGGTCGGTAAAACTGTGGGTGGAGATGAAGCGGGTGAATCGCTCGATGGCACGACGAATGGTGAGAGCTGATTCGAAATCTTGCTTAGCCGAAAAATCTTTCATTTTGATTGTTAAATCCTTGATCACGGGTTCGACGTTGCCCTCCAGGATTTTGATAACCTGGCGGATTTGGTTGCGATATCGCCTAGATTCTAGATTCTTGGAGTGAGGAGATAGCTTCTGGATGTTGGCGGGACAAGGAGAGCAGAGGCCGATGCGGGAGTAGAAGCAAGGGTGCGATGTAACGCGCTTGGCCATGCAAAAGGGAATCAGTCGGCGGATAGCGCGCAAGACCTCTTCGGCGATTTTGGAGTTGGGGAAGGGACCGAAGATCTTGGATTTATGATTTAAGATTCTAGATTTAGGATTTAGGTCGTGGGCGCGGGCGAAATGGGGACGAGGGAAAGGGTCTGCCATGTCGACTATGATGTAGAGATAGGATTTGTCGTCTTTCCAGGCACGGTTGTGAGGTGGTTTATGGGTGCGGATGAGCTCGGACTCTAGCATGAGAGCCTTGAACTCGGTGTCGCAGAGGGTGTATTTGATGGTATCGCCGGCTACAATTGCGGCCTCTTTGGCATCCAATTTGGCGTTTTGGGCGTGACTACTGAGACGAGCTTTGAGGTTGATGGCTTTGCCGATGTAGAGCAACTCGCCATTTTTCCAGTACTGATACACCCCGCAGGTGCCAGGTGCGTCGTGGAAATTGGTGATGGTTTGCCAGGTTAATTGACTCATAATGTTATGATTATTGTACTATGTCGATATATATTAGACCTGAAAGTGTATCGGTGCGTAAGGAAGATTTTGAAGTAACGTCCGTCAGTGATGAGGTTTTTGTCGGAGGTGAGCCTGGAGTTCTTGTTATCCCAGGATTTCCTGTACAAGGTTGGCCTATTATTCTCTACGGACAAGATCAAGTAGTACTCCGCCATATTCCTAGCGGGGAGAGTGCGACAATAACTGGATATGCCCCGCCAACAGGTGGACATGTTGATCAGGGAGAGATCCATAAAAGTATTGGGCCAAAAGGTAGCCATGTTTGGCAGGGATTGGGTGTGATGGGCTTTTTACATCCCGAAGAAATAAGAGGTTAAAGATATTTCTTGAGATACTTGGCGGTGTAGGATTCCTTGATTTTTAGGATATCTTGTGTCGGGCCCTGGAAGACCAGGTTGCCGCCGCCCTCGCCACCCTCGGGGCCGAGATCGACTAGATAATTGCAGTTTTTGATTACGTCCATGTT
>CAZCUC010000033.1:0-4087 GCA_964502225.1 uncultured Pseudomonadales bacterium | reverse complement strand
AGTAGGTGCCGTCTAAATAATATTTGAGGGCAGGATAGAGAGTCTCGGTGATGAGGGTAGATTTGCCCCCGCCCGATACCCCAGTAATACCTACAAGATTGCCTAGTGGAATCTCGAGATTGACGTTTTTTAAGTTGTTTTGCCGGGCACCCAAAAGCTTGAGGACTCCCGAGGTAGTATTGAGGGGTAAGATCTGGCCGGGGATCACTTTGGCACCGGATAAATAGGCGCCGGTGATCGAGTGCTTATCTTTGGAAATTGCGGCCACGGTGCCCTGGGCCGTGAGCTTGCCGCCGTGGATGCCGGCCTCTGGCCCGAGCTCGATCACGTAGTCGGCGCTACGAATGGTTTCTTCGTCGTGCTCGACCACAATGAGGGTATTGCCGAGGTCGACCAAACGTTTGAGCGAAGCGATCAGGGCATCGACGTCGCGGCTGTGGAGACCGATACTGGGCTCATCTAGTACGTAGAGCACGCCGGTCAAACCAGTGCCGATTTGAGAGGCCAGGCGGATGCGCTGTTGTTCACCACCGGACAAGGTTTTGCTTTGACGGGCGAGATCGAGGTAGCCGAGTCCGACATTGTGGAGGAATGTGAGGCGAGAGGTCACTTCTTTTAAAATCCCCTCCCCTACCTGTTGCTCATAGGCGTTGAGCCGCTCTTTCAAATCCTCTGAGAAATATTTTTGCAACTCTGAGACGGATTGATGAGTCATTTCGTTGATGTTTAAACCGTCGACAGTGATCGATAAAACATCTTGTTTGAGTTTGGCTCCCGCACAGGTGGGACAGAGCTCTTCTTTCATGTACTGATTGAGATCTAGCCGTGACCACTCGCTTTGGGTCTCAAAGTAGTGAGCTTCGAGGCGAGGGATGATGCCATTCCAGAGCTCGGTGATGCTGGTAGGGCGACCGGATTTGTTGTTGCCAGCCACCTGATACTTTTTGCCCGTACCATAGAGGAGGATTTGCATGTCGCGCTCTGAGAAATCGCCGAGTGGTTTGGTGAGATTTAACCCCTCGACATCGGCGACAGTTTTGATGAGGCGGGTGTACCAAGTGTCGGCCATGAGGAGGCGATTGAGGGGGAGGATGCCACCTTCGCTGTATGAGAGTCTGGGATTGACGATCCGGACAGGGTCGATCTTTTGGATATTCCCTAGCCCCTTACACGTCTCGCAAGCACCGAGCGGTGAGTTGAAACTAAACATGCGAGGCTCGATTTCTGGGAGTGAGTGTCCACAAATGGGACAGGCATAATTTTCGGAGTACAAAATCTCTCGCTCTTTGGTTTTGAGAATGACCAGTCCGACCGAGAGCTTGGTGGCTTGCTCGATGCTGTTGTTGAGACGAGTTTTTAAATTGGAAGTAAAAATCTGGTCTTTGAGATCGGCTGAGCTGATACTGAGTTTGTCCATCACGGCGTAGATGGTATGAGGATTGGTTTTGAGAAGGTCAAAGTCATCACTCAAATTAAAGTTTTTACCATCCACTATCACTTCGGTAAAGCCTTTGGAGCGGAGGTTGTCGAAGAGATCTTTGAACTCGCCTTTTTTGTTCCTGACCACGGGACTGAGGATGGTAAAGAGATGAGGGATCTTTTTAACTGCATTAACCTGAGTTTCAATCTCGGTCAGGGAGATAGTGGTGATCTCGTCGAGCGAGAGCTTTTTGATCTCGGTGCCGTCGTTTGGACATTTGGGGTGGCCAATACGAGCATAGAGCAAACGGAGGTAGTCGTAGATCTCGGTCGTGGTACCGACGGTCGATCTAGGGTTGTGAGAGACGGTCTTTTGGTCAATGGAAATGCTAGGCGAGAGGCCATCGATCCGATCAACATCGGGCTTGTCCATGAGACCCAAAAATTGGCGGGCATAACTCGAGAGAGACTCGACGTAGCGACGCTGGCCCTCGGCGTAGATGGTGTCGAAGGCGAGGCTAGACTTGCCCGAGCCCGAGACGCCGGTCATGACGACAAATTGATATTTGGGGATATCAAGATCGATGTTTTTGAGGTTGTGCTGGCGCGCACCGCGGATAGAGATGTATTGTTGCATAGTGTTTGTGTTATCTTACAAGGATCAACCCTGTAAAGTGTCCTCCTTGAGTTCACGAATTTTATCACGCAGGCGAATCGCGGATTCGAACTGCATGGACTCGGCCAACTTTTTCATGTCACGCTCCAACCTCTTGATCCATTTGACTCTGTCCACTGGAGTGAGGGAGGAGGCATCGAGCTTCATTAACCCGTCGGTAGACTTGTCTTCGAGGCCCTGCCACGCCAAGTCGTCGGCATCGTTTTCCACAATCTTTTCCCGCAGGGGCTTGATAATGGTTTCGGGGTTGATGCCCAGCTTTTTGTTGTAGGTGAGCTGGTAGTTGCGACGGCGGCGGATTTCTTCGATGGCCTGTTTCATGGAGGGAGTGATATTTTCGGCGTACAAAATGACCTCGCCCTTGATGTTGCGAGCGGCCCGGCCCATGGTCTGGATGAGAGAGACGCGGGAGCGCAGGAACCCTTCCCGATCGGCATCCAAGATCGCAACAAGCGTGACCTCTGGTAGATCGAGGCCTTCGCGCAGGAGATTGACCCCGATCAAACAATCAAATTCGTTTTTGCGGAGGGCGTCTAAGATATCGGTGCGCTCGAGAGTTTTGACGTCGGAGTGGAGATATTTGGCCCTTATCCCCTGTTCGGTCAGGTAGCCAGCTAAATCCTCGGCAGTCTTTTTGGTGAGGGTGGTGACCAGTACTCTTTCATCGATAGCGGCACGCTTTTTGATTTCCTCAATTACGTCTTCGATTTCGTTTTTGCTAGACCTAATCTCGATCTCGGGATCTACGATACCGGTCGGACGTACTAATTGTTCGACGACTTTATCTCCCGCCTTGTCTAGCTCCCAGTCGTTGGGGGTGGCTGAGACATAGATAGTCTTGGGGATCAAGTCATAGAACTCGTCAAACTTGAGAGGACGATTGTCGATCGCGGCTTCGAGGCGGAAACCGTAGTTGATGAGGGTACGCTTGCGAGCCTGGTCGCCGTTGAACATACCTCTGATTTGAGGTACGGTCATGTGGGACTCGTCGATGATACAGAGCCAGTTGTTACCGTAGGCATGAGCGAAAAAGTCGGGGAGGCAGTAGGGGCGCTCTCCAGGTTTACGACCGTCAAAATAGCGAGAATAGTTTTCGATCCCGTTGACAGATCCGAGCTCTTTGAGGGTTTCTAAATCGTAATTGGTCCTTTGCATGAGACGCTGAGCTTCGACTAATTTGTTTTGATCTTTTAAGGCCTGATATTCATGGGACAAATCGGCGCGGATCTGGGCCTCGCTGTTTTGATAGCGCTCTTGGTTGACGAGGTAGAGCTTGGCGGGGAAGATGACGATCCCGGTTTTGCCGATCGTTTCTGGCACTGATTTGCCCGAGACTGGGTCAAAGGCGGTAATAGAAGTGACCGAGTCGATCCCAAACTCGATGCGATAGGCGACGTCCTGATAGGCAGGATAGATGTCCATGGTGTAGCCGCGCACGCGGAAGGAGCCACGGCTAAACTCGTAGTCGGAGCGGTCGTACTGCATGTTGATGAGTTTTTCTCCCAGAGTTTTCCAGTCGGTCTTTAACCCTAGATAAATGGGTAACTCGTATTTGCCGTACTCGCGTGGATCCCCGATATTGTAGATACAGGAAACCGAGGCCACCACGATCACATCATTGCGTGTCATGATATTGGTGGTGCTCTGGAGACGGAGTTTGTCGATGCGTTCATTCACCGTGGCTTCTTTTTCGATATAGGTATCACTACTGGGGACATAGGCCTCGGGCTGATAATAGTCGTAGTAACTGACAAAGTAGGAAACAGCGTTGTCAGGGAAGAAATCGCGCATTTCTTGGTAGAGCTGACCAGCAAGAGTTTTGTTGTGCGAGATGATGAGGGTGGGCATGTTGAGATCAGCGATCATGTTGGCCATGGTAAAGGTCTTACCACTGCCCGTGACGCCAAGGAGTACCTGGTCGCGCGCGCCCGATTTGATCCCCTTCTCGAGGGATTTGATGGCCTCGGGCTGGTCGCCGGAGGGCTGAAAATT
>CAZCUC010000032.1:0-7414 GCA_964502225.1 uncultured Pseudomonadales bacterium | reverse complement strand
TTGTTGAAGAGCGAGGCGATGAAGAAAAAGATCAGCATGGGTTTGTGGGTAGATTTTTGAAAGATCGAATACATAAACATCCCCCACCCTGCTAGTCCCATGACTCCGGTCGTCGCGAGCAAGTATAGATAACTGTTGTTAGGGCCAGTGGCGTGGATAGGACGACTGGAACTAGGAGAGTCGAGGATGAGTGTGTTGAGACCTCGCCCGACGAGCAGATCCCATTTATACTTTTGTATATACGCCAGGTCGTTATCAAAACGTGACGAGATGCTATAGGTACGCAGGAGATTGGTACCCTCGCCAAACTTTTGCGGGAGAGCAAGAATAGATGTTAGAAGTAAGATGCTGGACGCGAGGATAATTTTTCTATTCTTTAGAGAAAATACTCCAGTGAGAAAGAGCGATAGCCAGACCGAGCGTGAGTAAGTGAGGAGGATAGCGAATAAGAGGAGAGGAGAGAGGAGAGAGGAGAGAGGAGCAACAACAGAGAGCAAGGAGAGGGATAGCATGACGCCCGTGAACGTGGGATCAAAATGAGGGAGAGTCAAACGATTTAAGTGGTCGTCCCAGCCTAGGTACTGGAAAATGCGCATGTCGGGTAGGAGATAGTATTGCAGTAAACCGATAAGGAGAGCGATGAATCCCGAGATGAGAAAATACCTTTGATTGATGAGGTAGGATTTGTGATTTAAGACTTTGTAGAGTGCGAGATAGGCGAGGAGACGGAGAGTATAGAGACTAGGAATTATGAGCGCGGAGATAGGATAGAGGAATAGCGCATAAAGCCAACCGATCACTAGACCTGCGAGAAACACTTTCAGAGATGGAGAAATTACAAGGTTCCGTACCTTGTAATTCTGGACAAGGTACGGAACCTGAAGCGCAAGGATCGTGATAACTAAGATATCGTGGAGATAGATGGGTATGCCAAAATACTCGAAGCGCAGGAGCTGACCAAATCCGAGGGAGAGGATGAGGGCGATGAGAAGCCAATAAACTATTTTTTGTGCCATAGCAAATACAACTTTGTCCAGGTGAGATACGAATGAAAGCTCATCATGATGGCCGTAATGGTACCTGGGACGCCGTCGAGGAAACCTAGTTTAAAGAGATAATTCCATTTGAATTTGGCAATGGGGTAGAGCGCGATTTTAAATAAACTGCTTTTGATACCCTGCGAATGGCGATACTCGGCTTCGAGACTAGAGTAACGATTAATTTTGTCGAGAAAAGCCGTGATGGTCGGGTGCGAGCGATGCAGAAGAGGATTTTGCAACTCCCCTACCCTCCCATGACCTTGCCAGACCTCGTGCACGGGACGGACCCAGTGACCAAAATCTTTGCGTGCTAGACGGACTAAGCGAGTATGACCTGGCTCGCCATGCCGTAGCTCGCGACCGAGGAAAGTGTCGAGGCGGGGGATGGAATAGGCAGAATAGATGCTAGATTCTAGATTCAAGATGCTAGCAACCTCAGTTTCGAGCTCGGGCGTGAGAGTCTCGTCGGCGTCCAGGAACAAGACCCAGTCGGTCTTGGCTTTGGCTAACTCCGCGTTGCGGGCGGCGGCAAAGTCGGTGATACCAGGAGTATTGAGGGTGATGATGGTGAGATTTTTATGTACCATTCGGGAGTCTCCTGTCAGCTGGCCGCTGAGCCCTTCTCGGCTTGCAGCCGGGAATTCCTTTTCAGGAGACTCCCGATGAGCCACAAAGGGTAAATAAAAAGATCGTAAAGGTAGGCGGTCGGGTAGACCAGCTTGAATAAATGCTTATTCACAAATTTGAAGTGCGAGATCCACTGATATTTGGTGCGCAAGGTCAGGCTGGAGCCCGTCGATCCAATGTGCCCTGCAACTACGTCGGGATTGATGTGGATGGTGTAGCCGGCGGAAGTGGCGCGCAGGCAAAAATCGAGATCTTCAAAATAGAGGAAAAAGCTCTCGTCAAACAAACCAATTTTACCTATTAACTCGCGAGAGATGAGCATAGAGGCGCCGGCGACGTGAGCGACAGATTGGATGGTTTTGGGCTTGTTCTCCCAATTTTTGTGTTTAACCATGCCCGTCCATTTGTTGTATTTGCCACCCCAATCATAGCCACCCCCGTGATGGAGAGCGGGAGAGACAATACCGGCTGTTGAAAATTTGGCGAATGTCAGGAGGAGCTGAGCAAAGGAACCGAAGGTGATAGTTACGTCGTTGTTCATGAGGAAGTAATGGGTAATGCTCTTATCTTTTGAGGCGATGGTTATACCTTGATTGACGCTAGCGGCGAAGCCGAGGTTGGTCGGATTGTTGATCAGTTTGGTACCGGGAATAATTTTGGTGAGCTCCACGATATTTTCTGGCGTGTTGTTGATGAGAATGACCTGATGATCAGCAATTTTATTTTTCAGTTCTTTGAGACAAGTTTTGGTGGTTTCGACTTTCCCGTAGTGGAGGATAATGACGGCTAGCTTCATGTTTCTTTTTCCAGTAGCGCGATGGGTTGGAGCGAGGTGCCGGCGATACCCTGCATCTCACCATAGATCCCGGTCATGCCGGAGAGGAGCATGTCCACCTGCATATTGCGCTGTTTGTAACTCCTGCTGGCGCTCGCTTCTTCTTTGGCTATTTGTGCTTTCATTTCGAGGTAGATCCCGACGATCCGCTCGACGTTTTGGTTGAAAGTCGAGCTCGTGACGTAGTCGTAAAGGGACTCGGCGGTCGTCTGCTTGTGGGCGGCCACCACGCGCTCTCTAGCCACGTCGATCAAATTTTTGCGAAGGAGTGCTGAGAGCGGCGCAATAGCCTCGGGTGTGAGCACCCAGACACCACTGACATTGCCGATATTCTCAGAGATATGGCTGGGCATGGCCTGGGTGACGATGGCGGCTACTTGTGATCCGTCGCGGCGGAGATCCTCTTTGAGTTTGGAGACCCAGCCGTCGGACCAGGCTTTGGTGCGCTTACTTTCCCAGAGAATTTTGCCACAGACTGTCCCCTTTTCGGTTTTGACGATTTGTCGGATGTCGGCCCCGTTTTCGCCTTTTTTGACCTCGCCGATCTCGTCGTAGGGGTAAAGCTTGCGCAGTGTGGTCTCGAGATCTAGCTCCTGCACCTCGCCCTGGAGCTGTTGGGAGGCCTGACTACCCTTCCGCTGGGCTTCTTCTAGCGCCTTTTGCATATCGGAGAGCTTTTTCTCCATTTCCAGCGTTTTGTATTTCTCTTTTTCGAGCACGGCCTTTTCGGCGTCGGCTTTGATTTTGCTTCGCTCCTCGTCTAATTGTCTTTGCTTCTCTAGTTCAAACTTTTCCCGAGCTTCCTCGATCTCGCGCTTTTCTTTGCGTAAGCGTAGCTCGAGCTCCATCGACTCTTTGGCTTTACTTTGGAGTTCTTTGATTTGGGCTTCTTTGTCCGCCAGTTCTTTACCCGCGTCCTCTTTGGCTTTGGCGGAGAGTTCTTTTTCCAGTTTGGCGCGCAGTTCGACCTCGATCTCGTGGGTCAAGAGATCGTCGGGACTAAACTGGTGGCCGCAGGAGGGGCAAGTAACGGTACTACTCATATGAGTATATTGTATCAGCTATTGCCACATCGGACTCTTGCGGTAGTATGGCTTCTTAGGAATATCAATCGCCCCTTTTGCTAATACACCCATAATACTCTTGCTACGACGACCCCTTTGTCGATTATCACAACCCTTCCCATGAACCCAAATGTTTTTATGGACTTTGTAGGCATAAACCAACCCAGGAATCTGGACTTGGTCGTCTATTTTTGCTACAAGTGCCAACGTATGGTAAGTGGGATAAGGATAGTTAGTTTTATGCTTTTTATTGTAGAGATCAATCTTGTGGTTGATGTACTCCATAGATCCTTTAATAGTCCTCTGCGAGTCAACCACGGCTTCAGCAAATACCACGTCACGTGTAGTTACCCCATCTCCTTTAAGTAGCTTTTTAATACTTGGCTTTTTGATACAACGAGGTTTCTTCAGAGGACGGTTGTGTTTGTCGTAATAACTCATTCGCATTGAGTTGCGATCATACACGACTCCGGGCTGGGAATGTGCGAGAGCCAGTCCGACTTGTTTGCCACCACGATCAATCGGCATGAGAGAGAAGTCATCAGCGCTTGCAAACATGTCGACTAATGTGCGCTGAAGAAAATATATTCCTCTATCAACCTGTTTTTCAGAAATTATTTCTATAGCTTTTTTATATGAAGTAGCCTGTTCAATTTTTGGCATACCTATATCTTATCGATATAGGCTGCCAAGATACATGCACATGGAGTATGTTGGTATGAGTTTACTTAACTTTACTTTCCCACACCTTGAGATCCTGATCTATCTTGACCATACGCAGAGCGGCTTTGACCAGCTTGGCGCGGCGCGTGTAATCGTATGGCTTGAGAGTGTGCCAGACTTTTTCGATATCTAGGAGCGCATTGTCGTAATGATTACGTCCCCTTTGCAAGAGCTTTTTAACCCCGATATTCAATTTCTTGGCCATGGATTTAATCTAGTTTTTTAGTAATTTTGTAGATGACATCGGCAAAGTCGTCGGAGACCAAGATCGATTCATCCGGCATGACAAGGATATCGACTGGGCGCCCCTTGGCTTTGCCATCCTGCCCCAACCAACCATCGACAAAGACCTGGTAATTAGAGGCCTTCCCATTGTCGATATCAACACTCATCACGCGGTAACCGATGGGAGTTTTCCTGTTCCAGGATCCGTGCTCAGCGATCAGAATGCGACCATCCACAAACTTCATCCCGAGGGCGGCGGCGTGAGGCGAGAGATTGAGGGCGGGAATCGCATAGTCATCACAATTTTTGCCTGTGCCAAATTTGGGGTCGAGGACACTACCCTCGTGGCAGTAGGGGAAGCCAAAATTCTCGCCAATATCGCGGAGCTGGTTGAGCTCGTCACGCGGGACGTCATCCCCCATTTCGTCACGCCCGTTTTCGGTAAACCAAAACGATAGATCCTCGGGGTTCCAATCAAATCCCACAGTGTTGCGCACCCCGCGAGCGATGATTTCAAACCCAGTGCCGTCTAGATTGAGCCGCGCGATGGAGCCGTAGGGATCTGCGTTTTCGCAATTGTTGCAGGGGGCGCCAATGCCTAGGTAGAGTTTGCCGTCAGGGCCGAGTGCCATATATCGCCAGCCGTGGTGGCCCTCTTTGGGGAGCTGATCATAGACTACACTCGGCTTGGGTTTGTCGCGAAAAGTCTCGTCGATATTTTCAAATTTGATAATACGGTTGATCTCGGCGACGTAGAGTGTATGCTCTGTGTAGACAACGCCGTTGGGGTGGTTGAGACCGCTTGCTACCACGTAGCGTTTATCGGCTAGCCCATCTTTATCGTTATCAACGATGGCATAGACAACTCCCTGGGCACGAGTCCCGACATAGACAACACCGTTCCCGTGCGCGAGGGAGCGAGCGCCCTGGACGTCTTTGGCATAATAGGAAATGTCGTAGCCTGGACGGAGATGGAGATAACTGAGCGAGTCGTCGGAGACAGGTTGAGGGACGAGATCGGTCGGAGATTCGTCTACGGGAGTAGACTGGGGGAAATTTTGCGCACTCTGGAGCAAGTAACCGTAGCGAGAATAAACCCAGGTACCGAGCCCAAGTAATACTAAAATGATCAGGAGTTTCTTCACACTGACATGATAGCAGATGTGAGTCTATTTTGTTTTGGGCTTTTTGGGTTTAGCCATTGGTAACGCTTGAGCGGTCAGATTGATCAGCTCTGTGAAAGCATCTTTGTTTTCGATGATATCGCCGCCAATCAGCATGGCCGGCTTGGCGCCGGGATACGGCAACCCTTCCTGGTAGTTGCTACCGAGAAAAGCTTTGCCGGGATCCGTGATTTTGACAAATATCTGGTCGTCACAAATGAGGGCTACCACGCGCTCGTCACAGTAGAGGGCGTACTCGCCAAACATTTTGCGAGTGCGGATGCGATTGCCTAGGCTAGTTAATTGGTCGGAGAGGTAGATGATGGTGTCGGCGGAGGTGGACATGGTTATTTTTTGCTCATGTACTTGCGGGCGGCTTTGACGGCGATACTGCCACCTGGCACTAGCATCCCGGCGGCGTCTGCGCCGATATCAAAGAGGAAGTCTTGGTCCAGCGCCTTGCCCAGATACTCGGTGAAGACACGGGATCCCGAAGAGATGGCACCAGTGACCCCGTCGAGCTCCAAGATCCCCTCTTTGCCCTTGGGGATCCAGTTGTATTTGAAAGCATAGATGGGGCGGTAGTAGAGCTCGATAGTTGCGACCTCGACGTGCTCCTCGAGGATCTTGTCTGCCTGGATACCTTTGATCATTTTGGAGAGCGAGTCGCGCATGATGGCCGAGACCCTGGCACTTGGCGGCACAACGAGCGAATCTTTGGGGATCGATTTTTCGATCCTACCCTCGACTACGGTGTGAGAATAGTTGGTGTAGCCACCCAGCTTGGGATCGGCTTTGGTGGTGAGGCCATCGACATAAACCTCGTCAATCTCGTCTTGGACGCAGTGTTCGGTGACGGGGATATGAATATGACCGCTAGTTTCTGGATAATCGGTTTCGTGGAGAGTGACAGATTTTACCTCTTTGCCCCCAGTTGGTACCTGGTAGCTGGTGTTGCGATCATAGACATAGCGCGCTTTGGCCACCACGTGCCAGAAAGGAACGTAGCGATGCTCGGAGTAGGTGAGCTCGTAGTCCTCGTCTTTGGGGCGAGAGAAAAAGCCGGTCATCTGGGAAATGGCGCCAAAGGCGCTGAGTTTTTTGTCCCAGGCCAGTTGCTCGGCTTCACTCGGTGAGATTTGGTCTTTGAGGACGAGGATGCGTTCGGTCGCGACGTCGATTTTCATAGGTAAATTATAGCAAGCCCGGGAGCTTTTCCCGTAACTTGGCGAGTTTGGGATTGATCACTACCTGACAGTAGCGACTATCTTGGTTGCGGGCGTAATAGCGGTGGTGGTCGGCCCCCGCGGGATAGAAATCTGCCAGCGGAACAATCTCTGTGACGATCGGACCGTTCCAGAGTTTTTGATGGGTGAGTTTGGCAATGTATTTTTTGATGAGATTTTTTTGCTCTACACCCGTATAGAGCACGATGGAGCGGTACTGGCTACCAATATCGGCTCCCTGGCGATTGTAGGTGGTGGGATCGTGGATAGTAAAGAAGACAGCAAGCAGATCCTCGAGCGAGACGATCTCCGGGTCATATTTGAGCTGTACCACCTCGGCGTGACCAGTAGTCCCAGAACATACCTGGTCGTAGGTAGGATTCTTTTTGGCACCGCCGGCATAGCCCGAGATTACCGATGTCACCCCTCTGAGCTGTGTGAAGGCCGCCTCGCTACACCAAAAGCACCCGGCCCCAAAGGCGACCGTGTCGGTTTGCCCCTCTACCCGCTC
>CAZCUC010000031.1:0-7774 GCA_964502225.1 uncultured Pseudomonadales bacterium | reverse complement strand
TTCGGGTATCATTCGGTAAATAGAACAAACAGTATTTTGCTGGTACAAAACCGTTGACAACTGTATCAATTTAGTCTTAAATGAATGAATAGGAATAAACAGGTATTAAGACTTATATGTTTGTAGGCACATACTACCACACACTCGAGGATCAGAACCGTGTCTCCGTGCCCAAAGCGTTTCGTAACGAACTTACCCCTGGTTCCATCATTACCAAAGGCTTAGACGGCTGTCTGTTTATCTTCACTGGCGAATCATGGAACAAGTTGGTCGAAAAACTACAGTCACTCCCGCTGACCAGTAAACCAGCCCGTGATTTTCTTCGTTTACTTACCTATAACGCCACGCCTTTAGATACTGACAAATTAGGTAGAACTCATCTTAGTGAGACGCTCATTCAACTTGCAGGCATCAAAAAAGACGTAGTCTTTGCTGGAGCCTTAACTAGAGTCGAAATCTGGGACAAATCTACCTACCACGCCTATGTCGACGGACTCTCATCCAGTGAAAGCGAACTCGAATCATCACTATCGGAGCTAGGAATCTAATATGCCATACCCAATCCACACCCCCGTCATGCTAAACGAAGTGATCCATTATTTGGATCCCAAACCAGGCAAAAGGTTTGTCGATGCTACTCTCGGTTATGCTGGTCATACCCTCGAGCTCCTCAAAGCCGGCTCCGATGTGGTCGGGATTGACCGCGACGAAGATCTGCTCAAAATTGCGCTGGAGAGGATCACCAAGGAAGGGTTTATCGCGCAGTTTACACCCGTTAATCTCGCCTTTTCCGAAGCACTAGATAGTGAAAAAGCAGTGCTCGAGGGCAAATTTGACGGGGTGCTCTTTGACCTTGGCGTCAGCTCTTATCAGCTAGATACGCCCGAGCGCGGTTTTTCTTTCCGCTTTGACGCTCCCCTAGATATGCGCATGGACAAAAAATTGGGTGTGACCGCCGCCGACCTAGTGAATGGTTTGGGCAAAAACGAACTAATCGAGCTTTTCACTACTCTCGGGGAAGAGGGGAATGCCAAACGCATTGTGAACGAAATCTGCGCCAGACGTCTCAAACAAAAAATCGAAACCACCGAAGAACTGGCGGATCTAATTGTCTCCGTCGTCGGACGCTCTCGCGGGATCCACCCCGCTACCAAAGTTTTCCAAGCACTCAGGATGGCCGTCAATAGTGAGAGACTCGAGCTCAAAGCCGCTCTGCCCTCGGCTTTGAGCTATCTCAAAGAGGGTGGGCTAATCGTCACCATCTCGTTTCACTCGCTGGAAGATAGGATCGTCAAACAATGGATGAATGATGCAGAGTCCGCCGGACAAATCGAACTCCTCACTCACGGAGTGGTCGAGCCAAGCACCGACGAAATCGCTCAAAATCCCCGCTCTAGATCCGCCAAATTACGTGTATGTAGGAGGTTGTCATGAAGTTGATCAAAGCTCTCTCATTAATCATTGTCATCCTGGTCATCAGCAGTGTCACTCTGACCAATCGCTCAGTCGACGAATCGCTCGTGGTAGGAGAGCTAACCCGCGAGATTGCCAGTCTCGAAAATCAAAACACCATTCTCAAAGCCGAGGTATCGGCAACCGGCTCACTGGGCAACTTGAGTTTACTGATTGAGGAAGCAGGCTTTAGCGCAAGTCCCACCCTCGTCACCCTACCTGGTACTACCTCGGTGGCCTCTCGTTAATTTCTGCTAGACTGCGGTATGCTATAAGTTAAACATATGCATACTAGGATCCAGACACTCTTTCTCATTTTTTTGGCCGGTATCGGCCTGATCATTTTACGCCTCAGTTATTGGCAATTAGTCAAAGGAGCCGAGCTAGCTTCTGACGCCCACGATCAATATGCTTCAAAAGAGGTAGTTGCTAGTTCGCGGGGGGAGATTGTCACTGCCGACGGCTATCCTCTAGTAGTCAATCAAGCCGTTTACTCCCTGGGGGCTTATATGCCTGGGGTATTGGACAAGCCTCTCACGATCGTCGATCAGGTCATGACACACCTAGATTTTTCGATCGAAGATCCCTCAATTGCCACCGACCCAGCCAAACTCTCCCTTGCACAAGAAGAACTCAAACTAGCTACTAGGGCTACAATGATCGAAAAGCTCGGGAAATCTGGCTTTGCCGTCCTCGCTCCCAGTTTATCCGTCAAAGAAAAAACTCAGATCGAAGCTCTCAAAATCAAAGGGCTCACCTTCGACCAGAGTTTTAAAAGAGAGTATCCCGAGGCCTCCATGTCAGCTCAGATCGTGGGCTTTGTCGGCCGCGATGATCTAGGTCAACCCAAGGGCTATTTTGGACTCGAAGGGTACTATGACCGCGAGTTAACTGGCCGTAGTCGGATCCAAAAACAAGAAAAAGACGCCGGGGGCAACCCTCTCTTAATTGGTGATTTCCAGCTTTTGCCAGGGCGTGATGGTCGCACCCTCAAACTCCACCTCGAGCGTGGGACCCAGTATCTCGTTGAATCAGAGTTAAAGAAGGGGATCGAAAAATATGGAGCTAGCTCTGGTGAAGCCATTGTGATGGATCCCAAAACTGGCGCGATCCTGGCAATGGCTACTTTTCCCTCTTACAACCCACCTAGTTTTCACCTCTACGATCCATCCTTGTACAAAAATCCAGCGGTTGCCAACGCCTACGAGCCTGGGAGTACCTTTAAAGTGCTCGTCATGGCCGCCGCCTTTAATGAAGAGGTCGTTGATGAATCTGATCACTGTGATATCTGCTCTGCTCCCTACCCGATTGGTAAATACAATATCAAGACCTGGAACGAAGAATACCGTGACTCTGCTACCCCAGAAGAGATTATTGTTCATTCCGACAACGTTGGTATGGTCTGGACCGAACAAAAACTAGGCGGAGAAAAAATGCTTGAATATATCAAAAAGTTTGGCTTTGGCCAAAAAACCGGCATCGATCTGCAAGAGGAAATTACCCCTAGTTTGCGTACTCGTTGGGGGGATATCGACTACGCAACTGCTTCGTTTGGCCAGGGTATTGCTGTTACCTCGATCCAGATGCTCGCCGCAGTTGGGGCATTAGCTAACCAGGGCATTCTCATGGAACCACATCTTGTCCAGAGTGTAATCGGCGAAACCGAGGTGGTCATCCCCCCCAAATCCAAAGGCCAGGTTATTTCAGCAACTGCCGCGAGTCGCATCACCAATCTCATGATCCAAGCTGTCGAGCAGGGGGAGGCAAAATGGGCCGCCCCAAAAGGGTATGTGGTAGCAGGCAAAACCGGTACTGCCCAGATCGCCGTCGAGGGGCATTACGACAAAGAAAAAACTACAGCTTCCTTCGTGGGTTATGCTCCTGCCCATGACCCTCGTTTTGTCATGTTGGTCAAGCTTTCCGAGCCCCAAACTAGTCAATGGGCCTCAGAAACTGCCGCTCCGCTTTGGTTTGGTTTAGCGCAAAAACTTTTCCTCCGTTTCAACATCGCTCCAAAATAGTTAGTTTTAACTGCTTCGTGCTAAAATCGTCACGTGAAGCACATAATTTTGCGCCTCCTCCATGCCCTACGACCGCTTTTCCCACAGGTAGTCGTCAACTATGGTTACCACCTCCCCAAAGCGATCTTGGCCTCCAGATTGTACGGCGATCCTGGGCAAGATTTAGAGATTATTGGTGTAACAGGCACCGACGGCAAAACCACCACTTCGACTCTCATTTATCACATCCTCAAATCAGCCAAGAAAAAAGTCGCTTTAGTCTCCACCGTCGATGCCAAAATTGGGCGCAAAAATCTCAAAACTGGCTTCCACGTCACATCTCCCAATCCCTTTGCCCTGCAAAAACTACTCAGACGCATGCGCTCGCAAAAAATACGCTATGTCGTCCTCGAAGTTACGAGTCATGGCCTAGACCAGTTCCGGATTTATCCCCTCAAACCCACAATTGCTGTCCTGACCAATGTGACGCACGAGCATCTCGATTACCACTTAACTTTTGACAATTACCTCTCAGCCAAACTCAAGTTATTCAAACACGCCAAGCACGCCGTGATCAACAAAGATTTGCCCATTTTTAACACCATCAATAGCAAGCTCCAAAAAGTGATGTTCTCTACTTATTCCCTCCAAAACGACTCACAAATCAAACCGGATATGGTCGAGTATCTCCCCGACAAAACCGTTTTTAAATTGGGCAACACTACCTACACCTTGCCACTTACTGGGCAATACAACCTCTACAATGCCCTGGCCGCCATCTCCACTGCCTTGCTCCTCGACATTGCCCCAGTCGATATCAAACGCGCCCTCTCTAGCTTCAAGGGAGTCAAGGGGAGGCTAGAAGAGGTTCCCAACCAGCGCGGGATTCACGCTTACGTCGATTTTGCCCATACCCCAGCCGCCCTCGAAGCTGTCTTGACCAACCTCAAAGCCAAGCTCAAGGCTAGCGAAAAGCTCATCGTGGTCTTTGGAGCGGCTGGCTTGCGCGATGCCTCTAAGCGCCCGCTCATGGGCAAAACAGCCTCTCAGCTCGCCGACCACATTGTCCTGACCTCCGAGGATCCTAGGATCGAGAATCCGCGCGATATCGCCAGAGCCATCCTTTCGGGTATGCCACCCAAAAAACGCCCAGCAGTTTATCTCGAAATGGATCGGTCCAAAGCCATCGACTATGCCATCAATACCCTCGCCAAAAAAGGCGATTGGGTAGTCGCTTGTGGCAAAGGCCACGAAGAGTCCATGAATCTCGATGGTT
This sequence comes from uncultured Pseudomonadales bacterium, assembly GCA_964502225.1. Classification (GTDB taxonomy): domain Bacteria; phylum Patescibacteriota; class Microgenomatia; order UBA1400; family UBA12108; genus CAJAUT01. The sequence continues at coordinate 3,046 of CAZCUC010000031.1, read as the reverse complement.
TTACCGAGACTCCTTGGTCCGATCACGAGGCTTTACTAAACGCTTTAAGTAAGAAATAATTTGAGAATTGGAGACAGAAATATGACAAAAATACTGCCGCCTGCCCCTAGCGTAGCCAAAGGCGAAGTGGCGGCCATTATCCTCGCTGCTGGTCGTGGATCTCGGATGAAAGCCAAGAGTAAAAACAAAGTGGCCTTCAAACTAGGTGGAGAGCCCATGATTGCCCATACCGTTAAACATATGCAAGAGGCAGGGATTACACAGATTATTGCCGTAGTTGGGTATCAGGCCGATTCAGTCAGAGAAGCTCTTGGCACCAAGGTGTCCTATGTCATCCAAACTGAGCAGTTGGGCACCGGTGACGCCCCCAAATACGCCCTCCCTCTAATTTCATCTGAAACTCATTCCATACTAACTGTCTATGGAGATGACTCAGCTTTTTATCCGCCTGAGCTATTTGTCCAGATGGTCGAGAGAAAGGTTGCTACCAAGTGTGACGTCTTATTCCTCACCATTCACAAAGAAGATCCGACTGGTTTAGGTCGCATTGTCCGCGACAGTAGTGGCAAAATAGTGAGTATTGTCGAAGAGAAAAATGCGACCGACGAGGAGCGTAAAATCCAAGAGATCAATACTGGCTTCTACTGTTTCGATCACGACTTCTTGGTTAATTACATTGGCGAAATTCAAAAGAACTCAGTAACTGGAGAGTACTATTTAACTGACATGATCGAGATTGCCTTAAAACACAGTAAAAAAGTCGACGCTTTCTTTGTTCAGGACGATTCTATTTGGCACGGCGTCAATAATCGCTCTGATTTTGCCAAAGCCCAGGCCAAGATCAAATAGTCCTTATTCCCGTAGCTCTTTCGAGGGCAATACTCAGTACAGCATCAGCTGGTGGGTGTAATTCAGATGGGTCATGATCTTTCATGAATTCAAGTATCCCTTCAACAGTATTCGGGATAAAAATCAGTTCAGAATGTTCTTTATGTGCATCATCATTATTGCCAAAACTACTTTCTATTTGTCTTTTAGTTAGGTTTAAACTCAAATCATAAAACAAAACAGGTCTGGGGAACGTCCCAGCCTTGTTTGTTACTCGATCGCTTAATACTGCCTTAAGTTGTAAATCAAATTGATCTTCTTTAATCCCTAGCTCTACCATAGCTTCAGACCCCATTGCTTCGTCAGGAGTTTTATATTTTTTATCATCTATCCGTTGTTCATCCTCATTTAATGTCCCTCCAATTATTCCTATCTTGTTGTGAGCCTGCCCTAGTCTCCGTGCAAAAACCAACATATTATCGCTAGTGGTAGTACAGGCAGATATCAAAGTAGCATAAGTAGGTTGTATACCTTCGACATCACCTTCTACCATAGCAACTTGCTCAAAATAACTACAAAAGCCAAAGACTAATACTCGCATATTAGCATTCGGTGGATGCTCATGAAGCCATATATTGGCTATATTCAGTCGCTCTACATCACGCACATCTACTTCGTCAATCATTTTTCCAGTACCCATTAATCTAAGGGTAAAGAGTGTTCCGTCTCTCAAGCCACGGCTCTTGTAAGACTCATATTTTTCGGTAATTTTGTTTCTTAGATGATGATTTCCAGGAGTAATTCCATCAATTCTATCATCGTACGCCTCTTGAATATATGCGTCAGGGTGTGGGAATATTGGTTCCATCAAAAAACCTGACTCATGTATTTCCCAATTTTTTGGTACTCTTCCTGGTAATCGATCAAGAAAATAATTTAAAGGACGCCTGTCTTTTAATTCACTGATTTGAATGGCCATAACTAGCATTTTATCCCATATAGCACTAGAATTCTCCCATAGATGACAAAATTGGATGTTAAACACAAAATTGTGGCAATTGGCGGTGGAACCGGAACTTTTACTTTACTCACTGGTCTCAAAGAATACGCTGACCTGGATATCTCAGCCATTGTCACGATGGCAGATGACGGTGGTAGCAACAAAATCCTGCGCGATGAATTTGGCTTGCTCCCTACCAGTGGCATCCGCCAGGCCATGGTTGCACTCTCGCAAGATACCACTCTACTGCGTAAACTTTTTGAATATCGTTATTACCAGGGGACTGGCATCTCCGGCATGACCTTTGGCAATCTCTTTATGGCGGCAGTTGCCGATATCGTTGGATCCCAAAAAGACGCAATCAAAGAAACCTGCGATCTCCTAGGTGTACGGGGGCACATCCTCCCTGTCAGCTACGAGCGCACATCCCTACTTGCCACCTATCAGGATGGCACCGAGGTGTTGGGTGAGCACTATATCGACATGAGTAACCCCAAAGTCGCCAAGCAACGCATCATCAACCTCCGCACGATCCCTCGGATCAAGCTCGATGACTCTGCCAGTCGCGCCATCAAAACAGCCGACATGATCGTGCTAGGTCCAGGCGATCTCTATACCAACACTATCGCCAATCTCGTCGTGAAAGGTGTCGCTGAAGCGATCGAGAGTAGTATGGCCAAAGTAGTTTTTGTCATGAATCTCATGAGCCGGCCGGGCGAGACATACGCCTACAAAGCCAGCGATTTTTTAGCCGATCTATCTACCTACCTCAAGCCAGATCGGTTAGATTATGTTCTACTCAACTCCGAGACTTCACCTTCACCTAGTGTACTCAAAAAATATGCGCAGGAGTGGTCCTCCCCAGTCGAAGACGACCTCTCGTCAACTTGGCACAAAGCCACGGTCCTGCGAGCTCGCATGCGCGCTAGCCACCAGCCTACGCTCATAAAAGGTGATACACTAATTCGCAGTATGGTGCGTCATGATCCCAGCATGCTCGCCAAGCAACTTGTTAAACTACTCTCATGAATAACCTACCAAAATCATCTCTCCCATCACCTATCTCCTCAAAAAAAACTGTTTTTTTTGTCGGGATCAAAGGAGTAGGGATGACAGCTCTCTCACTCGCCATGCAAGACGCAGGTTGGTCTGTCTCTGGCTCAGATACTGATGAGTCATTTATCACCGATGATATTCTCGCCAAAAGAAATATCAAAA
>CAZCUC010000030.1:0-7916 GCA_964502225.1 uncultured Pseudomonadales bacterium | reverse complement strand
GTGAAAGGCTCCCCTTTTGCTGCGCTCATAAAATAATCCCTAAAGCTGTAGTCTTGACCTAGAAAGCGAGGATCTGTAGATATGACGGTATTGCCTTTGAGATCCAAGACATAGAGTGAAGAATACATATCTCCTAGGTTGTAACCACTAAACTCGTCGAGAATAACCTCTGATTGGGCCTGTGTAGATTTTTCATTTGAGACGTAGGCTCGAACTAGGCTATCGTTGGATATGGCTTTCGTAATGTCTCTAGATTGGCGTAGTATTTGATAAATCTCGTGCGAGAGAGCTACGGTGTTGCCTTCTAGATCCTTGGCTACCTGAGCGGTAAATTCCTTTTTGGTCAGGAAGTAAGTAGAGACTGAGGCTAGGCTACCAAAAAATAAGATGAGTAGAAGAATAGACCAGGTGATTTTGCTGCGTAGGCTCATTGATCCAGTATAACAAAATATGCAGGTTGGATATAGCCTTTAACGTGAGAGATTGATGTCAGATTTTTCTTGATGGCGGGCTAATGCTAGTTCGATAAGTCTGTCTAATAACAATGGATATGATAAGCCCGAAGCTTCCCAAAGTTTTGGATACATACTAATTGGGGTAAAACCTGGTAAAGTATTGAGTTCGTTTAAATAGTATTTGTTTGTTTTGCTATCAAGTAAAAAATCTATCCGTGCTAGTCCATAACAATCTAGAACTTTGAAAGCTAGCTTGGCTGTTTCACGGATAGAATCTGTAAGATTACTTTCGATGGGTGCTGGTATTAGTGACTTACTTCCTTGATCTAGATATTTTGATTCAAAGTCATAAAATTCTCCTGCTGCCACTACTTCACCAAGTACTGAAGCTTGTGGATTATCACCTCTACCTAGGATCGCACACTCAATTTCCCTGGTGTTAGAGATCCCCTTTTCTACGATTACTTTGATATCTCTAGTAAGTGCTATTTTTATGCCGTCAACCAATTCTTGACTGTTGTGTGCTTTAGTGACCCCTACACTACTGCCTTGGTTGACAGGCTTTACAAAAAAAGGATAGTCTTGACCTAGCTTTTCATGGATAGTACTAAGTACTTGGGTTTGATCTATTAACCACTCATGTTTTGTAAACCAACTATATGGAGCTACTGGGATGCCATATGACTCACACACATTTTTTTGTAAAACTTTGTCCATACAGACTGCAGAAGCAGTAACTCCGCAGCCCACATAAGGTAGTCGCATAAGTTCTAGCATTCCTTGGATAGTGCCATCTTCTCCATACGGGCCATGGAGGACTGGGAAGACTAGATCAATCTTTTGATCTTCGATCACATCATCAATGGAATCAAGGGATTTTTCGGCAGTAACTAGATGGTCAGCGATTACTGGTTGATAGGTACCGGCAATTTCTTTGTTTGAAACCCATAAATTATTTTTGGTAATTTTAATGGGAATTACGTCATATTTATTTGGATCTAGATTGGAGACTATAGCTTTGGCAGATACTAAACTCACTTCATGTTCAGTATTTGTGCCACCAAAGATAACTGCTATGCGTGTTTTCATAATCTGATTGTATCAGACACATCCAATCTTAATGATTTCTTAATGATAGTAGTGGTAGAGTGCAGAAAGTTTAATATATGATTTTAAAGGAGAATATATGGCTACCAATAAATTACTCACAAACTTGCTCACTGGGACCGCGATCATTGCCTCGCTAGGTAGTAGTACCTATGCAGGTTTTAAAGTATTTGCAAACAATAGTAGTGAAACGGTAGTACCAGATGTGTCTACCCCCACTCCTAGTCCAATGCCCGCCGCTACTGCAGCTCCATTGTCTATGGCTGCTACCCCTAAGCCAAGTGCATCCCCAGTAACAATAAGTGAAGTGGAGGATGAGGTGGAAGATATGGCATCTGATGATATAGTTGTACCTAGTATCGTCCCATCTGCGACCCCAGCTAGTAGCGAGTTCCCAGTTGCATCGTTTGCACCTGGAACTAGTTTAAGTGGTGATGATGAAGATGAAGATGAGCAAGATGAGCTAGAACATGAAGAGTCAGAAGAAGATGAAACACATGACACAGAAAAACGCGAAAAAGTGGAAGATCACGAAGACAGGTAAGATAGTAATATCTGCCCTGGTCCTGATGCTGGTAGTTGACTGGTTTATATTTAAAAAAATATCCAGTCAACCAGCTCAGATAAGTAATGATTTGCCACTGATAACAGCTACGCAGCTACAACAATATAATGGAGATGATCCAAACATCCCAATATATTTAGCTCTCGACGGGTATGTATATGACGTCTCTGCGGGTCGAGATGATTTTTATGGTCCTGACCAAGGTTATCATGATTTGGTAGGCAAGGATTCTAGCGCACTACTAAATATAATTGGTGGGGACATAATAAAAAGAAAATATAAAGTCGTAGGAGTGTATAAACCATGATTGGATGGATAGTAATACTTTTGACTCAGCTAATCACCGTTTCTTTGTGGGCTAGCGCAAAATCGCAAAATCCTGCATATAATCTGGCTCAAGCTGGGACTCAGATCATGGCACTGCTTGGGATCATGTCGCTCATCTGGACCTTTGTACTGGCAGTGCGGGCAAAAGTGATAGAGAAAATGTTTGGGGGGCTAGATATAGTTTACAAAGCTCATCATATACTTGGAGGGCTAGCGCTCGTATTTTTGATCAATCATGCTCTACTACTTATTGTAGGGGCAATGCCCGAAAATATGATCGCGTACTACTTGCTACCTGGTACTAGTTTGGCATATACGATGGGAATCATTTCTTTGTATATCATGTTATTTTTGATTATCCTTACGATATATGTAAAGTTGCCGTATAGATTTTGGAAATGGAGTCATGAATGGATGGGCATGGGAATCATATTTGGTGGACTCCATGCCATCCTAATCTCGTCTGATACATCTAGATATATGCCACTGAGATACTGGATACTAGGATGGAGTGCTATAGCTACTATCTCCTTTTTGTATAAACGATTTGCCTATTATTTTGTGGGTATGAAAAAGTACAAAATCGTCAGGAGTGGTAGAGACAGAGAGCTGCTTGTGATCTCGATGGAAGCAGAGAGTGTGCCTATTGATTTTGCTCCAGGTCAATTTGGATTTTTTAGTATCCCAGGTAAAAAAAGAGATGATCACGCTTTCTCGATCCTGGGAGTAGATGGTTCTAAGCTAATTGTAGGAATTAAAGTGGTAGGAAATTTTACGGAAAAACTTGCAGCATTGCAGGCTGGCTCACAGCTACTTGTCAAAGGACCCTATGGTACCTTTGGTCAAAAAATGAAGGATGCTAAACATGCAGTGTGGATCGCTGGAGGGATAGGTATCACCCCATTTTTGTCTATGGCAAAAGCTGTACGTGAGGATCAAAGAGTCGAGATGTATTTTTGTGCAAAAGTATTGCCGTCCAAAGTAATTACTGAACCTTTTGCCAACTTGGCCGCAAGAAATCCTAGATTTGTATGGTTGCCATGCGAGACGACAAAATCTGGTAGAGTGACTGGGAAGATGATATTTGAAAAAACTGGCTTAGATAAAAATGCTAGCTATATGCTATGTGGCCCTAAAGAGATGATGGAGTCTATGGCTGAACAACTAGCAGAGCTAGGGATAAAAAGATCACATATTATTTATGAGGACTTTGCATTTAAATGAAAATTATTAAAATTTTAATCACCATGACAATTCTTAACTCATTTTTCGTGATGGGGATAGTTAGGTATGGTGCATCAAAACAGGTGTCTAGTAATTTGCCGATATCTACAGATTCGACTGAGAGTATTAATTATAATGGGACAGCATTTGATACTTCGACCATGTTGGCAAAATCGCCAGTTCCAGCTACTACTAGTACTCCAAAACCTCCTGTAACTACTAGTACTCCAACTGCAACACCAGTTAACTCAACTGCTACTCCACAACCTACCACAGCGGCAACCTCTACTCCTACTCCTACCACAGCTTCAACACCCACTCCTACCTCTACACCCGCTCCAACTCCTACCCCTACTCCTACTCCAACAGCAACTCCCAACAATACCTGTACGGTCGTGGTTAACGGTCAGCAATATAACATCAAATCGCTTCTCACTACTCATTCGGGTGGTAGCAGTATGCTGACATGTGGCACGGATTTAACTAGCGTATTCCAGGGTAGACATAAGACAAATTATTCGCTCATTTCTCGATACAAGATATAATATAGTACATGAAGATATTACTGATTGAAGATGATGAATTGATTGCCGAAAATTTACGTCTGCTACTTGAGAGGGAAACGTATGTTTGTGACCTAGCATCGTCTGTGGAAGATGGCATAGAAAAACTCCTTGGAGGAGAGTATGACCTGTTAATCTGTGACCGTAGATTACCTGATGGGGATGGAATGGAGGTAATAAAAATTGCCCGCTCCAATGGCTTGTCTATCCCCTCTCTCATGTTGACAGCAAAAAATAGCTCTGATGATATCATTGCGGGACTGGACTCTGGAGCTGATGATTATTTGCCCAAACCCTATGATAGTACAGTGCTACTGGCTAGAATAAGGGCATTGCTTCGTCGTAGAAAAAAGGTCGTAGTGCTGCCTATTATCACCATAGGAAAAGTCATAGTTGATACAAATACGAGAGAAGTGAAGTATAAAAATGAAGTAGTCACGCTGTCGCCAAAAGAGTACGGGGTCCTTGAATATTTGCTGGCCAATCGCGGAAAAATTGTAGAACGAGTAGATATCTTGACTCACGTTTGGAATGAAGAAGTAGATTTGTTTTCAAATACAGTTGATGTGCATATACGTTATCTGCGTCAAAAACTGGGAAATGATTTGATAAAGACCATCCGTGGTAAAGGATATGCGATATGGGACAAGTAAAGTTTGCTACGAAACTCCGCAGAGGAATATTTGGAGTTGTGACCCTAGCTGTTTTGTTTACGATTGTTGGGCTCTCTTTTGGTTTATTTTTACATACCGAGTCGCATATTAAACAAAATTTGATTTTGGTCACAGGCGATATTATCCGTGATAAATTGCGAATTAGTGATGGTGAAATAAGACAAAAAGAAGCAGATGATGGACATACTTTAGGAGTAGAGCTGAGGGCAAAAGATTTATCGGCAATCATCGTAGATAAGGATGGCCAGATACTTGCTAGATACGGCATTTATCGTGATATAGAAGGAGATGAACTAGAGATCTCAAAATCTGAGATGAAGTATGAAGACAGAGATATCAAGGGTTATGGACTTTTTGATACTTATACGGTCCCAATCAAGTCTGGAGACGATATTTTTGGATATATGCGAATAATTAGAAAAAATAATGAAGTGCAAATCATAAAAGATACGATCGGACTTGTGATCTTGTTTGTGCTCCCGATATCTTGGCTATTTGCTTATTTTTTCTCTTATGTTTTGGTGAAGAGGATCACTAGACCACTAAGACGTCTGGTAAAACATCTAGAGAATGTGGAACCAGCGAGTATGAATACTATCCTCGACTCACCATCGATGGACCATGAAGTGCGAGTAGTAACTAGATCGATCAACGGGCTTATTGAGAGGCTTAAAAACAATTTGAAACGAGAAAGACAAATCACCGAAAATATTTCGCATGAATTTAAGACACCCCTTACTCGGATTGCGAGCAATCTCCAAGTAGGTAAGGCGAAGGAGGCAGAGACTGAGATCCTAGAGCTAGGAGGTAATGTGGATGCTTTGCTATCGCTTGCGATATGGGAGAAAAATGATGAGAGGTGTGATCTTGTAACTGTAATTAAACATCTGGCGAAAATTGTCCCAAAAAATTTGAAAGTTGAGCTGCAGTTGCCGAAAAAAATAATAGTCCCCCTACCCTATTCTCACGCGATCGTGATATGGCGAAATATTTTAGATAATGCGATCAAACATAATAGAAATAATGGATATATAGTGATAAAGGGTCTAGTGAAAAATACCCTGTCTGCGCAGGCAGGTAATTGGGAGATTTCTGTCTCAAATTCGACACTTTCAGCAATTAAAGCGACTAAGAAAGTGACAGAGCGAAAATATAGAAGTGGAGTAAGTGCTGGTCATGGGATAGGCATGTCGATTGTAGCGGATATGTGCAAATTACATGATTTGAGGTTAGAGGTGAGTGAGGTAGAGGGAGAAGTTTCTGTTTTGATCAGTGGATAATACTCCCTTACTAACGTTTTGGTATATATACTGCGCTACGCGATTCTTTCAAGCCTCCTCCAAACATTTCTGAAGCTACATCCAGAGTGACTATATGCTTAAATTCTACTGTTTCTGTTGCCATTATTGCCTTTGATTCCGACATGGAATAGCCCATTAATATTAGAGAATTAAGTCTCTCTACTAACTCTTGCTGCAATTTTTGCGCAGTAACTTCTTCTGGTGTAAGTTTGGGCTCATTTAGTGCTTTAAGTCTTTCTCTTAATTCGTCTATATCGGTACTTTGTGAATTTATTTCTAACCACTTCATTGTAATGACGTATGATACTATTAAAACTATAAATTACCAGAATGTTAGAACAATTAATTTGAGAGTATAATTATTTAATAACTTTAAGGAATTAAAGTAATAATTTAGATTTTACCGACGAGATCAACACCAGGCTTTAGAGTTTTGTCTCCTGGGTGCCAGCTGGCAGGACAAACGATGGCTCCGTCGTTGTCTCTGACAAATTTAGCAGCCTGGAGTTTACGCAAGATCTCCTCAATGCTCCTACCGATAGAGTTGTCATGGATTTCGTAGGCGACTACTTTGCCATCTGGATCGATGATAAAAGTAGCTCGTTGAGACAAACCTTCATCGTCTATGTAGGTACCAAATTCACGGCAGATATTGCCGGTTGGGTCTGCTCCCATGGGATAAGTGACTTTTTTGATGGCCATAGAATTGTCGTGCCAAGCTTTGTGGACAAAAGCCGTGTCTGTAGAGATAGAGATTATCTCTGCACCTAGTTCACTAAACTCTTTGTAATGTTTGGCGGCATCTTCTAGTTCAGTGGGACAAACAAAGGTAAAGTCAGCTGGGTAAAATAAAAGAACTAACCATTTGCCTGTGTAATCACCGAGATTTATTTTTTTGATATTTTCCTCGTAAAAGACATCGAGTGATAGATCTTTGACTTTATCCCCTATTTTGATCATATGTAGTCCTTTTGCTTTGTATAAAAAGCATATATTTTGTAGCGATAATGGCACTCAGATACAGACCGAGTTTAGCACAATATAGCAAAGTTAGTGGCTGTCCTAGACTCACCATGAGTCCAGTGATGATGGAGATGAGGGAAAATTTGTTTAGATAAGATTCTACTGTAAGTGATGGTTTGTACCAGGCGAAGCTGGAAATGAGCAAAGTCGCTACCGAGGTTGTGACGTGAACTAGTAAAGTAATATCCATACATCTCAGTTTACCTGAAGCTAGATTAAGAATCTATTAACAAGCATTTTTATTCGTTATCGTGGCATTACGCTCTCTAAATGTGCGTTTAGAGCTTCTAGTGTGGTATAGGGATCAAGAATTTCATTCTTAGTAAGAAGTATTGTTACGAGGTTGGCCAGATCCATTGTTTCTTGTGGCGTTCCTGCTGGTAAATCAAAATCTCCGTACAATAATGCTAAAGCACTATCTGGATAATTTTTTAAATAATTTTCCAGTTCTAAATCTGAGCAATGACTTCTAGTTAATCTTTGATGATGACTCGCTCTCTCTACTTCGTGGGCTAAAAGTATGCTTCGTGGGTGATTTCTTCTTGAGGGCATATTTTATAGAGTCTCTTCGTCTTCGGCTTCCTGGAGAGTGGTCACCGACGTGACTACATCGCCTGTAGCGGGGCGCATGAGGATGACACCCTGGGTAGAGCGGCCTAAGACTTTGATATTTTTGA
>CAZCUC010000029.1:0-7927 GCA_964502225.1 uncultured Pseudomonadales bacterium | reverse complement strand
GATACTGATGAGTCATTTATCACCGATGATATTCTCGCCAAAAGAAATATCAAAATTCAATCTTTTTCAGAGCCAATTTCAGATGTAGATAAAATTATTTATTCCGCCGCCTATCCCGTTCCCGTCGGGGCGGACCCCCGTGTCCGTCCTCTCGCTCAAGCATTGAGTGAATTTGTCACAGACAAAAAAGTCATCGCTGTGGCGGGAGTTGGGGGCAAAACTACAACGACTGCCATGTTGGCTACCATGTTCCATGATTCGAGTCGTGATGTTGGCTACTATGTAGGGACGGGCAGTATTGCGGGCTTAACTGCTCCTGGCCACGCCGGATCTGATCCCTACTTTGTGGTCGAAGCCGACGAGTATGCCATCAGCAAGCTCGATCCACGTCCCAAGTTCGCCCTGCTCAAGCCTCAGGTTGTGATCACGACCAATATTATTCACGACCACCCCGATATCTATCCCACCGAGTCAGATACCATGCGAGTTTTTGCTGACTTGGTAGCCTCTATTCCGCCCGGGGGTACCTGGATCTGCAACCCCGCTGATCCCCTAACCGCCAAGATCTTAGACCTTCAAGGCCAGGCCTTGAAGGGGATCAAAGTAATACAATATGGATCAGATCATCCACTCTACAATAAACTTGAGTTGTCCGTTTTTGGCGACCAAAACAAGCTAGATGCCTTATCTGCTGTTTTAGCTGGCATCGAATCGGGTTTAACTGAGAGCGAGGCGTTGTCTGCTATCAAATCATACAAGGGGGCTGGTCGTCGGCAGGAGAGCCATGGTGAGGTCGAGGGACGGCTCCTTTACGACGACTACGGCCACCACCCCCGCGAGATCGAGTTGACTGTCGAATCATTCAAAGAACACTTTAAAGACCATCGCATCCTCTTGGTCTTTGAATCTCATACCTATAGTCGGACAGAAGCCTTGCTCCAAGAATTTGCCAGGGCAATTGCGACGGCTGATTTATCTTTTATTATGCCTATTTTTGAGTCTGCCCGGGAAAAGGGGACTCCCCACTCCGTCACTACCGAGTCCTTTGCCGCCCTGATCCCAGGAGCCATTGTACTCACCTGGGAAGATGCCGCTGAAAAGGTTTGGTCACTGTCTCAGCCTGGCGATCTCATCCTCACTATGGGTGCTGGGTTCGTCTACAAGCTACACGAAAAATTTAAGTTAAAATAATACCATGAACTACACTTTTATTATTCAATCACTTAGTTTCGATCGCCTCAAAAAGGATGAACCCCTAGCCAAGCACACGTACTTTAAACTAGGTGGACCAGCCGATCTCCTCTACGAAGCCAAAACCGTGGATGAGCTCGCAAACGCTGTGCAGTCGGCTATTCTTTACAAGGTTCCGTACCTTGTAATTGGGGGAGGGTCAAATATCCTGGTTACCGACGCTGGCTTTCGTGGTTTAGTGATCAAAAACAAAACCAGCAATATTCAGCTCAAAGGTTTTGCCGGCGGGGTAGACCGTGGCAAACTAGACCTCAAAGAAGCAATCGTCCAGGCCGATTCCGGCGTTCCAGCCAATCTCTTGATTCGCTATACACTCGATCAGGGACTCTCTGGTCTCGAAGATATGCTCGGACTCCCTGGGACTGTCGGCGGAGCCGTTTACAACAACTCGCACCACTTAGGCAAACTATTCGGCGATCACATTCTCGAAGTAGACGTACTCGATCTCGAGGGAAAGATCAAAAAATATGGACAAAAAGAACTCAAATTTGATTACGATTATTCTATTTTTCACAAGACCAAAGAAACTGTTCTAACGGCCTATTTCCAGTTAAAAAGGGGCGACAAAACCCAGTTATGGGAGGTCGCTAATGCCGCTGTGAAAAGACGTGCCTCTACCCAGCCACTTGGTGCACCCAGCTCTGGTTGTATTTTCAAAAATATCCCGCTCGCCGACGCGATGCGCATCGGGACTCCAGACACAACTCAATCCGTTGGTTACTTGTTGGACAAAGCTGGTCTCAAGGGATTGCGTGTGGGTGGGGCCTTTGTCTCTGACGTACACGCCAATTTTATCGTCAACGACGGCACCGCTACCTCAAAAGATGTGCTCGATTTAGTGGCCCTAATCAAATCAAAGATCAAGGAGAAATTTGGCGTCGATTTACTCGAAGAAGTGATCGTGATTGGTCAAAACTAGCTTTCTCAGCTACAATCTCAACTATGACAAGCTTTCGCATCCAGGGTGGTACCCCCCTTATCGGCGCAGTCAGGCTAGGCGGGGCCAAAAACGCTAGTTTCAAACTCATGATTGCCGCCGCCTGTGGCCAGGGAGAATCTCGCTTGCTCAACATGAGCAAAATCGGCGACGTTGATGTGACATACAAGACTTTAGAAGCCATCGGCGTCAAGTGTAGCCGGCCAGGTGACAACACTGTTTATATCCTAGGCAATGGATTATCTACCGATACGATCCCTCATTTCACCGGTGAAAAAACGCGGGCGGCCACCCTCTTTGCTGGCTTACTGCTCAACAAAAAAGGTCGTGCCATCATCCCACTGCCTGGTGGGTGTGCTCTGGGTGATCGCCCCATCGAGAGACATCTCGAAGGGTTCAAGGCGATGGGTGCCACCGTCAAAATGACAGATCTCGGCATCGAGATGGAAGCAGAAGCTGGACTCCACGGCGCTACTTATCGATTTGAAAAAAAGTCGCACACTGGCACCGAAGCACTCATTATTGCGGCCGTACTTGCCAAGGGCCAGACAATTATCGAGAATGCTGGTCTCGAGCCAGAGATTGATGACTTGATCAATTTTTTCAACAAAATGGGTGCCCAGGTCAAGAGAGAGGGGGATAGCATCATAATCGACGGCGTCTCCAAGCTCCATGGTGCCACTCACTATGTCATGAGTGACCGCAACGAAGCCGTCTCTTACGCCACCATGGCGATCGCGAGCAAGGGAGACGTCATTATCGAGGGAGCCAATCCCAATCATCTCCGCTCGTTCCTCGCCAAGCTCGATGAGATTGGCGGCAGATACGAAATAGCCGATTATGGAATTCGTTTTTGGTATGACCAGCCACTCAAAGCCACAGATATTACTACGTCCCCCGAGCCAGGATTTATGACTGATTGGCAACCGCTCTGGACCACCATGATGACCCAAGCCGAGGGTACCTCGACCGTCATCGAGGCCGTCACTCAGCATCGTCTTGCCTTTACCAATCAGCTAGTCGAGATGGGAGCAAATATTACATACTTTGATCCCAAACCCCAAAATCCAGTCGAGTTTTACGATTTTAAGTATCCAGAGACTACGAGCTATCCCCACGCAGTCAAGATTGTCGGCCCAACCGATTTTGTGGGTCGCAAACTTACCGTCCCAGATTTACGCGGCGGTGCCACTCTCGTCATGGCCGCCATTATGGGGAGAGGTGAGTCTGTGATCGACAATATCGAGCTCATCGACCGTGGCTATGAGCGTTTCGACGAGCGCCTGCGCAATTTATCCGCGAATATCGAGCGTATTTAGGGAGTCTTCCTCGACAGGAGACCTGGCTGAATGCCAAGTCGGGACACCGAAGGTGGGAGGAGACTCCCTGAAGACAACCACTACATGTTATTATATCCGTATGTCCAAGCACACAATCTCTTTTCGTAATGCTTTTATCGGTATCTGGACTGCCATCACTACTCAGCTCAACCTCCGCATCCATTTTATCGTTGCCTCTCTCGTCATTTTTGGCGCGGTCTATTTACGGCTCAAACCAGCCGATTTCCTTAGTTTGATTTTTGCTCTAGCACTCGTCTTAGTTACCGAGATGATCAACACCGCCATCGAGTTTATGTCTGACGCCATCACTCTCGAGCACAACGAGAATATTAAGATGGCCAAAGACGTCTCGGCAGGCGCTGTCCTCCTTTCTGCTATTTTTGCCGCCCTGATCGGACTCATTATCTTTGTCCCAAAGATCTTGATTCTGTTTAATATTTAAGTAATTAGAAATTATGAACAATCTTTTAGGCTTCCTTCTCTTTTCTTTTACCATCAATGCCGCCCTGATTGTTCCCTTTATCAACTTGCTATACCAACTCAAATTCCAGCGACCTGGCAGAGCCGCCGCCGATTTTATGGGGATGATCAATACTACTTTCAACAAGCTTCACAAAAAGAAAGCTGGGACTCCGGTGGGTGGTGGACTGCTCATTATCGTCACGACCACCATTCTTTATACCCTGGTCGCAGGTATGCTCCGTTTGGTCGGGGGAGATATTCAAAGTGTCTACAACTATCGCAGTGAAATCAACGTAATCTTTGCTACTTTTATCTTATTTGGACTACTCGGGCTCTATGACGATATCATCAAGTTTTTTGGCAAAACCGCACACCTTGTTGGTATCACCTGGAAACTCAAACTTATTGCTCAGTCTCTGATTGGTCTCTCCATTGGTTACTACCTCTTTGCCCACATGGGGATTAGTATCATCAACTTGCCCTATTTCGGAGTCATCGATCTTGGTCTCTTATTTGTTCCTTTCTCAGCTTTCGTCATTGTTGCCTTTAGCAACGCCGTCAACATCACCGATGGCCTCGACGGGCTCGCTGGTGGTCTCCTGATGATTACTCTGTTTGCCTTGATCATTCTCGCCACCTCGATTCTCGATACGCCAATTACACTGTTTATTGCCCTTTGGCTCGGAGGTATCTTGGCTTTCCTCTACTTCAACACTTATCCCGCTCGTATCACCATGGGGGATGTCGGAGCTCTCTCATTTGGGGCCACGTTGGCTGTCATTGGACTTCTCCTTGGCAAAATCATCGCCGTTACGGTCATTGGTGGACTATTTATTCTCGAAATTCTCTCTAGCTCAATCCAGATGTTTGGTAAACGCTACCTCGGTCATCGGCTCCTCCCACTTTCGCCTGTCCACTTGTGGCTCCAATCAATTGGCTGGGAAGAAACCAAAATAGTTACCCGTGCCTGGCTGGCAGGTATCATCATGGCTTTATTTGGGCTTTGGCTAGCATTTCTCTAACATGAATACTCAACCGATTATTGTTTTTGACTCTGGGATCGGAGGTCTCAGTATTTATCGCCCACTCAAGCAAGCCTTGCCCAACCACAACATCGTCTATCAAACAGATTCCAACAACTTTCCCTACGGAGACAAAACACCCGCGTGGTTGTCCAATCGCTTTACCGAGCTGGCCAAGAGCTTTTGCGACCTAGATCCACAATTGCTCGTTCTTGCCTGCAACTCGGCAACCACCACCATCATCTCGCACTTGCGATCTCTGCTCCCTTGTCCGGTTGTGGGAGTCGAGCCTGTGATCAAGCCACTCTCACAGTATAGCTCGGCCTTGGCGCTCATGACCCAGGTCTCAGCCAATTCAGCTACTACCTCGGAGCTCCTCGCGCGCCACGGTTCTCACGTGCGTGTTTTTACCCCTATTGGTTTAGCTACTGCCATAGAGTACAACGATTATGAACAAGTGAAAAAAAATATTCATGAGATCAAAGAAATAGTACAAGAATATCAAGTTGAAGCCGTAGGTTTGTCTTGTACTCACTACCCCCTCATCATCTCTTCCCTCAAACAAGCTATGCCAAACGTTACTTTTATCGATCCCTCATCGGCCGTAGTCAGAGAAGTTGTCAGAGTGCTAAAATTGAGCGAAATATGAACACATTTGAAAGCGTTATCGCTGGTAAAAAAGTCTTAGTTTTTGGGGTTGGTAGACAGGGTGGGGGGACAGGCGACGCCAAATGGCTAGAGCAACACGGAGCCATTGTTAAGCTTTCTGATCGTGACGTGAGTATCGTCCCCGAAGGCCAAACCAAAGCCCAAATTGATTGGGCCGACCTCATCATCAAAAATCCTGGTGTCCCAGATGAAAACGACTTGATCCTTTACGCCAAAAGTCTAGACAAACCAGTTCTCACGAGCATTGCTGTGTTTGTAAAGTATTCAAATGTAAAGACTATTGGTGTGACTGGTACCAGGGGCAAATCCACCACCGTCGCCCTGATCTCGGCCATGTTAGAAAAAGCCTACCCAAACCAGGTCGTCACTGGAGGTAATATTCCCGGTACCTCTGGCCTCAGCCTCTTTGATCAGCTCGAGGGCAAATCATTCGTCGTTTTGGAGCTTTCATCTTTTCAGCTCCACAATTTTCACGAGCTAAAAGTCAGTCCAAATATTGCTGTTATCACCAATCTATATCCAGATCATCTCAATCGCTATCCGTCTATGGCAGAGTACGCTCGCGACAAGCAAGCGATTGTTATGTACCAGTCCCAGACAGACTTCACTTTATTCAACAGGGACAACCAGGGTGCATTTACCATTGCTCAGGTCTCTAGCGGGCAAGTCAGTGACTATGGTACCACCGACGTCGCAGGTTGGCAGACCTCACTCCCAGGTTTGCACAACCGTGAGAATATCGCGGCCATGTCAGCGCTTGGTACTATGCTCGGGATAGATCGTGCTATTCCTCAGCAAACAGCCAAAGAATTTGTCGGTGTTCCATTTCGTCAGCAGGTAGTAGCACAGGTCAAAGGGGTTACCTACATCAACGACACAACCGCCACTACTCCCACTGCCGCGATCAAAGCACTCCAGGCCGCCACTACCCCGACCATCTGGATCACTGGTGGTGATACCAAAAATCTCCCCTATGATGAACTTATCAAAGAGGTCGAATCTAACCCTCACCTCAAAAATATTGTTATCTTGGGCTCAAAAAATATCCCGGCCTATACCCAAGCCTTAGCACAATCAGCACAAGCCAAGATCCTAGGCACGGCCATGAATATGGCAGAGGCACTAGCCCTCGCAGGCAGTGTAACCAAAGAGGGCGATGCTATCCTGCTCTCTCCGGGTTTTGCTTCGTTTGATTTATTCCAAAACGAATTTGACCGGGGTCGCCAGTTCAATGAGACCGTTCAAGATCTAGCATCTAGAATCTAGCATCTCGAATCTATGAAAAAAATCAACCTCTCCCTCTCTACTCGCATCATCTCCATGACGATTATTTTGCTCACTTTTGGTTTGATCATGATATATAGCGCGAGCGTGGCCGAGGGGGCGAGAGATTTTGGCAACAAATGGCATTTCGTTTTACTCCAACTCAAATGGGCAGGAGTAGGCATTGTTGGTATGTTTATCGTCAGTAGTTTGAGCCCTAGGTTTTGGCAAAAAATCTCACCGGTTCTTCTCTCGGTTGGCTTACTTCTCCTTTTTTTGGTTGTAATCCCTGGGGTTGGCACCAAGGTACAGGGTGCTAGGCGTTGGCTGGTCTTGCCAGGCCTTACACTCCAACCAGCCGAGCTAATCAAATTTATCGAAGTCGTTTATCTCTCGACCTGGCTCCATTCACGCAAAATTACCTTGCCCCAGTTTGGGTTTTTTACAGCCTTTATCGCCGGCCTCATTATGCTTCAGCCAGATATGGGAACGACTTTAGTTGCCACTTTACTTGCAGTCTCTATCTACTTTCTTGCTGGGTATCCCCTCAAACATTTTTTTTCGCTCGCGGCCGTTGGTATCATCCTCGCAGTTATTTTGATTATTGCCGAGCCGTACCGTCTCGAGAGGGTCAAGACATTTATTGATCCTTTGCACGATACCCAAGGCAGTTCGTACCATATCCGGCAGGTTTTACTCTCCCTTGGGTCAGGTGGGGTCTCTGGCTTGGGGGTCGGGCGATCGCGCCAAAAGTATGCCTACCTCCCAGAGGCTACGACCGACTCTATCTTTGCAGTTGTGGGCGAGGAGCTCGGGTTTATCGGTGGGGTAGGGCTGATCTTGGCTTTCCTGTATTTTCTTTCCTTGATTTTCAAAGTCGCAACTAGAGAATCGGATAAATCTACCTCGACCATGGTTGCCGGGGTAGGTGCCTGGATCGGTTTACAGGTTTGTCTCAACCTGGCCGCCATGGTGGCCCTGAC
>CAZCUC010000028.1:0-9433 GCA_964502225.1 uncultured Pseudomonadales bacterium | reverse complement strand
GTGGTGATCGTCGGGATGTATGGGACGGGGAAGGGGTTGATAGCGGATTATTTGGCCTGCCAGGCCGAGGATAGGGCAGACAATTTAGAGAGGGTGTCGTGTAAGGATTTGCCGGATCCGACCATGGAGGATATTCCAGCAATCTGCGGCGAGCGTAGTTATGCTTTACTCCACGCCAAGTGGAGGAGAGCGGCAGAACGCGCAGGCAAAAATGGTCGCAACCTGGTGATAATAATTGAAGAAGCGGATAAACTGGTCGAGTCAGGTGCAAAATTGTGGGAAGTCTTGTTTAGTCTGTTGTATTACCAAAAAGGCAAAGTCCAGATAGTGATCACAGCTCAGCCCCGAATCATCGAAGCAAGTGATTTGATTCTGAGACGAGTGATGAGGGGGTGTGTGTTTTATCCTAGACAACTGACTCTGCAAGAAACGATCAATTACTTGGATAACAGTCGATATAGCCGTGCCATCCATAGACTCTCCCATGGCCATTATGGAACAGTAAAGTACCTATCACAGTTGATCCATGACAACAAATATCTAGGAGAGAGGCTGACAGAGAATAGAGTGCAACTCTGGGCGAGTGAGCGAGGAGAGATGGAGTATTTTGTCCGATCGGTGTGGCAAGGACTGGGATTGCGACAGCAGGGACTGATCAGGCAATATATCCAGGGAAATAAGCTAGTAGGTGGGGCAGGAGATGAGCTGGTTAAAGTAGGAGTGTTGTGGCGGGGAGGAAAGGGCTACCGTTGGTGTGTACCCTGGACTCTTCCGTTTGTAAAAGATTTTTTGAGCCGGTTCAAATGGAGAGAGAAGGAGATTAGACTAGAGGAGATGGAATATTTGGGTAAGAAGGAACAGTTGATTTTGCATTGTTTGCTCAGCGCACGAGGAGAGACCGTAAGTTATGACCGTTTGGGAGATGAAGTCTGGGGGAAAGACAATGTATTTAGTCTGTGGGCACTGTCCCGTTTAGTTGGCAGAGTAAAGAGTAAGCTAAGAGCAAGAGGATATGGAGAGATGATAATGTCTGTTCGAGGTGTGGGATACAAGTTGAGTTAAATCGAGGGTGTCCACTTTTTTGTAAATCAAAAATCGACTAGGGGGAAAGGTCGAGATGGGTGGTGATGGCGGTGTAGGCAGAGTAGGCAATGCCACTCAAGCAGTAGGCCACAAAGGCCGCGATGATGATGTCGGCTAGGTGCCATGGTTCGCCAGATTGGTTGTTTTCTGGTGGCATAGGGCAGTTATAGCATGTTTCGGCCAAACTCGGACTATTTGGGAATATGATGTGTAACTATTACGTACTTAATGGTTATAGGATATTATATCTAAATATGTATGATAATCTTAAAGAATCAGGCTTAGATCCAGAGAAGGCACTCAAAGGGTGTGCGGCCGAATATAGTATAAGGGAAGGTTTCCAACAGTTTTATTTATTACCAGAAGATGCGAATGAAGTCCTGCAACTTCTTGACGAACTGATTATTTCAAGTGGCATAGGACTGGATTTTTTTAAAGCTCTACTTACAGCGATTGAACACGGTGGTTACTATGATCTACCTGAATCTCGACAAAACTGGGAAATGGGGAAGTATAAAGAACATGTGGAACATCATGTTGCTGGTTGGAGTTTCGAACATGCGTCGGCGGGCAATAAAAATAGTCATAAAACCGTATATCGACTTATGCGGATTGATAAATAAATGTGGGTAATTTTTCCTGTATATTTAACTAGTGAAGCAGTTTAAGAAAATTTTTGCGGAGGTGGTGAGCAGGGTGCTGGATCCGGTGTGGGAGATACCGGTTGCGATCCTGGTGGCTATCGCTTTTGCAGTGAAAGAGGGCTTGCGGTGGAGATTTTTGGGTGTTTTGCTATTTATCGATGCGATTGTACCGATGATATTTTTCCTCACTATGCTGTACCACAAGCAACTATCCAACTGGGATATGGACAAGCGGAGCCAGCGCCTACCGATCTATTTATTTACCCTAGTTTGTCATCTGGGTGGGCTATGGTTGGCGCACGAACTGGGGCGGGTAGAGCTAGTGCGGGTGCTAAGTGTGTTCTATAGTGTGGCAATCATCTTTTTCTTGGTAACGATGAAGTGGAAAATGTCGCTCCATGCCGGGGTGAATGCAGGGTTGATCACGACTATCAATATTTTTTACGGCTGGCACCTGTGGTGGTTATACGGCGCGTTATGTCTGGTGATGTGGGCGCGGGTGTACCAGAAACATCATACTTGGGCGCAGGTCGTGGCGGGGGCGGGGGTAGGGATAGGGGTTATTTTGGTCGGATTTTGGACGGTGGGAATTTAGAGCTTGTCATTTCGTCTAAAAACTGTCGGACCAAAATTTTGACCTCCGGTACATGCGGCTATCGCGCCTGTCGTGTCGGCAAAATTTGATCCGCCAATTTTTATCTTTTAGAACAATCGATAACCTCTTTCACTCATTAGTCCATGATAAAATGAGGGGAGAGATATATCTCGGGCCGATAGTATAGTGGTAGTACAGTACATTCGCATTGTACAGACGGGGGTTCGATTCCCCCCCGGTCCACATAATCATGCAGGTTTTACAGCAAGTTCGAAGATCATGGCACAGCGTAAACATTTTAAATCTACGAGAAAATCTGTTGGAACGGGTAATTCCAACCCTAGAGATATTAGGTGTCCTGCTAATGCAGAGTCAATAGCGCAAGGTTTTGTTAAATCTGGATCTACACATTCCATTGAGCGTGCATTTTGAATGAAAATTTGCACCGATCCCTTTGGAGAGTTGACAGTAATCCAACGACCCATTTTTTCCATGCATATAGACATAGCCGTTGATTATACCTTGGACTGCAAGTACAATGGCAAAATATGCAATTTGACGTCAATTATTCCAAACTGAAGAACGGGGTGCGGGTGCTCACTGTCCCGATGGCAGGGGTAGAGTCCGTGACGGCCATGATCTTGTGCAAGACAGGCTCGCGCAACGAGACATTGCCTCAGGCAGGCATCTCGCATGTTTTGGAGCACATGGTGTTTAAAGGGACAACAAAGTATCCGAGTCCCATGGCGATCGCCGAAGCGGTCGATTCTATTGGTGCCGAGCAGAATGCCTTTACCAGTAAAGAATACACAGGGTACTACATAACAAGTGCGGCGCAACACCTAGGGCTGACCTTGGATATCCAGAGTCAAATGCTGACAGCGCCACTACTACCCCAGGACGACCTAAACCGTGAGCGCGAAGTGATCGTAGAAGAGATCAATATGTACGAAGACCAGCCGATGAGCAAGGCGAATGAAGAATTTGAGAACCTCATGTACGGTGGATCTAGTATGGGGCGGATGATAATCGGCACCAAAGAGACGGTACGGGCGACTACGAGCCAAGATCTGCGCCAGTACATGAATAGGTGGTACCGCGGGAGCAATATGCTGGTGGTGGTGGCGGGAAAGATTAATGATTTAGGATTTAAGATTTATGATTTGATTGAGGAAAAGTTCGGGGGGATGGATGATGGGAAGATGGACAACTATAAAACAAAGGCTAGTTACGGCAAAGCCGAGGCCAGGCATTTTAAGAAAAAAACGGAACAAGCACATTTTTATCTGGGAGTACCAGGGTTGTCGATCAATGATCCGCGCCGGTATGCTTTGCAGATGGGGCAAGTGGTGCTGGGTGGGGGGATGAGCTCTCGTCTCTTTAACGAGATCCGCGAAAAGCGTGGACTGGCATATTATGTCAAAGCAGACATGGACTCGAACTTTGATTGTGGGTATCTAGGGGTGAGAGCAGGGGTCAAACTAGAAAAACTCGGGGAGGCCATGGCAGTGGTAAAGGAAGAGATGCTCAAGCTGGCAGAGACGATTACGCAGGAGGAGCTAGCAAAAGCAAAGGACTACATCCTGGGGCATCTGCCGTTGTCGCTAGAGGGATCGATGGATATCGCCCAGTTTTATGGGATGAGAGCACTGGTGATGGATGAGATCCGCCATCCGGACGAGGTAGTGAAGCGAGTGAGTAGTGTCCAGCTAGATGAGGTAAAAAAGGTATTAAGCGAGCTCGTGAGCGAAAAATTGATCCGGTCCGTAGTCGTGGGACCGAGAAAAAATGACTAGGATTTTAGCTAAAGAAATATTATGTGATTAGATTATTGTTAGGGAATAGGCTTGGGTTTGAAGTCGTCTCTGGCGAGTGATGGCAAAAAGCCAAGTTCTGAGTCATAGTGGTCGCGTATCCATGGGAGTACGTTCGTTTTGGCAAGAACTAGATTGAAAATATGATTAGTAACTAGTTCTGGTGGCACACCTGCCTCTCTTGCTTGCTGACACAGTTCTTTGTAGTGATTCGGGTTGTTGTAGTTAAAGCTTAGCTTGTCACTAATATCTTGAACGGTTTTTGCTGGATCCCCATTGATGTTCGGCAGTACATCAGATCCGTAATGACTACCAACTAGATACTGAATATAAAAGGCTGTGTGTCCGATGATTTGGATGGCAGTATCAACATTAGTGGATATTGCACGGTGAGTTATTAAATATTTGTAGGTGCTTCTGATATCCTCGACAACTTGTCTATCACTGTCTTTCGAGCCTCCTAGTTCGGTTAATGTATTGGCGACTCGGTTAGCGACTAGTAATAGTTCTGTTTTCAGTTTAGAGTCTTTGTTAGCGGCTTCTATTGCTGTGCTTAGGTTTGTGTATTGTTCGTCACCGAGGGTGAGTGAGTCTAGATTTACATTTGTAGCTTGAAAAATCGTTTGATCAAAAGCACGTGAAATATCGTAGGCGTCTAACGAAAGTAAACGCTTTCTTCTTTCGGCATAGATAGTATCTTTTTTGGTGCCAAGGTAGGCTAATCCATTTTTTGCATTCGGGATTGTCGGGTTAAAGTCTGGATCCAAAAATTGGTTAACTGCTTGGTCGTTTTTTAAAGCAGTAACTTCAGATTGATAGATTGAAAAACAATCTCGAACTCTATTTTCTAGTTCGTATAAGTATTCATCTTTTTCTCTATTAGTTAGTTGGCAGTACTTAGCAACAAGAGGGCGTAACTTGTCTTTTTGTTTGTCTGTCAGAAAAACAGATGGTTTACTGTCATTTACTTCATCATATTGACCTTGTTGGACAATCTGTATGATTTGATTTTCAATGATGTCTATGGGGATTAACTGTTCAAATTTTCTCAGTAATACTTGTTCTTGTTTGTTTAGGAAAATTCTTTTTATTACTTTTGTTTGAGTTTTTTTTGATAATGCTTGAGATTGTCTAAAACGGCCCTTGAGCCAGAGAATGGCGTTAATATCACCTTGATCTAGTTCCCAAAGTTTATATTCGCCAGTATTTTCATCCTTGGTAGTATTGAGTGCTATCCTAATTAACTTTAAATATAGTTCTGGATTATCATATTTACTGAGGATCTCCATAAATGTGACTGGGTCGTCTGGTTGATGGCGAAAGGTTACTTCGTTGTTAATAATACCAACCTCGTTGACGACTGTGCGTGAACCAGCGGTAGTAAATTTGGATTGGGCTATTAAGCCCGCTTCTTGCGCCGAAGTACTATTTATATTAGATACCTGAGAGCCTGACATAAGGAGTGCTAGTAGGGTGGCGGCGGCATCGTTACTTAGGCCTTCGGTGGCATCTCGAAGTGGTCCGACTGCTAATGCTAATACGTTAGCAATAGCGTGACCTTTTTTTGCGTTATTAGTCTCCTCGGTTACGGTCATTTGTTGTTTAAGAAGAATTGCAAATACATCATCTAAGGATAGATTGCCGTCTAGGTCAGAGTTGTGAGTGATGTCAGTAATGTCTGGTTGTGCAAAAGCATCAGAAGATAATTCTTTTTTTGAGAGTGCATGGCGGGTCTTGTCGATGAGTCGCTGAATATATGGTAGACCATTGTTAAATACCAGTGCCATCTGGAGGGCATTAGTTACGTCAGGTCCTACCTCTGGTTCAGTAGCTTTGTAGGCAGGCTGACCGGTGAGAGCAAGGAGTGTTTTGGCCCAGTAATCAGTATTAAGCGGTTTGGCATCAGGGTGAAAATGGTTAAGTTGATGTAGTTGTCCGTTTAGTTTGACTAATTTTATTAAATCACTAGGAATTGCTTCGGTGACTGTGATCTCCGCAAGATTAAACAATTTACATAGTTCGCTGGCGGCAGGATTGGCAAAGCTGTTGGTGTAAAGATTGGCCTGATCGAGGGCAAGTGTTGGAGAGAGTTTGGCCAGCTCTGGGTCATAGATTGAGGTCTGATCGTATTCAATGGGGTCACTCTTATTTAGTAGAGTTGAGGTTGGTGCGTGATTATCGGGATTATTGGCTAGCTTGATCACAGTTTCTGCAAGCTGTTTCTTTACTGGCATAGCAGTGCACTGGGAGTGACCTGACCGATGAGTGAGTCGGCGAGGAGTAAACGATTCTTGCTTTGAATCAAAGTCGAATTCTATCAGCGATGTAGCAGCAAACCTGGGGTCACGGATTAGTTCTAGAAGATGTGGAGATTGACTTTGCGTAGATTGGGCGCCTATAGCGATAATGTTGCCGTCATTTTCGTACCATGTATCTATGGAATTAACTTTAATATTGAGAAGAGATAATTCATTTGCAATTCTTTCATCTAGACCATTACAGAGCAATTTTGAGAGAGAGTAAGGATCTTTTGAATCCAGGATAAGAGAATGATATTGATCGAGAGTGAGATCAGCGAAGCGAAAAACTCTATCACTGTGAGCGATGGCATACTCTGCTATGTTGTCGCGAAAAACAAGGCGAACTGACTGATCTGGAGTGTAGTTTTCGGTTTTGCCGTAGTCGATCTCTCTAGCACCTTGTTTGGCTCTGGCAACAATATCAGGTTTTTTGTTGTGGCGATAGAGTCGCATTGTGTCGTCTATTAGTTTTGTGACCATGGGCTGGATTTTTGCTACTCTTTTTGCTTCTTTGGTGTTGTGTAAATTAGGAACATCACGCCTATTTTTGTCTATCGATGTTGTAGAGACGACAGGTTTTTTTGTTAATTTTGATTGGATTGTGGTTAAGAGGCGGTTAGCTCACGTTCTTTTGGCGCGTGCCGACGTCAAGTTTTTTGCAGAGTCAAAATCGGGATGAACGTTGCCTGAATACCACTCTAGGTTGTCGTCAAAAATTTCTTTTCGTTCGTGTACTCCCTTTGGTGAAAAGAAGAATCCAAACGTATGTTCGGTATTGCCTATCGCTTCTGTACTAAGAACTTCTCTTGGAGTAATATAGCGATTTAGATCTGGACCACGGCGTAGAATTGCTCTAATCGCATCTATTCTAGTAAGACCAGTTTGTAGGATTTTGAGCTTTAGGGTTTTTGTTATGCTTTCGGCATAAACTTGTGGCCCATCTAAACTATTTTCACGCATTGCTTGAAAACTTTGGGTTATATAGTCTGGTTGTATTGGTAGTCGTTCTCTTTCTACAGCACTACCTAGTTGACTAGTTTTTTCTAGTAGTATTTCGGCCTGATTTTTTTCTACTGGTGGAAATAGCGACATACAGATTTAACTATATACCAAGTATAAGCAGTTGTGGGATAATTTAGGGATGATTACAGTTGAGAATGTCCAACCAAATTTAACATCCAGGTTAGATCGACTCTCTATTAGTGATAGTGAGCTTTCAAAAGCTGGTGCGGAAGAGTATGTAGCTGATTACTACCAGCACATTGTCAGAGAAATAGATCAACATAAAAATGTTAAGCCAGAGTCAGGTTATATAGAATGTGATGTTTTCGTGGAAAAGGCGACTGGAATGGTTTATCAATTGCTGCTAATACCTTCAAATTTAACAAAAGAGGTACCTTGGACGGTAGCTCAAATAGGTATGAAACCAGAGGGTGGCGTAGATAAATACATTAAACTAAATCAGAAAGATCGTAGAAATAGATTTGGGGAGTGCATACTTAGAGCACAGGCAATCCACTACCTAGATCATGGATACGGGGCAGGTATTCCCGCTGAAAAGTGTGTGGTCGATGGTTTGGCAACTGGAGAGTTGCCACCGATGAACTCTGGCGACTTATTTGTAATGTTGATGACAAAGGGGAGTGGTGGCACTTATTCTGATCCAAAGATTGAAAGAAATCGCGAAAAATTGCCAGAATATGATATGGATGCAACATATGCCCAACTGGCAGAGGCTACGCATGGGATCGACGGATATTTGGCAAATACCGTTAGGGATTACTACTTACGATATCCAATTTTTAGCTTAGATAGAAAACCTCAGTTGACAAGTAAGCATGAGATGGCGAAGGCTTTACTAGATATAGCTGAGTTAAAAGCTGGTACGTGGGCAAGTAATAGAGGTGTGAGTATGGTTGGACATTCTATGGGAGGATGGGAGGCAATAAGGGCATACCTTGGGGATGTGTTTGGACGTTTTACCATCGGTATGGAAAAATATAGAGATCATTTGACGAATTCTTTTGAACAGTCGAAAAAAGTTTACGCCGATGCTTATCAGCAAATAATGGAGGGTATCCAAGGTAATGATAGAATTTGGATGGACGGTGCAATTGAACGGATTAGTAGTAATCGTGATATTTTCAGTGGAGCAGATGGGCCTTCAAAGATTATCTTGAAAGATTTTGAGCATAAAATTGGTACTATAATTTTAAGAGAAATTTTAAATGGTGCAAGACCTAACCTAGTATATGAAGCTTTAACACCGCTTATAAAAGGGGAGAAATTAGGTGGGGGCAGAGTGAGTAATATTGTCGACGAAAGACATACTTTGCTTACGTCTTTTAGGCATGCACCTGAGTTGCGGTTGTTGATTGGCATTAGAAAAAGCTTAGGTAAATTGGGAGGGGTAGTCGGATATAGGCTGGGAAAGTGGATGAAGTTGGTTGACAAAGGTGTAAGAAGACTCGTCGAAGATAGTGCCTATGGCGTTAATTTGATACGAGCAACTCATACTGTCGGTTTAGAAATTGGGTTGGACGCTGTAATTATGGATGATCAGGTATTAAGAGATGCTAAGGGTATGAGTCAGGATACGATAGCTCAACATTCAGTAAAAAAAGTGATGACTATTGAGGAAGGTGGTCAGAGGGGTACTATATCCAGACTAAGAATACATGCTGGTGGAAGCGATCCAGTTTTAGATCCTAGACATATGAAACAAGACGCTGTCGATATGATTACCGGAAGAGAGGAGCAGTTAGGAGATTTGTTTGTAATGCATGATGATGGTAGTCACTATTTACCAAAAAATGCACTATCGCAAGTTTGGGGAGAAATTTTTAGTCGGCGCAACGCGGTGGTTGAACATAGGAAACAGGCAGTCGATATAATCGCTCGTAGCTTCAATGTGACCATCTGATGTAAGATAATATCTTATTCGGGGTGTGGTGCATCGGTGGCATTCTCGGTTCGGAACCGAGAGGTAGAGAGTTC
>CAZCUC010000027.1:0-9646 GCA_964502225.1 uncultured Pseudomonadales bacterium | reverse complement strand
AAGTGCCATATTATTTATTTTTCTTGTCTATAAACTTCTCAATATCTTCTTTTCGGTATCGCAAGCTTTTTTTGATACCGATACGAACTGCTATAAGTATCCCTTTTTTATCCCAATCTCTCAAGGTATTGGGGTGTACTTTGAGGACATTTGATGCCTCTTTTAGTGTTAGTAGCTCGTCCATGTTTTTCTCAGTTAATTTCGTACCAATAGATACCAATCCATTATAGTACGTTATGAAAAATTTTGCCTTATTTATTCTAGATCTGTTTTATCTAACTCGGTTAACCAATGTTCTCTGGTTTTCTTATGTATCTTTTTATCAGTAGTAATGTGGTGCCTAAAATCAGCCTGCACTAGGTATATTAGACCACGTATCGCATGGGATATTGCTTGGATACTTCCGACTAATTTTTCAGCTCTCGCGATGTCAAATTTAATCTCAAAATATCGGTTATTTCTTCTTTTATGTCCAGTTGCACCGGTCATTCGCAAATCTCTTATAAGAAGGTTATTTATATCTTTCCCGTCTAGATATACCGCCATTCCATGCTTTATTTTGTTGTGTGCTCTGATTAATACTCCGTTACTAACTTTGCGATTTTGGATAGTGGCCTTGATTGCTTTAACAATATATTCTATAGATTCAGATAACTCAGTTTCATTGACGCCAAAAATTTGTGAAAGCGTCTTATTTGAGACGATATCAAGTTTTTTTAATACACTATCTGGCGACCGCAATTTTCCTATACTTGCCATAAAATTCTTTGCTTCCTCAGTTGTTGCTTCAGCAAGTAATAAACGCTCCCAAATGTCCAAATTAGGCGATTTTTGGTGTCTTTTGCTCACAACTAAGAGCCATAATGCTAAATCTTCTGTAGCTGATACAAACTCTTCAATTATCCGAAGTTTCATTAACTTCTGATTGTTTGGTTTTAAATCTTTGGTATTTTGCAACTCATCCAAAAATAACTTGGCAGTGTAATATCTTGCCTGAGAAGCAAAAACATCGTAATTTTTAAGAAATTGAATTGTGTTAATCATTTTTAGACTTTTCTTGTTTTAGTCTAACCAAAGACAAGCAAAATAAAACTTGTAGCAACCTATCTGCTACATCGATACGCCTAAACGCATTTTTATTTATTCCATGGGCAAAATTATTTCGTAAATTCCAACCAATTCTCTCAGTAAGCAGAACTCGGAAGTAATACTCCACATGATCGCCGAAAGCGCCATAGATTTGTTTAATAATGCCTCTTTCCAATAACCTATTTAATGACTCAACGTCATAACCACCGTCATCATTGGAGGAAATAAAAGATAAATTATTTAGACGGTATATATTTCGTATTGAATCTTCAATCAAGGGAATCATTAAGCAGCTAGCAGATAGGTAGTCTCCTGACCAGTATTTCTTTAATACTTCTAAAAGAAAATATTTGTCATCTTCTTGAAAAACTGGCGATAAAACAAGTTCGTTAAAAACTTCCTCGGACTTTTTTATTTTGGTTAATTCACCCAACACAAGTCGAAGAAATCCCGACTGAAAATGCAAATTTTGAGAAAAGTGATTTAGCAAGTGCCTTTCAAAATCTTCTTGAACTGACCCATATTTAGCTGACGAAAAGCCGTCAGTAGACAAAATAGAGTGATTTCCAAGACTAAGATAAACGTATTTACTAGAGAATTCCTTGAGTTCTTTTTCCATTTTGTCTTTTCTAGGCACATATGTAACCGCAATATGCTTGATTATTTGACCAAGTTTAAGATCTCTTTTCCCTCCAAAAGCTGAATTTAGAACAGCATCTATGTCTTCCTTTTTCATATCCATATCTACAGAAAACTTTTTAAGATCGAAGCTTGTGTGTTTGCTCAAGTTGCTCATTTCCTGCTTTATTCTTTGAATTGCGGCCTTGGCGAATGAAAAATGAGCATAAAGCAAGTACACGTCAGACAGTTTTTCCAGATAATTAACCACAAGTAATCCATCAGAATTTGCGTAAAGATTTTTGCGATATGCCTGTTCTAACTGAGATAACACAATTTCTACATTTCTTTCGTCCCCAGTTTTTGAATAATACTTCGCGAGCAATGAAACGGCACACTCCACATTCCACGCACTTGGGCTAGGAGCGCTCATCAATCTTTTCAACCGATTTTCCAAATCACCGATCAGTGTTTTTCTATGATCAGTAGTTAAAGTCTTTTCTAGATTTCCATCAAGTACTAGCCACTCGAAGCCATAACCCCATAAACCTGGCTTATCGTCTTCGGCAAACTTCCGTTCTGTATCTATAATATTTTGCTTTATTTGCTCTAATCTTTGAGGGTCGTTAATTAATGCTGACAAGAATAATCCTCGTTTCAACTTTTGCTTGCACCCAAGCCCATCATCTAGTGACTGACTACATATCTGCATTGCAGAATCAACAACTCTTTGAGCCATCAAATAGTCAAATTTCCCATCCTGTGTTCGTTTTTGAAAATCTACTACTAAATCAGCATAACGATTTATCAAAAATGGATGTTTTGAAGTGGTTGCCCTTGCTTTCCAATATTCAATTACTTCGTTGTCAACAATTTTTGAGTCTGGGAATTCCGTAATAATTCCATCTTTTGTCGTTCCAGACATCATTGGGAAATAATATCTATTTTGTTTTTTCGAATCTTCGTTATCATTTGCCCAAAAATAGAAAGCTATGTATTCGGCTTGATCAGATTTATCAGTAATAATTTGACCATCTGTCGTCAATATACTTTTTATCTTTTCTGCAATTGCCAACTCATCAATTTGTTCAATCTTAGAGTTAATAGAATTAAAGTATTTCAGCAATTCTTTGTTCATTTTTGATTTTGATTTTCCCATACTACTTAATTATAGGCATTTTTATCTAAAAATACCCTAGGATTGACTGGTATTCCAAACACATTCACCTGGAAGTGAAGATGAACGCCTGTTGCCCAGCCAGTTTGACCTTGGCCACCAATTACATCGCTGGTGGTCACCTTTTGGCCTTTAAAGACATAAATCTTGTTTAGGTGGGCATAGATAGTCACCACATTATTGCCGTGGTCGATAATGACGTGTTTGCCATATCCCCAAAATATCTCACCTGCGTAAATAACTGTACCATCCATGGCAGGATTAACTGGCTCATCAAGTCTGCTGGCTAGATCAATTCCAGTGTGGAAGACCTGATACATACTGGATTGTGCAAACTCGAGGGTAATCACGCCCTTGGTAGGCCAGACAATGGTTGGATTGATCTCTGTGACGACTTCGCCTGTCGTTGGATCTTTGATCTGAATGGCCTGAGTTGTGGAATTTTGATCAATGAGCTTGTCAGAGATGACATTGATACCCACCTGAGTTAGCAGAATGACCGCAATGACAGGCAACATGAGAATGGTGAGGAAAGCTATCAGGACGAATTTAAGTTCTTTGCGAAATGACCAGAGAGTAAGTACTAGCTTTGGATTCATAGCTAGATATAGACTTCCCGGGGATCAGTAGTCAGAAGTGGATGTTCTTGCTCTGAGGCCACAATTTTCACTGCAACATGGTTTTGATCAGCAATAATTAAAGCCTCACCACGATCACAGGTTAGCAAGTAGTGTTGTTCATAGGCAGATAAATGGAACTCGTCAGCCACTTTTTTAATGGTGGTCGTGTCTTGGCGCATTAGAATTCTCAGGGATGACTGGCTAGCTATCGCTTTACCATAATCTTGATTAAGGAAGTCATTAGCCTGCTGGGAAATAATCGTGACACCCAGATAGTATTTTCTGGCGCGTCTAACGAGTCCTGAGATAAATCTGGCACTTTCTGGTTCTTGGAGAAGAATCCATCCTTCATCGATGACCAACATTCTTTTTTGAGGATTTTGCTTTACCTCATTATTTACGAAGTTAGCCACCACCATCATCATGATTGATCTAATGGATTCATTTAGATCTTTGATATCGAAGACAATCAGTCGGTTATCGAGTTTTATATTGGTCTGGGAGTCAAAGACTGTTGAGAGTGAGCCTTTTACAAATCGCTCAAGCCTGTCACATAAATCTTTATGCTTCATTGCTTTGAGATTTTTGTAGAAATCTTTAAGGAGTGGGTACTCAATCTCTTTTTGTTTTTTAGCGTTTTTACGCGGAGTAAGCTTGGCTTCTTTGTAAGTGAGAAGCAATGCTCGATCCACCGATGCCCGCTCTTCAGAGGTGAGTGATCCGACCATGAGAGAAATCAGCTCAGTTAAATCCTGAATGTGTTCGGATAAGTTATTTTCCTGCGTTACCGAGTGCTCCGAAAACTGGAATGGATTAATTTTTTCTTTAGAGGTAGAGGAAAGTTTAATGTAAGTTCCGCCCACACTAGCGGCCAGTTGTTTGTATTCGCGCTCTGGGTCAATAATGATGACTTTGGTGCCTTGCATGAGATGTCTCAAGATTTCAACTTTGGAAGTATAGCTTTTGCCTGATCCAGACTGAGCAAAAATTATTGAGTTGGCATTGTTTAAAGAGTAGCGGTCGATGATGACCAGTGAATTATTGGATTTATTAATACCGTAAAGGATGCCTGATTCCTGCACCAGTTCAGATGAAACAAAGGGAAAAGTGAGTGCTGCACTAGAGCTATCAAGATTGCGCTTTTGAGCGAGTTTATTCTCGGCTCTAGGGAGGATAGACTGCAATCCCTCGATCTGTTGGAAGGTAGCAGGCTTGATGTAGAAAAGTCTGGTCTGCATAACTGTTTCGAGGAGTTTGGTGACTTTATTGAGTTCTGATAAACTCTCGGCACTAATCGTCATATAGATAGAGATTTGGAACAGCTTCTCCATGCCCCGCTGGATTTTGTCTTTAAGCTCCATGGCCGATTCGAGTGGATCAGTAATCTCGCTCCCTATGACCTTGCCTTCTTTGAGCATGGTGCGTTTGGTTGACTCAAGTTCAGTTATTTTTCTGATCAGTTTGGGCAGGGCGGTTAAAGGATCAACTTGTTCGATGTGGTAGCTGATATCAATGTCGTGATTAAAGTTAATCAGGTTATTAAGCCAACCAGTTGAAGCCACATACGGGTAACCAGATACAAACAAAGTTCTAACGAACCTATCATTAATCTGCAAATAGCTCGATTCCTCTTTAAGTCCTGCATAAGAAATTAAATCCACTTGATCCTGCGTACCGAATGCAATTTTGACAGCCTGATTTGTCATGGCTTTGAGCTTGCGCCTCTTTTGCCAAGCTTTAATCGGTTTGAGACTAGTGATTTTTTTCTTTAGATTAAACATAGTTGTTTTTCAGTATTGCTTCGACTGTTTCCCTAGTTATTGCCTGAGTTTTCAGGCTTTCCGGGTTGTAGAAGCTATAAAATAAATTGAGAATTTCAAGGCCAGTTATGCTTCGCGCTTTCATCTGCATTCGCTCCAAACCTTTAATAATAATGTCCTTCTCAAGGTTCAAGTGTTCTTTGATGAGTTTCATATCTTGATGACGCTCAGTGTGTTTGTAAGGAATAACAATATAGAAACGGCGAGAAAGGATCTTGTTGCCAGAGACGAGTTTTTTAACAAAAGAGCAGTATCCCTCGATTTGTTTTTTGTAGGCAGGGATAGTTTCTTTATCCTTAGTTTTGCCAATATCTTCCACGTAGTGATCAATATCGACTTCTCTCACACGAACGAGTATTTGAATTTCACACGGAAGAGAATTTAAGAAATTTTGAAAGCTATCGATAATCACATCCTGTTCTTCTTCACTCTTAAGCTCAAAATTTACTGACGAAGTTTCCAAGATCTGGCGATATTCGTTACCCGGCAGAACGAGGATATTATCCACGACTTCTTTAATCTGGATTTGCCCTCGACTGCTAGACTTTTTTGATTTGCTAAATATGCTCATAGTTTTACTTCTTTATAAGATAGGAAACTGCGACCTTGCCAGAATCGATCAGTTGCTCGAATCTGACCAAATCAGCAATATTAATCTCAGTCTTTTGTTTGTTAATTACTTTCCTGGATGATTTCCTTGGAACTAGCACAATATCTGGAATGTCTGGAATATCTACAATTCGATTGGTTATATCATTTTTGTTATACAGCCAGTATTTTGGTCTTAGTCGGTATTTCAGAAGCACTCCAAGCCATTCGGCTACTATTTTGTCTTTAATCCGTAGAGCCAAAATACCTGAGATAGTTGTAGAGATGATAATGAGCAGGAGCTTGAGTGAAGTGAGCTTCATACTGGGCATAAGTAGGATGTAGACGATAGCAGTCCATAATATCGGGGTCATCAGGATCAATACCTGAGTCATGTTGAGTGATCCAGCCACTTTATCTTCAACGGTCGTGATCTGAGCTGGAATTATCGTAGTTCTCATAGGTTGGCACTCCTTCTAGGCAACTTGGCCGACTTGGTGCCTTTGTATGACATGTTTGAGCTTGAGTCGGTACTTAGCACATTGGTAATTTGGCTACCCATATGACGAACTGCACCCACACTCCTGGAAAATAGAATGAGTTGCATCATGAATGATGGAATTTTAAGGAGTGTCAGGAGCAAGCCGATTGCGACAGCAATTGAGATGAGTGAGTTATTAGTTTGTTCAGGGAGAGACAAAAAAGTACCGGCAAGCTGAATCGTCACCACATGGATGAAGATAGTAAATACTGAGACAAAATAGCCTTTTACTGCCATCTCTGCAAAGTCAGCGGTTTTTGGCAGTGTCCACAAGAGAAAAATAAACGGTGAGAGGACAGCCCCAAGTACGATAACTATCAAACGACTGATGTACATAAGAAGTAGCACGATAGAGACGATCAAGAAAATAAGTAGGAAAATCAAAATGATAAATGGAGCAGTGCCATTGGTCAGACTAGATATAGTTATGGCATTGGTAATCCAAGCATGATTAAGTCCACCTGTGGCTGAGATAACACCAGCAACCAAAGCGTTACTCGCTTGGATGGCATAGTCGGCGAGAAATAGTGATACATTCGCACCAAGAAAAGCGAGGCCAATTCTAGGTAAGAGATGTTTAAATTCAATTTCCTCAAAACCAAAAGTAGAAGCGCTCATGAACTGTAAGCCCAGTAGTGCCACCACAAGCACGAAAAGGCTATCTACTATCCCAAGCATTATTAACCAGAATTTCACAATCGAGGCATTGGCTAGGAGTGACGGGGTTGACCCTAAGAAGGTCATAATCCCATCAACTATTGGCTTGGTGGAACTCTCTACAATGTTTTGAATGAAGCCATTGACCGCATCGATAAGTACCTGAGTAAGTCCATCACTTGGCGCCACACTCTCAATCTGAGTTATAGGTAGCGTTGTGATACTTGTACTTCCCGTTTCTCCGACAAGCGCACCAGACAAAAGTGAAACAAGTCCACTTGATGCCAGAACGATAACAAGACCAAGGAGAGAGTTGCGAATTGTTTTCTTGGCTTCTTCTAGAGCATCTGGCTTTCCGCTTGAAGTAATGTAGATATAACCACCGCGAATTAAAAAAATGACCGCTGAGGCGGCCGATATTATCGTTATGAGAGTGAGAGCGTCACCCGTAAAAGCAGTTACTTCTGATGGTGCGCTACTTGCTGCATACGCCACAGAAGGAAAGAAGAGCGTTGTAAGTATGGTGGTTAGTGCCAGACTCAATAATTTCATAGTTTTTCATAATCCAATTTTGGAACTACTGTGCAGCCCCAAATGCTCCAGTGGCTAAATCAGAGATGATGTTAGTCAACACAAACGCACCAAGTACTACGGCTAAACCAATGGCTGAATATTTAATGGTATTTTTTGCTTGATCCAATGCAACTGGGTTGCCCGAACTTGTTATATAACTAACACCACCCCAGACAAAGAATCCAGCAGAGATAAGCCCGGCAAGGGTAACTAATATTTGGATAATGCTTTTGATGAATGTCTCGATTTTGGTTACGTCGGCAGATGCAGCAATGACTGGTGACGCAAACATTAGTGCCGTGATGGCGAGAGAAGATGTAACAATTATTTTTTTATTCATAGCCTACCTCCATATAAATCAATAATTTATAACTTTAGGCAGGTCTAGCTACAAAAAAGCCCCTATCGGAGGGGCAGCTCTTGTAAACTTGAGGGAATTATTATCCTAACCAGGCGAAAAGTCAAGAAGAAAGCTTGTCGAAACGAGCTATTTTTTAATTCAAGGAATATTCTATAAACTTATACAACATTTTGAGCTTTACCTTCCACCCAAGCTTTAATATTCTCAGCAACCAATTCGTATGATTTTTTATCAGCATCCTCGGTGTTAAAAGCATTATGCGGTGTAGCAATAACTTTAGATGAAACTATGAAGTAAGGATCATCACTTGGTATAGGAGTCATAATTGCAGTTTCGATACCATAACCGAATATTTTTCCTGATTTCAAACCGTCAACAATAGCTTGTTTGTTTACCAGTTCTTCACGAGAGGTATTAACTAAAACCACACCATCTTTCATTTGAGCTATTTCCTCAGCCGAAATTATATTATTTGTCTCTGGGGTTAGAGGTGCACACACAGCAATAACGTCTGATTCTTTTAGTAGCTGAGACAGACCAACTAATTCAACACCTTCAACAGGTTGTTTAGACTTATTGACTCCAAGAACTCTCATATCAAAACCTTTAGCTCCACGAGCTACTTTTTTCCCAATGTCACCCAGACCAATGATTCCCAACGTTTTTCCAAATACTTCTTTGCCTTTGTAGTCATTAAATCTAAACGCTCCTTTTAGTCTTGCATCACGATCAAACTCTGTAATTCTTTTAGCTAAATCTAGAATCATTCCCCACGTTTGTTCTGCTACTGATTCTGAATTGGCACCCTTAATATTTGAAACGACAATACCTTTTTCTCTGGCATACGCCACATCAACCCAATCAATACCTACAGTTAGCAATGCAATAAGCTTTAACTTTGGGAGATTATCAATAAGTGTTTTATCAATTTTTTCAACACCAGATGAGCCTGCAACAAGCACCTCTGCATCACTTGCTAACTCTACAACCTCATCCACACTTAATTTTTGTCTGTTATGTACGGTAAGTTCGCCAATTTTTTCCAAATCAGTCTTTACATATTCTATTTGTGGATTCGAAGTAATAAAACAAATTTTCATATTAGTCTCCAATACCGACTATTATAAAACTTTTTCCTCGGTCTTGGTATCACTTATAAGGATATTTAGGGGTCTTACCCCTCTTTTTGCAAGGGTTTCCGGCTTCGCCTCCAATAAACTGCACTTCGTTTGCCCTTGCAAAATTTCACCCTGCTTGAGGGTTCCCCTGGTATGGGAAGTATGGCCATACTTCCCAACTATTAATTTCGGGAAGAAGCCAAAAGGAGGTGAGAAATTATGAAACTACTTACAAAAGGACTACTAGAGAGGTTTGCTAAGCTAGGTAGACAAAAAGACAGCAGCGATCCTGTTGTGGTTGCGAAATTCTTTAACCCAACAGGCGCGGGTACATGGTACGCGACCGAATACGACCCAGCATCGAGAGAGTTCTTCGGATTTGTTTCCATCTTTGGGGATTGGAATGACGAATGGGGATCTTTTTCTCTGGATGAACTCGAAAGCTATCACGGCAACTTTGGATTAGGGATTGAGAGAGATTTGT
>CAZCUC010000026.1:0-9674 GCA_964502225.1 uncultured Pseudomonadales bacterium | reverse complement strand
CGATCTTGACTTCTAGTAGAGGTGAAGAGATAGCGGTGCGAGCTGCCATTTGAGCTCTGTTTTCTCCTGTGCCCATACCTACACCCATGAGAGCAGTGCCAGCATCGGTCATGATGGCGCGGACATCGGCAAAGTCGACATTGATGAGACCTGAGACTGTGATGAGATCAGAGATACCCTGGACACCTTGGCCTAGGACTGAGTCGGCGACGCGGAAGGCTTCTTGGAGGGTCATCTTTTTGTCTACGACGTCCATCAGCTTCTGGTTAGGAATCACTATGAGTGTATCTACTTTGGCTTTAAGTTCTTCGATACCATCTTCGGCGACGCTCATGCGACGGATACCTTCAAAGGCAAATGGTTTGGTTACTACTGCGACTGTGAGTGCTCCTGCTTCTTTGGCTAGTTCAGCGATGATCGGGGCACCGCCGGTACCTGTACCACCACCCATGCCAGCAGTGATAAAGACCATATCGGTATCCATGAGGAGTTCTTTAATTTTTTCGCGAGATTCTTCGGCTGCGTGATGGCCTACTTCTGGGTCGGCTCCACTACCCAAGCCTTTTGTCAGATTTTCACCGATTTGGATCTTGGTGGTAGCTGGATTGTTTAGGAGAGCTTGAGAATCAGTGTTTATGGCGACAAATTCGACACCTTTAATGCGACCGGTCGTGACCATACTAGCTACCGCATTGTTGCCACCACCACCAATACCGATTACTTTGATTTTTGCTACTGCGTTTAAATCTGGTTTTACTAGACCCATAGAGTTCTCTATCTTAACATAATAATTTAGCTTAGGGCAGGATGTCGAACTGTGTCACAGTATCACAATAATCACAAAAATATGTGATTATAGTTAGGGTAGGAAGCTCTTGATAAAGTCTACCACTTTTTTGAACGTGTTTGAAGAAGGAAGCTTGCCGGAGAATTTTGGCATTTTGAAACTAGATTTGACTTTCGTATCTTCTTCTTTGTTTGAAAGCATAAGTAGTCCTGCAACTGTGGCATATTCGGGAGTCTTGATCTCGTCTACTAAACCAGTAAGACCAGATGGAGTGGCAATACGAGCTTGCATGTTTAGAATCTTACGAGCAGTCTCTGTGACACCGTAAGTAAGTGAACCACCACCGGTCAAAACTAGTCCAGCTGGAGTTTTTCCGCCCATCCCAGCTTTGATAAGCTCTGCTTTGATGAGTTCAAAGATCTCGTTTAGTCTAGGTCTTACAATCCCTTCTACTACGGCTTTGCGCGAAATTTTGCGGGGCGCGTCTTTTAGCCCAAGTTTGTGAAGATCGATCTCATCGGCTTGTTTTTTACTAGAGATATTTTTGGGATCTAGGACTTTGTTGATGTGTTCATCAGGCTCTAGATTGCGTTTGATGACCTCGGCTGAGTCGAGGGATACTCGTAGCCCGATTGCGATATCGTTTGTGATATTTTTGGCACCAACTGGGATGACGGCAGAGTGAGACAAGGCACCGTCGACATAGACACAGAGACTGGTGGTACCACCACCTAGATCTATCACGATCGCACCTAGTTCTTTTTCGGTGTCGGTCAAAGTGGCAACTGAAGAAGCAAGTCCAGCAAAGATGACAGATTTGGTGTCTACCCCGATCTCTGACATGACACGACTAAGATTTTTGAGATTGACTGTGGAGCCGGTGATCAGATGAGCTTCGGCTTCGAGCCTGACTCCAGACATGCCGACTGGATCTTTGATACCTTCTTGATTGTCGACTAAGAAGAATCTAGGGATGACGTGCAAGATCTCGCGAGCAGTAGGTAAAGGTACGGCTTTGGCGGCTTCAACTACCCTACTTACATCTTCGCTTGTGATCTCGCCACCTTGATCTTGGACAGCTACAAGACCTTTAGAATTTTGGGATTCAATGTGGATACCAGAGACTGAGATGGAGACGTCTTTGATAGATAAGCCAGCCATGCGCTCGGCTGATTCGACTGTCTCAGTGACAGCTTCGATAGCGTCTTCGATGTCGACGATTTGGCTTTTGCGGATACCGCGACTGGGGACACTAGAGACGCCAACGACACGAAGTGAGGTATCTTCTTCACCTTTTGTAGCGATTACACAGGTGATCTTGGAAGAACCTAAATCGACCACGGAAATTTGTGTAATTTTTTTCATATAGTTATCTCTATTTATCTTAACACAGGCTGGGAGAAGCGAACGTCAATCGTCTTTACTCCTTTAGATATTGTAACTTCTTGGAGAATCGCCTGCAATGACCTAAGCTGGATTGCTTCGTCTTTTTTGGGAGTCAGAATCGCGGTTTTACCTGAATCCAACTCGATGTCTAATCTATTTTCATCAACCAATGTCACTGATTTGATGCTAGATAACTGTTTAAATAATCTATCTGTCATGGCCAAGGCGTCTTTGATCAATGGGTCCTGCACTGGTTTGCCCATGCTTAAGGTGAGTGGACCTGCTACTATCACGGTTGGGACATTTGGATCAACGACCAATTCTTTGATGACCCTGTACTGTGAGTCTAGGGCGATCCAGGTATCTACATCTTTTATTTTTAAAGCTACAACTGGATAGACAGAATGGAGATCGACCTTGAGTGATCTAGGTAAGGCCTTGGCAAATACTGCTTCCCTGATAGTGTAATCACCTGATGTAAGAACCAAGGAGATGCCCTGTGTTTTGAGTTTGAAGATATTTTGACCTTTGAGCTTGTCTAGTTCAGCTAAGACAGCTGAGTTTTGACATGGTTCAAAATCGAGATTGCAGGTGATTTGAGTGATTTTAAAGATATTTGAGTAAAGCAAAATATAGACAGAACCTAGCACCGAAGCAATGATCAGAAAAGGCAAAATATAATCGGCAGTAAAGACGAGATATTTAGAGCGCTCTGGAATAAATACTTTTGGAATTTGCATTATTTTAGAGTCTTTAAAATACTATCTACCATCACAATGCTCGCATCTTTTGGCAACTGCATAGGACGACCGGAAAGTTTTTTTAATTCTTTGATTTTGTCTACAAAATGTGGAAAAGTGAGCTCGCTCTGAGGCAAGATTACCCCGATGCCAGATTTTTCTAGTATTGATGCATTTTTGTGCTGCTCATGATCGTGAGTGGACATGAGTGGAACTAGGATACTAGGGATAGCAGTCACGCCCAACTCGTAGCAGATATGAGCGCCTGATCTACCCAAATAGATA
This sequence comes from uncultured Pseudomonadales bacterium, assembly GCA_964502225.1. Classification (GTDB taxonomy): domain Bacteria; phylum Patescibacteriota; class Microgenomatia; order UBA1400; family UBA12108; genus CAJAUT01. Next base: position 6,476 of record CAZCUC010000026.1, on the reverse strand, counting down.
TCTGCGCTATATAAATAGTGACCTATCTCGTTCTCGCCTATATAGCCAAGAGGAAGATAGCTATCTGATAGACTCCCCAACTCTACTTTGTATGCCAAGGATTTTTCATAGTCACCCGTGAGTGAACTAGTACCTGTTTGATGGATGATATTGAAGTCTTTTAACAGCTCAGACAGATGGGTAAAAACAAAATGATTTAGAGCATGTGCACCTTGTTTGCCACCCATCACGAGGATTGTGGGTTTACGACGAGTAAATAATTGCTTGGCAGTGCCTGAGAGGATATTGTCGCGCAAAGGCAAACCGACTACCTCAATCTTTTTTTTATCAAAAAACTTTGCGGACTCAGCCCAAGTGAGATAAATTCGTTTGGACAATTTGCCTATGAGTTTGTTGGCACGACCAGCCGTAACCGTCTGCTCGTGGAGGAAGATAGGGATACCTAAGGCTTTGCCAGAGAGGGCTACGGTACCACCGAGGTAGCCGCCGAAACTAATGATGGCGCGAGGACCAATTGCTCTGAGGAGTTCGTATGATTTGGCTAAACCTAGGGGGAAACGGATAAATTCTTTAAGATTCAGGACTAGCTTGCCGGCTGTAAGGTCATGGAAAGGAATTTTTGCAGCTGTGACCTCTATATACTCGGCACTATCTACCGTGTCTCCGCGACTACTGTAGCGATGCCCTATCCAGATTACTTTATGTCCCCTACTCTTTAATTCTTTGGCGACAACTAGGGCTGAGTTGTGATGACCACCAGTGATGACAAATGTAGACATGAGACTAGTATAGCAAGCTCATCGATTTTTTTGATGGCGGGCGACGGAGAGGACTAGGCCGATACCACCAAGCATGGTGATGAGGGCAGAGCCGCCATATGATACAAGAGGTAGTGGGACACCGGTAAGTGGGGTGAGCGCGGTCATTGCAGCTAGATTTAAACATACCTGTAACCCTATCCAGGCACCAACTCCAGCTACCATTGTCGAGGCGAATTTGTCGTGCTCGGCTGCAGCTACTTTAAAAATTAATGACAAGTAATACAGAAAGCTCATGATCAGAGCCACCCCGCCGATAAAACCTAGCTCCTCCCCCACAACCGCAAAGATAGAGTCGGTCGTAGACTCTGGGAGATAAGCATACTTTTGGCGTGATCTACCGATACCCAGACCCGTCATCCCGCCCGACCCAAGAGACAAGAGCACTTGGCGGATATGATATGAGCTGCCTTGTGTGTCATGCATGGGATCTAAAAATGTCTTGACTCTATCTAATCTATAGGGCTCAGCAATGATTAAGATGATCGCGGCAACGACCCCAAAAGTAGCGATGGTCAAGAGATGTTTGATGGGATATCCTGAGAGGAAATACATAGAAACAGCAAGCAGAGTCACAACTAATGTGGTACCCATATCCGGCTGCAACATGATGAGACCTGCAGAAAGTGCTACAAAAAAGCCAAACTGGGGGAGCGTGATCTTGCGACTATGTAGCCATGAAGACAGATATACTACTTCTATAAATTTCATCAGCTCCGAAGGCTGGATGGTAAGACCCGGCAGGACTAGCCAGCGTCTAGCACCCTGCACTTTGGTACCAATCCCTGGGATGATGACCATAAATAATAGAAGTAGTCCAACAAGTAGTAATAGTGGGGCGAGCTTCTCCCAAATCTTTGGAGGGATGAAACTAGCGATCATCATGCCGAGAAGTCCAACGCCTGCCCATTTAAGCTGCAATAATACGAAATGCCATTTATTGCCAAAGTCGCGCGCGCCCTCTGAGACGCTGGCACTATAAATCATGATCAAACCAAACCCAAGAAGTAGGATGGTCATAGAAAAAATGCGAGTAGCAAGGGATAAGTTAATTTTGCGCATAGCTTTTGACTATGTCATTGAACTGAACACCGCGATCGAACTCGTTTTTAAACAGGTCAAAAGAGGCAAATCCAGGTGACAACATAATAGCATCACCAGGTTCTGACACCGAGCGAGCAAGTTCTAGAGCTTCCTTCATACTATTTGCAGTGCCTACGACCTTGTCCCCCGCCACTTCTTTTAAGGCTTGGACATAATCTGGAATATTTTTGGATCCAAGAATCACGATTTTTTTAAGCAAAGGGCAACTGCCTGCTTCTGCGATCAAATCAAAAAAAGGTAGTTTTTTGGTGTCTCCACCTGTGATCCAGATGGTTGGTACCGTGGCTGCAAGGAGTGCAATGCGCGCTGCAGTAGGTGTAGTAGAGGTAGTGTCGTTTATGTAGGTTACCCCGCCAATCGTTGCCACTACTTCTTGTCTAAATGGTACCCCAGTAAAATCTGCCACCACGTCTCTAGCTATGGTTTCTTTGATACCTAGTTCCCTGGCTAGTGCAGCCATTGCTGCGATGTTTTCTTTGTTGTGGGCTCCAGGGAGAGTAGTCTGCCAATCTTTGCACTGCACACTAGAATATGGGACGCGAGTGGCTAGCGAACGACGAGATACTTCTATGGCACCAGGATTGTCTGAGTTGTAGATACAGAGATCGGTTTTGTCTTGGTATTTGCAGATCGCTTCTTTATCCAGCCGATACTCATCCATCGAAGAATATCTATTTAGATGATCTGGATAAAGGTTCGTCACGACCGCTATATTTGGACTGACGCGAAGCTCATGGAAATTGTGGAGCTGGAAGGACGAAAGTTCTAGTACGGCATAAGTCACTCCTTCTAGAGCATCAAACAAGGCGAGACAAGAAGTGCCTGCGATATTGCCACCCTTTATAACCGCTCCTGGATAGGCGGCTTCAAGCAGGTCGCCTATGAGCGCGACAGTAGTGGACTTGCCCCTGGTACCTGTGACCCCAATGGTTTTGACGGGCGCGTATTTTACAAACAAAGCGATACTGGTGTAGACAGGCTTGCCCAATTTTTTGGCATATAAAATCAGCTCATTATCATCTGGCACTCCAGGATTTTTGATAATGATTTCAGCCCAGTCGATCTGCTCCTTAGTCTGCCCTTCTTTAACTAGAGTAGTGTCTTTGTCTGAGAGGCGGACGATAGCACCATGTTTTTCTAACCAGCCAGCATCCCCCGTCCCACCACCTTGCCTACCTAGCCCGAATATTAGTACTTTTTTGCCGTTGATTTCTGATTCAAAATTATTCATATTTAGTTTGATTCTAACACTCTAAGAACTTCCTTCACTACAGAGTCTGAGGGGTCGATAATAGTAATCCCTGGCATAGCTAACTCAAATTCTTTGATAATTAGTGGATAATGAGTACAAGATAGTCCCACTGCCTTTATACCACCTTCTTGTACAACTTGTTTGATCTCGTGGATATTTTTTTGCACTTGTTCAAAATCGTTGTACTCTATAGCCATAGCTAGTCCATGTGGGGTAAAGATCTGCACATGTTCGCCATATTTTATTAGGAGATTTTTGGTACTTTCTGAACTGGCAGAGGCCTCAGTCATGAGGGCGAGTGAATGTGTGAAAACTGAGAGAGGTTTGATGACAGGCTCCACACCTACTACGGGACAATCTAAAAGCTCTCGTAGATCCTTGATGACGTTTGTGGTGGCAGAGTTGCAGGCCAGGACTACTAGCTTGGGATTTAATTTTTTAAAATCAATCGATAATTCTTTGAATCTATTTGTTAGCCAATCACTTGATTTATTGCCGTAGGGGAAGTGATTTGAGTCCATAAGGTAAATGATGTTTTCTTTAGGGAGAGCTAGCTTTAACGGGCGAAAAATACTGAGACCACCAATACCAGAGTCAAAGACGAGGATAGGACCATTCATCATAGATAAGCAAGCCAAAGACCAAACAATGCCAGGATAATGCCAGCTAGCCAAGCACGTGTGACTATCTTGGTTTCTTCCCAGCCGATAGACTGGAGCCAGAGATGTACAGGAGAAAGTGGAAGCAATCTATGGCCCAAGTAGCGCTTACCAAACATCTGGATAGCGCTTGAAATCATCTCAATCACAAAGATACTACCAATGATCGTAACAGCGACTATCTTGCCTAGAAGTAGTCCTATCACAGCTAGGGTTGCTCCAAAAGAAAGCGCCCCTACATCTCCAAGCAAAATACGTGCTGGATAGGTATTGAAATACAAAAAAGCAATGATGCCTCCTAGCCAGAGTGCAATAAAGAGAGTGATAGGGGTATCTAGAATCGATGTAGCCAAGATGATGAGGGCAAACAGAGAGATCATGAGCAGTCCGCCCGCTAGACCGTCTAGGCCATCTGTGATGTTGACTGCGTTACTAAAAGCGACAATGATAAAAGAAGAAAATGGTACAAATAGCCAGCCCATGTTTAAGACGCCGAAATATGGGACATTGATAATTGAGATGCCCATGACATGGTAGAGATAATAGCCAATCCCAAGTCCAAGTACTACCTGCATGATCAATTTGTGTCGCCAAGAAATTCCAACCAGATTAGTAGATTTGCCAAAAAATTTGATAATGTCATCGTAAAGTCCAAGCAGGCCAAACAAGATAAAAGTAGCAAAAATCACGTTTAGCTCTTGCCTGTAGTTGTAGACACTAGCCATATCTGCTCCAACTAGGCGCAGCATACCAGAAATGAGCGTAAACAGAGCTGTGGTGGTGACGATGATCAGGAGGCCAGCCCCCACAGGTGTGCCTACTTTTTTCTTGTGGAGCTTGTTAAATACTGAGTTGATGGTACCCATAAAGTCAGAAGCTGCACGTCCAGGACGTTGAAATTTGAGATCATAAAGAAGATTGATGAAAGGTACAATAAGGGCGGCGTTGATGGTGAAAGAAAAAAGTAAAAAGCCTAAGAGATTGTTCATATTATTTTTGGAATAAAGATAAACATACCAATGACTGCCGCAAATATCGAGGTGATCAGCACTGCTCCAGCTGCCACATCTTTGGCCATTTTGATATTTTCGTTGTGCTCTAGGGTCACGGCATCAGCCATAAACTCAAGTGAAGTATTGATCATCTCGGCTAGCATGACCATGGAGATGGCCATGACCAGTGCAATGATTTGATCGGTAGAGATATGTAGATAAACAGACAAAAATAGGACTATTGACCCAACGAGAAAATGAATGCGAATATTGACTTGGGTAGTGAGGGCAACCCAGATGCCTTGAAAGGCGTGTAAAAAAGAAACTTTGTGTTTGTGTATAAGCATAAATTTATGATACACCCATTTTATTGATTAGACCCTGGTTATATTTGCAGACAAATTTTTGAGTCTTTCGTCAAATCTTTCATATCCCCTGTCGATTAGTTCGATATTGTCAATTATAGACTCGCCTTTGGCTAGAATAGCTGCCATAACCAGAGTGGCTCCACCCCGTAGATCTGGGACGGTAAGGTGACGACCTACAAAAGGAGTGGGGCCAGTGATGATGGCGGCGTGAGGATAGCTAACTGTTTCTGGGATATTGAACTGATAGAAATCTGCGGGATTTGCTGGGTTTGGATCAAAGTATTTGATATTTGCACCCATCTCTACCAGCTGATTCGTAAAAGCTAACCTATGCTGGGTCACTGCTTCTATGACTTTTGAGGCTCCTTGAGCCTGGGTCATCATAGTAGTCCAAAGAGGCTGCCAGTCGGTCATAAAACCGGGCTCTGGGGAGGTGGTGATATCTGTAGCCACAAGAGGTTTGTCGTACCAGAAACGGATACCATAACCCAGATCTTCGTAGCGCCCACCTATTTTGTCCAACTCATAGAGGAATGCTTTGAGATAAAGTGGTGATGCTCCTTCGATGATCACGTCTCCTTTTGTAGCGATAGCCATGGTGGCATAGGAAACTGCTTCGTTTCTATCTGACATCACATAGTGGGTAGCTCCGTGCAAACTACTGACTCCATCAATGATTATTTTTTCACCATCCCTTTTCACTTGAGCTCCCATTTGGTTAAAGAACGAAATGAGATCATCTATCTCGGGTTCTAAGCCAGCATTTTCAATGATAGACTGCCCTTTGGCTAGGACTGCCGCGATGATCAGAGCCTCGGTACCGGTATGGGATTTTTTCTCAAATCTGTAGGTGGCACCATGTAAACCATCTTTGGCTTCCATCTCGATACCAAGCTCGGTACAAAGTACTGTGGCACCCATGGCGCGAAGACCATCAAGGTGACGTTCGATGGGTCTGTCTCCTAGTGCGCAACCTCCAGGGAGTGGGATGATAGCACGACCTTTTTTGTTTAATAGTAAGCCAGCAAAGAGTGTGGCTGCTCTAGTTTTTTCACCAGTAAAATGAGGAATTGTATCCGTACTTAGACCGTTACCCACGATATAGACAGTGTTGTCCCCTGGCCTACTACATTTGACTCCGATAGCTTCTAGGGTCTTGTAGGTGACATCGACATCTCCGATACCAGCCATATTTAAAAGTCGTGACTCACCGGTCCCGCAAGCTGCCGCAATCATGAGTTTGAAAGAGGCGTTTTTGGCTCCTCCTATCCTGACTGCACCTC
>CAZCUC010000025.1:5809-9706 GCA_964502225.1 uncultured Pseudomonadales bacterium | reverse complement strand
CCCGATCTCTGGATCACCCTTTGCTACCTCTTTTCTAGCATCTTGAGCCTGGTTGTCTTGACTAGCATCAGTCCTGATCGCATGCCTCAGCAGGCTCTCATGTTCCTGCTGGGATTGCTGGTTTATTTCTATCTCTCGACTCAAGATGATAGTGTCTACAAAACCCTCGCGCCAATCGGATATCTCGTGGCAGTTATCCTCCTCGTTGCCACTTTTATTTTTGGCTCTTCGGTGCGTGGCTCCATCCGCTGGATCCCCCTTGGGTCATTCCAGCTCCAGACAGGGGAGTTTGCCAAGCCACTCTTGACTCTAGCTTTTGCATTTTTCCTTCGCCGTTTTCCTGTGACCTCTTTCAAGCATCTCTTGCTCAACACTTTTTTGTTTTTACTCCCGGTTGCGCTTATTTTTAAACAGCCAGATCTAGGCACCGCGCTTTCCGTCAGCTCTATTTGGTTGGCGCAGATTTTTGTCAGCGGACTTTCTTTTTACTTGATTGCCGCTTTTTCCGCACTTGCTGTTTTTGCCCTCGAGTATCTTCCTCACTTCCTCCACGACTACCAGCTACGTCGACTCGAAACCTTTGTCGATCCCTTCCGCGATCCCCTGGGCGCAGGTTACAACGTGATTCAGTCGATCATTGCAGTTGGGTCGGGCGGTATTTTTGGCAAAGGGCTTGGGCATGGGACTCAGTCACACCTTCGTTTTTTGCCTGAGCGACACACAGATTTTATTTTTGCATCTCTGGCAGAGGAGCTGGGCTTCTTGGGGAGCCTCTTGGTCGTCCTTTGCTTGGGCGCTTTGCTCTATCGTTTGCTTTACCTCGCCACCCATACCCATAGCAGTAGCTCCCGCCTGCTCTATGTCGGTGTCTTTGGCTCTATTTTTTTCCAAACCTTCATCAATATTGGGATGAATATAGGCATTGCCCCAGTCACTGGGGTTACGCTCCCCCTCATTTCGTATGGGGGCAGTTCGATCCTTGCGACTGCTATCACACTCGGGGTCATCTCCTCCTGTGCACGCGCGGATCACACCAACTCACTCATCCAGATCAAGTAATCTCTCCCAAACACTCCCAAAACATTGCCATCTGGTGTAGTGGTGGTATATAATCCTCTGAGCTATGAAATACGCAGTAATCAAAACCGGTGGCAAACAGTACAAAGTCACCGAAGGCCAGGTTATCGAAGTGGAAAAACTCGAGTTGGACAACCAGCCAGTTCAACCTGGTTCCTCCTTTGTTTTTGACGAAGTCTTACTGTTTGTCGATGGCGACAATGTTCAAATTGGTGCCCCCACCGTCGAAGGGATGAAGGTTTACGCCGACATCGTCGAAGAAGTCAAAGGTGAAAAAATCGAGGTCTTCAAATACAAATCCAAATCACGCTACCGCAAGCACACTGGTCACCGCCAAAAGTATACCCAGGTCAAAATCAATGGCATTGGCGCCAAAAAAGCTACCCCTAAAGCGAAAGCTGTCGAGCCAGAGGTTGTGACCAAAAAGGCTCCGGTCAAAAAAGCTGTAGTCAAAAAACCAGCCGCCAAAAAACCTGCCGCTAAGTAAGCTATACTATTTTCGATGCACTATTTTTTTCTAGGTAATACGCCTGATCTCTCACTTCTCGAGCTACGCAACTTGTATCCAGGTGAGTTTGCCCTGGTCACCAAAGATATCGCCAGTTATGACGCCGAGCTAGACTTAAACTCCCTCGCACGTCTCGGAGGGACGACAAAAGTAGCCGAGAGCCTGCAAGTTGTCAGTCCCAAACAACTCATCTCTACACTAGTTGAGCTCATCTCTAGTGAGTCTCAAAAAAACATTGCTTTGACCGATTACGCCAGTCTCGATCTGGGTAGGGCAGTTTTTCATGAGCTCAAAGACAAGGTCGAGCGCTCGATCCGCTTCGTCTCTATGGAGACTGGCCCCCACGAGCTCCTCATGCTTTCTCATCAACACGTGCTAGAGCTCAATTTGATTCCGTCAGGAGATGACGTGATAATCGCCAAAACTGTCTGGATCTACGACGCTGAAGATTGGGTGAGTCGCGATCGCAACAAGCCATACCGCGACATCAAACGTGGCATGCTCCCACCCAAAGTAGCGAGGATTATGGTCAACCTAGCCACGGGGGGTAAGCCTGGTCTCACCCTCGCCGATCCATTTTGCGGTACAGGCACTGTCCTCTCCGAGGCCATGATGCTCGGGTATGACGTCATTGGTAGCGATACCAACCCAGATGCAATAACTGGCTCAAAATCTAATCTGGAATGGCTAAAATCTGCTCCCAACTCTCTCCTCAAATCTCTCTCCTATCATCTCCACGAGCTCGACGCTACGCATTTTAACGAAAAAGTCGAGAGGGTAGATTGTATTGCCACCGAGCCCTATATGGGGCCACTCCTGGATGAGCGTAACCCCTCTAGTCTCGACAAAATCAAAAACATCGCCAAAGGGCTAGACAAGCTCTATCGCGGTGCCTTCAAATCTTTTTTCGTTACCTTGCCCGTTGGTGGCCGGGTTGTCATGTCTATTCCCAGTTTCAACGTCTATAACCGAGTAATTCCGACTATTTCCATTGACACTCTCTCTAGTCTCGGCTACAATTACATCTCGGCAATCCCATACAGCAAACCTGGCGGTATTGTCATTCGAAATATAACCATATTGGAGAAACGCTAACTAACCTAGAATCTATCTTCTAGCATCTAGCATCAAATCATATGTCACACGTCAAAGCCGGTGGTGCCACACGTCAAGCTAGTCCAAGACCAGGTAAACGCCGTGGTGTCAAAAAGTTTGGTGGCCAAACAGTCAAAGTAGGTCAGATCATCATCCGTCAGGTCGGGACTCGTACCAGAGCCGGCGTCGGGGTAGGTACTGGTCGTGACTACACTCTTTTTGCCATGAAAGACGGGGTAGTCAAGTTCTTCACCAAGCTCGGCAAATCTTTCGTCGCCGTCAAATAAATTTCTGTCTGCTTCCGACCCACTTTGTCCTCTTTTCACGCTTCGTTTCACGTGCTATCTTTAATCTATGAGCGATCAATCCAACATCCATGAGCTAGATATCGACATGGTTCAGCCCAATCCGCTCCAGCCTCGCGGTACCATCCTCGCTAATACTGTCACTGACCTAGTTGAATCTATTAAAGAACACGGTATCTTGGAGCCCTTGGTCATTGCTCATACTCCCGCCGGTTATCAGATCATTGCCGGTGAGCGCCGGTGGAGAGCCAGCAAAATCATTGGTCTCAAAAAAGTCCCGGTGGTCATCAAAGAGACGACACCCAAGGGGATGCTAGAGATGGCAATTGTCGAAAACGTCCAGCGCACGGACTTGAACCCGATCGAGCGGGGCAAAGCCTTTATTCGCCTCATGCACGAGTTCAATCTCGCAAACGCCGACATCGCCAAAAAAGTTTCCAAGTCTCCCGCCTATGTCAGCAACACTCTCAAGCTCCTCGACCTCCCCGATGCCCTCAAAGATGGTTTAATCGGCGGCTTGATCACCGAGGGGCACGCTCGGGCCTTGTCTTCAATCGACGATGTCCGCCTCATGATCGAAGCCTACAAAATAGTACTCAAAGAGGGAGCTTCGGTCCGCCGAGCCGAAGAGATCGCCCGTCGCCTCAAAAAAGATTTCAACCAAACCACCAAGCAAGATGGTGGTCGCCCCTCCTTTATCTTGAGCGACGAAACCACAGCCCTCCAAAAAAAGTTAACTCAGGCGCTAGGCAAGCTCTCTAGTGTCAAACTAACTCGATCTAAACGCGAAACAAAAATCTTAATCAAGCTCAAAGGCAATCCCGAAGAAACCGAATCCGCCCTCGCCAAAATCCTCTCACTCGCTAACTAGTTGTGGATCTGAGAGGATTCGAACCTCTGACCTTTCGAATG
>CAZCUC010000025.1:0-5709 GCA_964502225.1 uncultured Pseudomonadales bacterium | reverse complement strand
GCTCTAACCAACTGAGCTACAGATCCAAGCCACTTGCACTATTTTACCATGCCATGTAAGCTAAACTCATGTACATTTTACGCAACTTGTGGCTATTTTTCCTCGATTTCCTCGAAACAATCGTGGTCAGTCTCGCGATTTTTGCCGTGGTCTACATTTTCCTTTTCCAACCCCATCAGGTAGATGGCCAGTCCATGGAGCCCAATTTTCACAACGCCGAGTATATCTTGACTGACAAAATCTCTTATCGTATCCACGAGCCCAACCGGGGCGATGTCGTCGTTTTTCACTCCCCTCAGGATGAGCGGGTCGACTTTATCAAACGCATTATCGGCGTACCAGGCGATATGGTCAAAGTCTCTGGTGGTCATGTCTACCTCAATGGGCAAAAACTCGAGGAGACCTACATCAACAATCCAGGTGCGGTTGTAGCCGGTCGTTTCATGCGCGAAGGCTTGGAGGTCGAGGTACCGCCCGGCCAGTACTTGGTCATGGGAGACAACCGCAACCACTCATCGGACTCTAGAGAGTGGGGCCTAGTCACTTCAACCGGTATTGTCGGACGAGCATTTTTTAGATACTGGCCAATCAGCGATTTTGGGATCGTCAAAACCGCCGAAGCCGAGCTGACTATGGGTAGCGTCAAAGGTGCAATCAATGCAGTTGACTCCAACTGAGCTCTCCCATGCCATCACAATTGCCACCAATTTAAGTCAAACTGCCGGCGCAATCATCAAAGACAGTTTGGTCCTGGGCCAAAAGCGTGAATGGAAAGCAGATCACACTCCAGTTACCCTAGTCGATAAGCAAATCAACCAGCTAGTCATCGACACTATTCATCGCGAGTTTCCCACTCACAGCATCCTGGCAGAGGAGGGGAGCGATCTCTCTCGTTCTCGCGAATTTGTCTGGGTGTGTGACCCCATCGATGGCACCTTTCCCTTTATGCACGGCATTCCAGTCTCGACATTTACCCTCGCTCTCTGTGTGGGTGGCGAGCCAGTCTTAGGCATCATTCACGATCCCTTTATGGCACGTCTTTACCTGGCGGCAAAAGGGCAGGGGACTACGATGAATGGGAACTCTATCGCTCCCTCCAAGGCCCAGTCGATCAAAGATACGACGATCGGAGTAGTATTTTGGCAGGGCAATATGGATATCTTTACTCCGCTCCTGTCTCAATTGACCTCGCACGGGGGCAAGATCATCAATCTCGTATCGGTTGCCTATATGGACGCCCTCGTTGCCGCTGGCGAGCTCTCGGCCGTCGTTTTCCCTGGATTGTCAGCCCACGACTCAGCCGCCGCCAAGATTATTGTCGAAGGAGCTGGTGGTGTCTTTACCTCCCTAACCGGCGAGATCGACCGCTACGACCAGCCAGTCCACGGCCACCTCGCCTGCGCCAACAAGCATATCTACACCGAAATAAAGTCGTATTTAAGCTAAAATAATCTCATGCATCACTCATTGGTCAGGGGAACTACCTGGAATCTTGCTGGTTATCTCTACCTGATAATCGCTAGCTTGGTTAGTACCCCGCTCCTCATCCATGCACTCGGTCTCACTCAGTTTGCTCAGTATGGACTCATTATCGCGACCTTGGCACTCTCGTCTTCCTTTGACCTTGGCCTGCCCCAGGCTGTAGTCCGTGCCTTGGCCAGGGAGCAAAAATCGTACTCAGAGCGCCAGTCTATCTGGGCCACCTCGAGCTTTCTCTTTATCACAACCGGTTTCTTGAGCGCTATTTTGGCTACCTTTGTTGTCTCTCGCTTCAATCATTTACCCCTTATTTGGCTCCTGACTTTTGTCTTAGCTCTCATGACCAGTCTCACATCTCACTACTCTACGCTCCCCCAAGCACAGGGACACTTTGGCTACTTTAACGTCAAGACTTTTGTTGTGGGTACGGGCAATACTCTCCTCGCCGCCTATTTAGCAAGCAGGGGCTATGACATTGCTCTCATTCTCGCTGGGCAGGTTGGGTGTTATCTGCTTAGTTTATTTATACTCGCCTACTTCTCGCTCAAATTTTTCCCTCACCCACGCGAGGGCAGGCCATCTCTTGTGCTGGCCAAATCGCTCCTCAACTTTGGGATCAAGAATCAGTTAGGCAAAGTAGTGGGTCAAGTGCAGGCTCAATATGCCAAATATCTCTTAGCTAGTGTTAATCCACTCAGTCTCTCGGCGTATTTAATCTCTGCAGGGTTAGTCCAAAAACTATCGGGTGGTATCTCCCAGCTCGGCTCAGCCCTCTACCCAGCTTCCGCCCGCTCCAGTGGTCTATCTCTGCGCGCGCTCTACTACCGCCTCCAGTGTGGTCTGTTCTTGACCGCTTTACTCGGCATTTTAGTATTTAGAGTTTGGGGTTTAGGATTTTTAGAGTGGTGGCTACATGCACCCGAGCTTTCCTCCATAGTCTACTCTCTCATGCAAGTACTCATCTGGTATTTTGCCATTTTGGTCCTGACACCGCTTGCGAGTGTGATTTTAGATTCACGCGGTAGACCCGAGATCACTTCCTTTTTTGCATTCATTACCACGACACTCGAGATTGTCATGGCACTCCTATTATTTAGTCGGTATGGTCTTTTTGCTCCTGTCTACGCTAGTCTTATCGCCGTCCTGCTTACAACGCCTTTCTTGTTATATTCAACGGAAAAAGTCTTGACCAGTGGCTTGCCCCTCGCGAAGCGATCAAATATTTCGCGAAGTGGGGTAGAATCAAGAGTATGAAATACGGCTCAATCCCCGCAGGTGGTCTAGGTACGCGCCTGCAACCACTCGGATTTTCCAAGGAGTTGGCGCCGGTGGCGCACAAAGCCGTGATCGAGTATTTGATCGAGCGCATGTTGCTCGCTGGTATCGACAAAATCTTTATCAACACTGCCGAGGACAAAACCGATTTAATCCGTTACTTATCTACCAAGTCGATCTACAAAGACAACTTAATTTTCCTCGTTCGCGAGCGCAAAGGTTTACTAGATGGGATTGTCCTGCCCGAACAGTTCCTCCACCCGGACGACGAGCTCTACTTTGGTCTCCCCGACACCATTTGGTACCCCAAGGATGGATTTACTCAGCTGGATCAATACAGCGGAGAGCTAGTTCTTGGTCTTTTTGATACTGGGACACCAGAAAAGTTCGATAGTGTAGTCATCGACCAGCAAAACCGGATCAAATCAATTGAGGTTAAAGTGGCGAAGCCAAAATCGCGCTGGACCTGGGCTATGGGCAAGCTCACCGTTCGTACGGCCCGTCTCCTGCGAGAGTACGAGGGGCGTCTTGGGGACAAGCCGCTCTTTGGTCAGGCCATGCATCTTTTTGCTCAGGACTATCCTAGCTATGCTGTCGAGCTCTCTGGCTCCCACTGTCTCGACATCGGTATCCCCGACGATTATGACCGTGCCGACGCCTTCGTCAAACAATATGAAAATCCTCAATCTTAAATCATGAATCTTAAATCTAACCCTCTCGTCTCTATCCTCATCCCCACGTTCAACCGCGCCAATTATCTGGGGTCAGCCATCGACTCTGCCCTCGCTCAGACGTATAAGAATATCGAGATCATCGTCCACGACGACGCCAGCACCGATGGGACTCCCGCACTCCTTGCACAATATCACGATCCACGGTTACGAATCATTCGTACCGAGGATAATCATGGCATGCTCGGCGGATGGAACTATATAGTGACCAAAGCCAAAGGCGAGTACCTCAAATTTCTCGCGTCCGATGATCTGCTCGAGCCTAGTTGTGTCGCCGAATTAGTCGCCTCTGCCCAGTCGCACCCCATGGCCGCCCTCATCACTTGCCAGCGCAAATTTATTGATTGGAGAGGGGAGGTGGTCAGCAAGCTGGGCTTTGCAAACAAGAACACTGTCGTAAACGGTAAAGATCACGCCCGCTGGATCTTAACTACCCTCAGAGAAAACAAAATTGGCGAGCCGACAGCCGTGCTCTACCCCACCAAGCTGGTCAAAAAGGCAGGGGAGTATGACCCCACTTTTTCCCAGTTTGCGGATTTTGAGTACTGGATTCGTCTGCTCCAGTTTGGCGACCTCGTCTATGTGCATAAACCACTTTGTAGTTTCCGTACCCACGAGGGTAGCAACACCTCATCCGCTATCCGCGACGGCCGCTTTATCACCGAGATTTTTGCTCTCATCACCAAATATTACAAGGTTCCGTACCTTGTAACTTTTGGACTCACAGAAAAGGATCGTCTGAAAGTTATTAAAACCAAAACTCTCGATACTCTGAAAAATATTAAGGATCTCTTTGTCCATGGCCAGCTCGCCCAAGCCCGCCGCTATTTTGCGAGACTTTCAGCCGTAGTTACACTCGACTCCATGACTCGCGCCACGCTGTCTTTTTTGCTCTCCCGTTAGCTAGTTCACTTTCTATCTTTTTGGGATTTTGATCAACAGAGGTTTAGATTTGGGGCTTTCGTTGCCTGCCTTATCTACTGCCGAGATTGCCACGTAGTATTTGCCCGGTTTTAGCAGTGGACTAATGTAATATTTTTCTCGTGTCTCACCCATCCTCTTTAGTTCACCGGTATTCGTCCCTGTATATACGATATAGCGGTCGTGGTCGCGGGCAGTGTTCCATACGAGCCATATCCTCTGCCAGTACTCATTGATCCACAGCAATCTTGGTGGGTTTGGCGGAGTCATATCAATATTTGCTGGGTTTGAGGTTTGGGTTTGAGTACTGCAATTACCTGCCTGGTCACAAACATTCGGGTTAATCGTACAACTTTGATTTTTACCCTCTGTCGAGATCACACAGCTGGGATCGGTATAATCATCTCGCAGGTTTGAGTCGATATAGGTAAAGTAAGCAGTTTGGGGGCTGTTGTACCACCCATCAAAGCTAGTTTTAGTGCTTAGTTTCGGCGCTTCGGTATCTGCCACAGCTATCACGCTATTACTGACCTCTACTTTATCAAAATTTATTTCATATATTTGCTGGCCACTCCCCATGGTTATTTTCTGCTTCTTTACATCCCCGTCTTGGTCGTATAGATAAATCTCTATCGTGCGTTCAGACACATCAGTATTGTTCAAACTAATTCGGTACTTTCCAGTATTTGGTTTAGGCACATAAGCACTCAAGATAGTCCCTTTAGCACCGCCTTCCACATCATCATCCAGATACTCCTCATCCCAGGTCAAAGCGACGGGAGTACTCTCTCCCTGTGTCAGGCTCACTCCTACGTTTGCGTCCTTGACCAACAATATATATGACAAGTCGGTGCTCGATGGAACCAAGCGGTTGATGCTTTTTACTGTCGATGTTTTTGGCAGTGACTTTCTCGTCTCGCTGGCAGGGTCGTTAATGATCCAGTTTGTCGCATCCTCGTCGTGTGCCACGACAAAGTGGCCAGGTAGGCCAAGGATTGCGGGGAGGATCGGGGCGCTAGGTAGGTAACTGCGAACGTACTCAAGCGAATCCTTTTCTCCCGGCACTCGGTCTTTGGCGTATCGCGCCACCGCGATCCAGTTGATTAGTCCTGGGCCGATATACCCGTCACCTTGGTTTATTAGCCAGGTATTTAGCTTGGCTGGATCTATCTCTGTGCCATCCTCGGCTTTTACCCCGTAATTCTGCAACATCATCACGGCAGATGTCAGTGCACACCCCCACCGATCTATTCCGCTCTTCTCTAGGCCAGCCCAATCCTTCGCACTATCATATTCCTCGCTC
>CAZCUC010000024.1:4460-11514 GCA_964502225.1 uncultured Pseudomonadales bacterium | reverse complement strand
AGGACACTTGGTTTTCATCCAAGTAACTAGAGTTCGATTCTCTATAGGGTCACATGACAGTAAATAATACAAGTTCTGAAAGATTTCCATCCCCATTTGAAAAGCGTATTAGTGATTTGCTTCACACCTCAGAGTGGTTCTGGTTGATCAGTTCGCCTTTTGTTATCGGAGGACTGGGTCTATTAGTAAAGGCTGTTAAAGCTCATCTCGATAATTAATTAACTTTTTAAGTTGAAATGAAATATTTGTGAATCTTACGATTTCTTGGATTCGCGGATCTTGGTGGCGGCCTTGCCGATCAGATCGCGGAGGAAGTAGAGCTTGGCTCGGCGAGTGAATGAGGTCTTTTTGACTTCGATTTTAACCAAAACAGGGGCATGGAGAGGGAAAATCTTCTCTACACCAATCGAGCCAGTAGCGATTTTGCGGACGACAAAAGTTGGGTCGTCTTTGGCGTGAATAGCAATTACGACACCTTCGAAGATCTGGATACGGGATTTGTCCCCTTCTTTGATACTCTGATGGACGCGGACGGTGTCGCCGACATGGAAAGTAGTTTCTTTGTGTGTTGCTTGGTTGGCCATATGCACGCTCCGCGTGGGGTTCTAGATTCTAGATGTTAGAGTCTAGGAAAATTGATAACTTTGATATTCTATCAGGTATGCTATTTTTGAGCAATGGCGGCATTGAGAAATGCGAGAAACACTGGGTGGGGAGACAAGGGACGTGATTTGTACTCTGGGTGGGCCTGGGTAGCCAGGAAGAAAGGATGATCCTTCTTACTAAGCTCTATCATCTCGACAAAGAAATTGTCTGGTGAGGTGCCGGAGATGACAAAGCCTGCGCTTGTGAGGGCCTCGCGAAAATCATTGTTGAACTCGTAGCGGTGGCGGTGGCGCTCGGAGATCTCGGTGGTGCCATAGATCTGGTGCGCCAGTGTCCCCTCTTTTAAGACACATTTGTAGCCACCGAGGCGCATACTGACACCATTACCTTTGATCCGCTGGTATTTGGGGTCAAAGGGAATATCGTGGACGATAGGATATTTTGTCCCAGGATCGATCTCGGTGGAGCTAGCACCCTCTAGATTCACCACGTCTCGAGCGTATTCGATGGCGGCCAGCTGGAGACCATAGCAAAGGCCGAGATAAGGAATCTTGTTTTCCCGAGCGTATTTGATGGCCGCAATCTTGCCCTCGGTACCACGCGCACCCCAGCCAATGGGGACAATAATGGCCTGGACTCCCTCTAGTTGCTTAGTCCCCTCTTTTTCGATTACAGCGGAGTTGATGCTCTTGATATCTAGCTCTAGCCCTAGGTGAATAGTGGCATGGTCGAGGGCCTCAAAGAGTGCGTGATAGCTATCTTTTAAATTGTAATCACCAGTTTTGAAGTACTTGCCGACGATGGCGAGCGTGAGTTTTTTACTCTTGGTAGCCAAGGCTTTTTCCACAAATCCTTCCCATGCTGAGAGATCTGAGTGGTGATCCGCGAGGCCCAGTTTGACTAAGACCTTTTTATCAAACTCCTGCTTGGCAAATTCGAGTGGAACCTGGTAGATACTCTTTAAATCGCGATTGACGATCACGTCTTCGCTGTACATATTACAAAATAGCGCTAGGCGGTCGCGACGGCGCGCGTCCAGATCCCCTTCGGTCCTGGCCACGAGAAAGTCTGGCTGGATGGACATGGCGTTGAGCTGTTTGACGGAGAGCTGAGTAGGCTTGGTTTTGGGTTCGCCTACGTGGGCTGGAGTGGGGAGGTAGGAGACATGGATATGGACGACAGTGTCGCGCTCGCGGAGCTTCATGATGCGACTGGCCTCGTAGTACAAGACATTCTGATATTCGCCGGCAGTACCACCGAGCTCAACCAGACAAATCTCGGCTTTGTCTTTTTCGGCGGCGGCTTTGATGCGGGAGATGATCTCGTCGGTGACGTGCGGGATGGCCTCGATGTCCTCTCCGCCATAGCCATTCTCGCGCTCGCGGTCGATGACAGCTTTGTAGATCTGGCCCATGGTGATGAAGTTGTGGCTCCCCAAGTTTTTGCCCAAGAAGCGCTCGTAGTTGCCTAGATCCATGTCTGTCTCGGTGCCGTCCTCACAGAGGAAAGCGTCGCCGTGCTCGAGTGGGTTGATGAGGCCAGAGTCGATATTTAAGTAGTTTTCGCATTTGACTACGGTGACACCATAGCCCTTTGCCTGCAAAAGCATGGCGAGTGAGCTAGTTGTAATACCTTTACCCAGAGACGATAAAACACCACCAGAAATGAAAATATATTTTGGGTTCTTGAGCGGCATAGTCTATTCTACTATTTTTGTAGTGGTTTTGTCACTACTGTTTATCATTGGGTTCAATATGTGCCACAAGGCAAGCTCCATTGATTGCTAGGAAGATTATTGTTTGAGGTATTATTTCGAGTAATCCTTCTGACTTAGCAACTGCCTTACCAATTTCGTATACCATCCACAAGTTTGTAAGGATACCTAGACCTATCATCAAACAAGAACCCATGGTTTCACGCTTTGCCATGAATGAATTGTATCACTATAGGGCAGTGTTACAAAATTTCACTGACAGGATGAGCGGATGAAGACTCAAAATTGGCGTAGAGGTCGGTGTGGTAATCGCCCTCGCCGACGTAGGTAGACTCGCCCCGGAGGATCCGCTCTAGTGGCAAACAATGTTTGCAACCACCCTCCCCCTCTGGGCACTTGAACCGCTCGAGCTGGCGAGCTAGTTTCATTTCTTTGCCTATTTTCATAACTAGTTCTTTGGATTTGTCTAAATCGGGGAGCTTTTTCTCGATGGGGAAATCGTCGCGTCCGATGTACCAGTAGCTGGCTTTTTTGACCTCGCGTGTCTGGCAGTTGTGGGCGAGGAGATAGTAAATGGGGAGCTGGAGGGAGTCCACGGCTTCTTCCCCGACGCCAGTTTTAAAATCGATGATGTGGACGCTATCTTCGGACTCTAAGTACTCGAGCCAGTCGAGCTTGCCACAAAGCATGAGACCATCGTCCTCGGAGAGCCAGTACTGGGGGAGATCCATTTTGATTTTGACCGCTTTTTGTGCCAGCGGCCCTGGATGAGCCATGACCCGGCGTAGCATGTCTTCCCCACGCTTTTTGTAGCTCTCTTCGGTTTGGGCGTCGCTAAAGCCACCCATTTGACCAGAGACCTTTTTCCAGGCAGTTTGGAAACGCTCGACAAGGGATACTTCAAAACGTTTGTCGGTGGGCATGACAGAGAGAGACTCGAGCACTTCGTGGACTGCAGAACCTAGGGCCATACTGGGGGTGATAAGAGAAATTTTGTGGCCACTGCGGGGATCACGGTAGATACTGCTCAAGTAGTAGGCGCGGGGGCAGTTTTTGAAATTGCTAATCGAGGAGTGGGAGAGCCAGACTGCACTAAATTTGTCCATAGATAATAGTATATAGTGTTTAGTGTATGGTTTACAGTCTAGGACACAAGATCAAAAATATTTTTCAACGCTTTCACGCTAGTTATGCCTGGCGGATAATAGTGGGTAGCTATATGGTTGCGATTGTGGGTGGACTGACCTGGTTTGTTTATGACCAATTTTTGATACAAAAATATTTAGTAACTGAGATAGAGGCAAACCAGAAGCAAATAGAAGAACTGAGTGAAGTGGCCAAGCAATATGAGCTACTAAAAAGTGATGACCAGGTAGTAAAAAATGCTAGTTTGAGCGCAGAAATAGCTAGTATCCACAAAACATATCAGGACGGCGCAAAACTGTTTGAAGAGAGAGCCGATCTGGCCGTCGTGGGGAGCAAAGTAGCGGTGATAGATAAAGAGCTGGCGAAGTTTTTGAGTTTGTTGTCTGACAAAAAATGGGAACAGGCGGATGAACAAGTAAAAAAGGTACGTGCAGAAATCGAGAAAGTGGTGATCGCCAACACTCCCAGGATTACAGCTGTGCAGTCAGGCGGGCAGGCCAATGCCAGCAATACCCTACCTAACTCTGGATATGCCAGGCAAAAAGTGACGACTGAGCGAGGAGAATTTGTGGTGTCGATGGTGGTGGCGCCTGGTGCACGAGCGGTGATCGAGACGGCTAGTGATAGTGACTGTAGTGACAACTGCCCCACCAAAAGTTTGGCAGAACATGTCAGTGCGAGTGGCGGATTTGCGGGGATAAACGGGGCTTATTTTTGTCCGCCAGACTACCCCCAGTGCCAGGGGAAAGTAAATAGCTTTGATACTTTGGCTGTAAATGGCCGAAGTAAGGCAGTGCTAAACCGAGCCAACAATGTCTACTCGACCGTGCCGCTGGTGGCGGCCTATGGGTCTAGCCTCTCGTTTTATGATCAAACGGTCCAGTGGGGTGCTGATGCAAGCGGAGGCGGCGGACTGGCAAACTACCCGCGACTACTACGCGACGGAAACGTGGCGACGGAGCAGGATAATGGAAAAGGAACGCGTGGATTTATCGGAACCAAAGATGGGGCTATCGTGATCGGGCATATTTTTAGTGCATCGTTTGCTGATGCGGCACTGACGCTCAAAACTCTTGGTCTACAAAATGCTCTTAATCTGGATGGGGGTGGATCTAGTGCCCTGTGGGCTGATGGTGGGTACAAGGTAGGACCGGGGAGGAGCCTGCCGACTGCGATTGTTCTGGTGAAATAATTCTCCAATCACAAATTCTCAAATTCTCAAATTGATCTGGGAATGGAGCGCAGGAGTTTGCGCATTTCTTTTGTTTGGGGATAATACTTTTCGACCATGGCCCAAAAACGTTTGCCATGCCCCCTCCAGCGCAAGTGCGCGAGCTCATGGACGACGACATAGGAGACTGCCTCAGGTGGAGTGAAGCGTAGAGCCATATTGAAGGAGAGGATACCTGAGGGCGCGCAGGTGCCCCAGTAGGTATGGACGTGGGTGTAGCGGAGACCGGTAGGATGCAAACCCATTTCTTTTGCGTACTTTGAGGTTTCGGATTCGAGATATTTTTTTAGCTCACTTTCGCTAAAGTGCTCTATTTTTGGTGCCACCGGTTTGGCTAGTTCTTTGAGTCGTTTCTCGATCCAGGGTTGTTTTTGAGCTATAAAGCGATCGACGAGAAACTTGGGCATAAAGAGTGGGGCGCGAGCGACTAGCTCTCCAGAGGAGTTGATATGGAGGGAAAGTGTGCGTTTGCGGGCGCGAATGAGGGTGTATTGCATATATAGGATATAATAATACATTATGCCTATCTCAAACGAACAATTTAAAATTAAGAAACATCAATTTGCCTCAAGGTTACATATGCTTGCAGATCCTAGTTATAATGTTGAATATTCTGTTCCAAAACCTACTACTGATCCTGTAGAGATTAGAAATCTAAATATTTATCTAGCTTTTGTTGAACCTAACCCAGTACGTGGTACTCCTGAATGGTAGATCTTACTGTGATTTATTTCCCAAAGGCGATGGAGTCGCGGACATGGCCAGCGGAGCCCAGAAATGAGCCGTAGGTCACAGAGTACTCCCCCCATTTATCATTGAGCGAGTCGAGTGATTGAACCAGCGATTTTTGCTTGATGGTATCAACTAGACAGCTGAGCTGACCGTTATCCTCGACTAACCCAAAACAAGTGACAGCGATCTTCTTCACGCTTCGTTCTTCGAACTTCGCAGTGACATGGTCAGGACTTTTCTCGTATAGTGCGAGTGCTGATGAAAGCAAACTGGCGTCGTCGAGCAACATAGAATCCCCCTGATGAGTGGTGTGCCAGGACGTATGATCGGCAAAATTGAGGGCTAAACCAATCCCCGTGGCGTAGCCACCACTAGAGCGCAAGCGACGAGCGGCTTTGGCGATCAATTTGGCTAGGATCGGGCGCCACTCCTCGTAGATCATGGGACGGGGCAAGACATAGGACTGGCCAAAACTGCGACGGGAAAATTGGACATCGTCTACTTCGTACCCGCGTAGGCGTGTGTACCAATAGCGACCGAGGACGGATTGGAAAGCTTGTTTGAGTGTCTGGATATTCGCCTGGTAAAACTGAACAGGGGTAAAGATCCCCACCCGGTGAAGGCGAGCTTCGTTCCTGATATTGATCCCACAAAACTCCTGGAGATCGATCTTGCTATATACGTCGAGAAAATTGCTGGAATCGATAACATCAAAACCATCGGGCTTGTGTAATCCCGAGGCTAGCTTGGCCAAGATCTGGTTGGTGGAGACGCCGATCGAGACACGCAGGTGATCGCCGATCTCTGCCTTGATGCGGGATTTGATGTCGTGCGAGATGCCTTCAAGGAGCCTCCTCGTAGATTCCTTCCGGGAGACTCCCGGAAGGGTTGGGAGGGGCAAGCAAAATTCGTCGATGGATTTGGAGATGACATGAGGGGAATACTCGTTGAGTAACTGCCCAATCTGTTTGTGAATCTGGCGATATTTATCTGGATCGGCAATGCGCGCGATCAGCCATGGGCAGAGATCTCTACCCTGCTTGAGCGTCATGCCGGTTTTGATGCCCCAAAGCTTGGCCTCGACACTAGGAGCTAGGATACAACCGTAGGGGGCATCGGAGTGGACCACGGCGACTGGTTTGCCTCGCAAAAGTGGATTGGCTTGTTGCTCGACAGAAGCAAAGCAACTATTCAAATCGATGTGCATGATGGTGGGAGTGGCGGGGTTAAAGGACAATTCCAACGGGGAGACGCCTCCCACCTTCGGTGTCCCGACTTGGCCGTTGGCCATGTCTCCTGTTGAGGAGTCTCCCCTAATCGGGCAGGCCATCGGAGACCTCCTCGAGTGTCCAGCTGAGGTTGTCGGCATTGAGGTTGAGGCGGAAAAATAAAGCACCGCCCCACTCCGCTCTATCGAGCTTCGCTAGGGGTTCTGTGTTGCCCGAACGGGCAACTACAGAAAAAACATGGTGGCGAGTGATACCGTCACGATAGGTGTGGCGGAGGCCGACCTGAGAAACAGAATATTCATGACGACCCCATTTGAGTGACAGAGGACGGACAGAGCGGGCATCGGCGTTGTAGCCTGTTATGACAGAGACTGGTTCGGATATTCTTTGGATCAT
>CAZCUC010000024.1:0-4360 GCA_964502225.1 uncultured Pseudomonadales bacterium | reverse complement strand
GATTTGATTTTTTAGCGAGGCAGTGTAGTTGATACCAAAGGGCAGAACTAGCTCGCGCACGTCATGAGCGTTTTGGAAAGCTAAAGTAATTTTGTCGTCCCCTTTGTTCTCCTGGAGCAAAGTATTGAGGGCAAGGAGAGTAGCTTTGCTCGTGCCACGAGGGACGTGGATGATGTTAGTATCACTGTTTGCCAGTATTCCAGTATTCCCGTTGGGCTTGTCATCGGACATATCATCCGCAATTTGCTCTATCGTATCGACGATGAATGACAAGCGATCTTCTTTTTCGTCGACCTTGCCTTTGACTACAACTACCGAGTTGGGGATAAGGAAGGATTTGACCTCGGCGTAAGTTTTGGGGAAGACGACAGCCTCGATCTCCCCTCCCTCGTCAGTGAGGAGAAGGAAAGCCATCTCTTGCTGTTTGGTTTTGGTCACCACAGTCTTGGCGGTTTTGATGATGGCTGTGACGGTGATTTTTTGACCTTTGTACTCGGAGAGCTCGGCAAGAGGCTTACTCCAATCGGTGCGAGCCTTTTTTAGTAGTTTTTGACTGGGGTGTTCGCGCAGGTAGATACCCAGGAGCTCCCGCTCCATCTCCATCAACTTGCGATTATCAAACTCTTCTTTGGTCGATTGCCAGTCATCCTGGATACTGACCTCTTCTTGGATCAGTCCGTCAAAGAGCCCGCCCTGATTGCTGTCTTTTTCTGCCCCAGTCTTGCCCACTTTGTTCCTGACCCGGTCGATTTCGTCTAGGATCACGGCTCTTTTGCCAAAGGCGTCAAAGGCCCCGACTTTGATCAAACTCTCGAGTACGCGTTTGTTTGATTTTTGCGTATCGACGCGGGCAATAAAATCGGTAAAGCTCTTGAACTCCCCGGCCCCAGTGCGCTCGAGAAGGATATTGTCGATGGCGGCAGTGCCGACGTTTTTGATCGCCGTAAAACCAAAACGAATGGCTTGGCCACCAAGAGATTTTTTGTCTGCCTCGATTTGGAAATCAGCACCAGAGTGGTTGATGTTGGGAGGCAAAACTATGATCCCCATGGTGCGACACTCCTCGAGAGACAAAGCCATTTTGTCTTCCCGACCTGACTCGGCGGACATGAGCGCAGTCATATACTCGACTGGATAGTGAGATTTGAGGTAGGCAGTCTGGTAGGCAATCATGGCATAACTGGTGGCATGAGCTTTGTTGAAGCCATATCCAGCAAAACGCTCGATGAATGACCAGACTTTTTCGGCGAGGGACTCGGAGTAGTTGAGCTTGACCGCCTGGGAGATAAACTTTTTGTGCTCTTTGTTCATGGTCTCGATAGATTTTTTACCCATGGCACGGCGGAGGATATCGGCTTCGCCTAGACTATAACCGGCCATGACGTTGGCGATCTTTAACACCTGCTCTTGGTAGACGGCAATACCGTAGGTCTCGGCCAAGATTGGTTTCAAGTCAGGATGCAAATAGACGACACTATCAGGCTCGAGCTTGCCTTTGACAAACTCGGGGATCAGGGCCATGGGACCAGGACGGTAAAGTGCGATCAAAGCGACGATATCACCAAAAACGTCGGGCTTGAGTTGCTTGGCTAGCCGGCGCATACCAGGAGACTCCATCTGGAAAACACCGGTTGTCTCACCGCGACTAAGCATTTCAAAGACCAGTTTGTCGTCGAGAGGCACAGCCGAGAGATCGACTTTGGTTTGGCCCGCGGTATTGATGAGCTTGAGAGCATTTTGCAAAATAGTAAGGTTGCGCAAGCCCAAGAAATCCATTTTGAGTAGGCCGATTGCGTCTGGTTTGACGTTGAGATCGATCGCGTACATATCGTATTGAGTGGTGATCTTGCCCTCTTTGGAGTCGCGCTGGACAGGGGTGTAGTTGGTGAGCGGGGCGTCTGCGATGATCACGGCGGCGGCGTGAGTCGAGCTGTGGCGAGCAACTCCTTCGACTCTTTTAGCTAGATCGAGGAGCTCTTTGAACTTGGGATTCTTGTACAACTCTTGCAGTTCGGCGACACTAGTGAGGGCTTCGTCGATGCTACTGCCCACGGGGATGAGCTTGGCTAGCAGATCTGGATCGGAGTAGGGCAAACCCAGCACCCGGCCGATATCGCGGATGGCGGCGCGGGCTTCCATGGTACCAAAAGTGATAACCTGGGCCACGCGATCGACCCCGTATTTCTCTGTGACGTACTCGATGACCCGGTCACGACTAACATCGGCGATGTCGACATCGATATCGGGTGGACTAGGGCGCTGTGGATTCATAAACCGCTCAAATTGGAGACCGTGGGCGAGCGGATCGACGGAGGTGATGCGCAATATATATGAAACAATGGCACCGGCGGCGGATCCACGGCCCGGACCAATACGGATCCCATTGCTCTTGGCCCAGTTGATGAAGTCCTGGGTGATCAAAAAGTACGAGGCATAACCCTTGGAGCAAATAACATCGAGTTCGTAATCGACCCTTTCCATAATTTCTTTGCCCGGGTTCGGGTAGCGAGCGCCAACTTTTTCATAAACTAGGTCTTTGAGGAAGGCTTCGGGTGTTTTGCCATCTGGGACAGGGAATTTGGGGTAGATCATTTTGCCGGTCGGGATCGTCAAATCGATTTTGTCGACAATTTTCCTGGTGTTGCTGATGGCTTCGGGTAGGTCGCTAAAGAGATCGGACATTTCCTCTGGTGATTTGAGATAATAGGTGGGCGAGTCGATCATGGTAAAGCGGTTTTTGTCTTCGAGGGTGGTGCGAGTCTGGATGGCGAGTAACGCGTCCTGGGCTCGGGCGTCGTCTTTGCGAACATAGTGGACGTCGTTGGTGGCAATGATCGGGATCCCAAATTTGCGGGAAAGCTTGAGGAGCTCCTCGTTGACTGGTTTTAAATCTTTTTCGAGACCATCGTGACGCTGGAGCTCGATGTAGTAGTCGTCGCCAAAAAGGTTGAGGAAATCTTTTATCCTGATCTCTGCCTGGGAAACCTCTCCTTTGAGTAAGTACTGGGGGATCTCGCCAGCTAGGCAACTAGAGGTGGCGATCAAACCTTCGTGATATTTGACTAGTGTTTCCCAGTCGATACGGGGTTTGTAGTAAAAACCCTCGAGCTGAGCGACTGAGTTGAGTTTGAGGAGGTTGTGGTAGCCAGTCAAGTTTTTGGCTAGTAAGAGCAAGTGATTGGTTTTGAATTCGCGCGATTTGTCCGCCCTATTGCCGGCGGTGTAGTAGGCCTCCATGCCGATAATAGGCTTGATGCCATTACTGCGCATGGTGTTGTAAAAATGAATGGTGCCATACATGGCGCCGTGATCGGTGAGGGCGAGCGCGTCCATCCCATATGACTTGGCGGCGACTGCCAGATCTTCGTCTTTGCAGAGGCCATCTAGGAGTGAGTATTGGGAGTGGACGTGGAGATGGGTAAAGTCAATCATTTGGAACTAGTTTAGCACCCCACTTCGCTGATAGCTACGCTTGGGGCATGGATCTTTTGAGAATTTGGTTGACTATGGATGGGTCCGCCTTGCCGGCAGTGGCCCGCATGACAGCACCAACAAAGAAGCCGAGGGCGTTTTGTTTGCCGGCTTTGTAGTCGGCGACGACAGAGGGATTGTCCTCGAGTATTTTGGCAATTATTGGCTTTAAGATGGCTTCGTCCGTGATTTTGTCCGCGGATTTCGCCCGGAGTGATTTGAGATAATCCTCTGGAGTCAGTTTTTGATAGTCGATTTTTTTGTTCACCAGATCCTTGGCCGCCTGGACTACAGCTTTACTGTCTAAATTTTTCACTTGATCAAGATAATCCATCATTTCCTGATTTGCGACTAAAATTTTAGCCGCACTTTCCACGATACCGAGACTGATTAAATTGTCGATTTTGGTACTGGGTAGTTCGGGTAAGCGAGACTTGATTTGCTCTACCCACTCGCGCGAAATAATGAGCGGGGGGATATCGGGATCTGGGAAATAGCGATAGTCGGCCGCATCTTCTTTGATACGCTGTGAGACTGTGGTGCCAGTATCGGCACGGTAACCCCGAGTTTCTTGGACAGGGGTCTCGCCTTTATCTAAGATCTCGGCGTGGCGCGCATATTCGGTGGTGAGAGAGTTGGCAAAGTAACGGAAAGAGTTGATATTCTTGACCTCGACCTTGTAATTGGGTAACCCTTCAAGGCCAGGCCTTGAAGGCTGGCGAGCCAGGGAGATATTGGCCTCGAGGCGCATGGTCCCCTTTTCCATATCGCAATCAGAAATGCCAAGAGACCGAATGATGTCGCGCACTTTTTTCAAAAACTCCTTGGCTTGCTCAGGACTATGGATATCGGGCTCGGTGACAATCTCGACTAGGGCGACAGAGGAGCG
>CAZCUC010000023.1:0-12653 GCA_964502225.1 uncultured Pseudomonadales bacterium | reverse complement strand
CCTTTTCAGCTTTCTCCGGTTTCTTTGGTTCCCAACCGTTTTCCAAATGCAACAATTATTTGAGTCTCTTTGGTGAAGATCCAATTGATTGGTAAGGCTGAAAATAAAGGAATAAGCCCCTAGCAGCTACCCAACCAATTAATAATATATAAATCGACATTGGGATGAGAGATAAAGCTTTAGAGGTTTGGTCCGTTCCTGTAAACAGCCCTGCTTGATACAAATCTTTCCTCAGCCAGGAGACACTGTTATAACCATGTCCAATAAGTAGTGATGTGGTTGCCCAAATATTAGTTGGGTACTTAAGCTTCGTTAGCAACCAATAAGTGACTGGGAGCCAAAACGACAAACAAAATACAATAAAGAGTAATGGGTGAATTTGGAGCAGTTTAGAAATAAATGGCACAGCTTCGTTAAAAACCTCGCCCTTACTCGACCAATATTCTGATGGCTGGCCAAAAACAGTACCCACAACATCCACAACAATCGGCAAAAAAATTGCGAGAAAGAGAGGATTAGACTGGAATATTTTTTTCATTTTGCGAGGTGTTTTCGATAGTAACTCAGTTCATTACCAGCAGGGAAATTTTCTAACTTGCCATATAGTGTATACCCCAACTTCTCATAAAACCCTGGCGCCTGCCAGGTGAAGGTGTTGGTGTAAGCAAAATCAGCCCCGTGTTTTCTCCCCTCATCTTCCGCCATCACCATCAGTTTTGCCCCCAATCCTTGTCCGCGCATAGTCTCATCTACCCACAGCGAATTTATCTCCATCCCGTTCCACAAAACCGAAACCATTACACACCCAACCAATTTACCTTGCTCATTTTTAATCGTGATTGAATACTTATCTACTTTGCGTGGGTGACCCTTACTCGCATGGTACGACAGCATCCCATCAACCAACACTTTCATGTCAGTTTCGTTTGGCTCTCCCACAATTGTCTCAAATACTAATTTACTCATGAAAACAGTATATCAAGAAACTAAGTTTACTTAGTGGCAACCTAGTCCTTTGATCCGGTCAAATTCTTCCTGAACTTCTCTTGTTTCAAAATTAAAAAAGTTTAATTAACTTTCCCGATCGCAAATTTTTTCATGAGAGACCTAGCCATCGAGGAGTGAGCACCACTACCGTTGGGGCGATTATTAAACAGCCCAGTTGCATCTTTGCCACATCCCATTAGGATCGCATCTTTACCTTTGTGCATCGGGACAAACTTTGTCACGTCATACACATTGCCATCTATGAGTAACCAACAGTCTTCTCGACTTGCATGTTTAGCGACCTCCTCCATTGAGTACGTCTTCACTGGTTTTAAGAAAAAGTATCCTAGTCCTAGGACAGCCAATATACCAAGCAAAGCCAGAATTTTTTTCATCATATACTAATCACTATACCAGTCACAGTTTTGCTTTGTCTAGTGTTATTTACCTGCCATTGCATCGGCTTTGGTTTTATGAATAGTTCCATCTGGGTGATGGGGAGGTAGGTAAAGCGTATATAGCTTGGCTACCTCAGGACCTATATTGATCACATTGTGATTAGTGCCAGCTGGGACAATCGCGGCCATCCCGGGAGTGAGGGTAGACTCCTCGCCATTCATGACTATCTTTAGTGTTCCAACTTCTAATCTAAAGAATTGGTCATTGTCCTGGTGGGTTTCTATCCCGATCTCTTCTCCTACCTGCAAAGCCATCACCACTAGTTGAGTATGTCCACTCGTATAGAGTACTTGCCTAAAGTAGTTGTTTTGTATGGTTAGCTCCTCAATATTTGCTGTGTATCCAATCATAAAACTATCCTCCAAATATTATCTTTACCTATCCACTATAACCTAATATCGCCAAATTTGCTCTGATACGTACTATAGGTATATTGACTATACCCGCTGTTTTGCTATCATGCTCGGATGACAGATTCAGTTCTAAACGAAAAAATTCAGTTTACCAAGTCCGGCCTAGCTGAGATCAAGGCCGAGCTCGAAGAGCTCAAAGGTGCCAAGCTCACTGCCGCTATCGAGCGGGTTGCTCGTGCCAGAGACTTTGGTGATCTCTCGGAAAACGCCGAATACCACGCCGCAAAAGAAGAACTATCCTTTATCGAAGGTCGCATCGAAGAGCTCGAGGGCATTGTCGCACGCGCCGAGGTGGTAGGTAGCAAAAATAAAAAAGGCACCATCGATATCGGTTGTAAAGTCACAGTTACCCTCGGCGGCAAAGAGCACACCTATGAAATCGTAGGTGAATGGGAGGCCGACCCCCTAAAGAAAAAGATCTCCCACACTTCCCCTCTAGGCCAGGCACTCGTTGGCAAAAAAATGGGTGAGAATGTCGTATTCACTGCCCCAGCCGGCAAAGTTATCTACAAAATTAAAAAAATCCACTAACCCAGTTGCTTGTGGCTAGAATGATATTCCGGCTACGAGCCGGATTTTTGTTTGTTATACTAAACAAGGAGAAACATATGGCATCACGTCTAGAAGAAATCAGAAATGAAAGAATCGGAAAGCTCAAGAAATTGGTCGAGCTCGGCATATCTCCATATCCCGCTCAGTCACACAAAGAAGTAGGAAACGGGGTGGTGGTCGCGGACTTTGACCAGTACGATGGCAAAACCGTCTCGCTCACTGGTCGCCTGCGCGCTCTACGTGAACATGGCAAGCTCGCCTTTGGTGACCTAGAAGATCAATCAGGCAAGATCCAACTCCTCCTGCGCGCCAGCAACCTAGTTGCACTGGACAAGAAAAATGGCACGCTCGGTTTTAGCGAGCTATCCCTCATCGATGTCGGTGACTTTGTCGAAGCCAGGGGAGTGGTCTGTAAAAGTAAAACTGGTGCCATCTCTCTCGACGTTCAAGAGTTTCGCTTGCTAACCAAGTCAATCCGCCCACTCCCCGATAGCTGGGATGGTCTCAAAGATCCAGACACCATTTTCCGTCGACGTTATCTAGATCTCGTTATGAACAGGACGCATAAGGAAATGTTTGAGCGTAAAGCCAAGTTTTGGTCAGTCTCGAGATCCTATATGCAGAGTCAAGGATTTATCGAACTAGAAACCCCCGTTCTAGAACATGTCACTGGAGGAGCAGATGCCAAGCCATTTGAAACTTATCACAACGCGCTAAGTGAAAAATTCTATATGCGCATCTCCACCGAGCTTTACCAAAAACGCTTGATCGGTGGTGGATTTGAAAAAATATATACTCTGGCGCCTAACTTTCGCAACGAAGGGATCGATGATGAACACTTGCAAGAATACTATCAGATCGAATGGTACTGGGCGTATGCAGATTATCATGACAACATGGAGCTAGTCAAAAACATGTTTAGGCATGTTGCCAAAGAGGTATATGGCACAACCAAATTTACTCGTGGTGTCCATACTTTTGACCTGGCAGACGAATGGAAAGAAATCGATTATTCAACCATTATTCTAGATGAGCTATCGATAGATATTTTCAAAGACTCTGATCAAGCCATGGTTCAAGTCTTACAGAAACATGGAGTCAAATTGGATGGACAGGTAAATAGGCCAAGGTTAGTGGATGATCTATGGAAAATAATTCGTAAAACCATCGCAGGTCCCGCCTTCTTGGTCAACGAGCCAAAATTCATGTCACCACTGGCAAAATCAAAATCTGATAATCCAGAGCTGACGGAGCGATTTCATGTAATTTTAGCCGGAAGTGAACTAGGGAATGGCTATAGTGAACTCAATGACCCCATGGATCAGCTGGCCCGCTTTATGGAACAACAGTCACATCGTGATGCCGGCGACGACGAAGCTCAAATGCTCGACATCGATTACGTCGAAATGCTCGAGTATGGCATGCCACCAACCAGTGGCTATGCTCATAGCGAGCGCCTCTTCTGGTTCCTCGAAAACGTGACCGCCCGCGAAGGCACGCTCTTCCCCCAGATGAAGCGCCATGTTTCTCAACTGACCAAGAATATTTATGGCCTCACTGACGCTGTTCCCGAAAAAAAGTCGATGTCATCTCAAAAACCGAGCGGGTTAGTTGATGAAAGCGTCAAAGAATCATTTCCCGGGATGTTCTACGCCTATACCATTATCGATGGGCTAGATATTAAAAAATCAAATCCCGAACTTAAAAAACTCACTAAGCAAGTCATCAAAGACAATACCCATGAGATTGAAACCATCGGTGAAATAAAGCCGATCAAAGAATACAGGGAAATCTTTAAAAAGACCGGCGCATGGAAACTAGCTCGTCGCCCCTCCCCCGAAGCCTTACTCAAAAGATTGGCGAACGGAAAAGGGATCTACAACATCAACACCGCCGTCGATGCCTACAATCTTGCCGTGATCGAAACAGGAGTCGGGCTAGGTGGTTTTAACGCCGACAAGATTGCCTTCCCCGTCACTCTTCGCATGACCAAGGCAGGGGAGAAAATGCATCTCCTGGGTGATGATGCGCCCACGACCGTCATGGATGGTGAGTTGGCGTATTCTGACGCGGAGAAGTTGATTACACTCGATCTCAACTACCGAGATATCAACACCACAAAAATTGATGAAAAAACCAAAAAGGTAATCCTCTACGCGGATGGCGCTCCCGGTCTCAGCGAAGAAGAGGTGGTATCGGCACTCCAAAAAGGGGCTGACTATATCAAACAATTCTGTGGCGGAACTATTTCTACTATCGAAGTAGTGAGGTAATATGCCGAATCCAAAACCATTTAATGCAGGATATCTACCCGAACAAGACGGTCACAAGGTGTTCTTTGCTCAGTACGGCAATCCCAGTGGGCCGACTATTATCAACTGTCACGGCGGACCTGGCTCAAAATCAAAACCAAAGTACGTCTTCCCTTACGACTTATCTTCCTATCATGTTATCCTTTTCGATCAGCGAGGGTGTGGACAGAGTTTTCCTCAAGGTAAAATTGAAAATAACACTACGACAGAGCTGATCGCGGACATGGAGCGACTCAGGGAACAGTTCGATATTGAAAGTTGGTTCGTGGCGGGTGGTAGTTGGGGCTCGACGCTTGCACTCGCGTATGCAGAATCACATCCCGATAGAGTAAAAGGATTACTGTTAAGCAGTATTTTTCTTGGTCGCAACCAAGACGTCGATTGGTCATTTGCGAAATCTGGTGGCATAGATAAGATTTTTGCCGACCTATGGGAGAATCGATTAGTATTTTTGAAAAAATTTGAAGCTAATCCTACCAACGCAGCCCAAGTCTTACTTAAAAAAATCTTAAATAGCTCCGAAGTAATCGTAAATGAAATAGTAGCTGGAGTAATGAACTGGGAGGGTAACCTGATGAGCTCTCAGAGTGACCTTACTTTTACAAATCCTGAAGACATAAAAATCGACAACATCAACGAGGTCAAGATTTTCTTGCATTACGAAGCTAACAACTCTTTCTTAACAGAAAACCAGTTGCTCCAAAATATCAGCAACATCAAAAATATTCCCACTGTGATCATCCACGGCCGTTATGATTTACTCTGCACTCTCAACCAAATGTGGGAATTAAACAAGGCACTAACCAATTGTGAATGTGTTATATTGCCCTCCAGTAACCACAGGCTAACCGCTGACGGCGATATCGCCCGCAAGTACGCGTATAAATATTTTTTAGCTAGACAATCTAAGTAATCTATGACACGCGATCAAGCTTTAGCCATAGTCCATGAACACGTCAAAAATGAAAACCTCGTGCGCCACATGCTAGCGGTCGAAGCGGCGATGGCCGCTTACGCCAAAAAATTTGGTGAAAATGTCGAAGAGTATCGTGTGGCCGGCCTCCTCCACGACTTTGACTGGGAGATCCATCCTACGCTGGAGGCTCACCCCCAAAAAGGCAGTGATATCCTACGTACGCGAGGGGTAGACGAAAAAATTATCCGTGCCATTCTGAGTCACGCCAAGCACACGGGAGTTACCCGCGACTCCAACATGGAAAAGGCCCTCTTCGCCATCGACGAACTCACCGGTCTCATCACTACGACCGCGCTCGTGCGACCCAGCAAAAAAATTGCCGACGTCGAAGTAAAGAGTATTAAAAAGAAGTGGAAAGACAAAGGTTTTGCGGCTGGCGTAGACAGAAGCGATGTCGAAAACGGCGCGCGTGATCTGGGTGTGGATCTCTGGGAAGAGCACGTGCCCACGGTCTTAAAAGCCATGCAAGCAATCGCGGACGATCTAGGACTATGACCAATCAAATCGTATCTGACGAAGGTCAGACAGATCTTGAGCAACGTCGAAAGACCCTCGTCGTCGGACTCGGCCTACCCATTTCATCAGACGGTAAAAAAATCCTCTTGACTCAGCGCTCTGCACCCGGCAATCCTCACTGGCACAACAAATGGCAGATCGCGGGGGGCAAGGTCGAGTTTTGTGAAACGGTCGAGGAGGGTGTCATCCGCGAATTAAAGGAAGAGATCCACGTCAGTGCCACGATTCGCTATCCCCATCCCATCGTCAAAACCAGCATTTGGTATGCCAAGCAAACCGACGAGGGTATGGATACCCAGGTAGTGCTCATCACCTACCTCGTCGATATCGGCGATCAAGTCCCAGATCTCGACCAGGACTACGACAAAGAAACCGAGAACTGGAGTTGGTTCACTTTAGAAGAAGCCCGCAAGCTCGACTTCCTCCCGCTCACGATCGAAATCATTAACGCGGCTTTTGCGCTGATTGATCAACATGCTATACTGCCATTAAGTAAATAACAGCGCCAAAGTCCCGACCTTCCATCGAGACGAGCTGGAAGAATCAAAAACTTTCCGGGTAAGCCCGTCACAGCAGGAGATAAGTAGTAGTAAGGTGGCACCGCCCTGAGTTTATCGAAGGGCCCTTCTCAAAAGAGTTGGTTTTGCCGCCTTTTTTGTACTAAAATCATATAACTATCTCCTAGAATCTAGTATCTAGAATCTAGCGACAAAGGAGCTACCATGTTAGACATTCAATACATCCGTGACAATGCGGTCGCAGTCAAACAAGCCACGATCGACAAAGGATTTGACGGCTCGGTTCTCGACAAAATCATCGAGGTCGATGTCGAGCGCCGTAAACTGATCGGCGAAACCGAATCACTACGGGCGCAAAAAAACAAATTGGGTAGAGACGACGCGGACCAAGCTCGCGCCATGAAACAAGAGCTCAAAGTAATTGAAGAAAAGCTCACGTCAGTGACTGCTACCTACAATGATCTCATGCTCAAAGTCCCCAATCCCTCCGCGAGCGATGTAAAAGTGGGCAAAGAAGAAGACAACGAAATCATCAAAACCGTCGGGACTCCCCGGGTGTTCGATTTCCCTGTGCGCGACCACTTGGACATCGGCCTCTTGACCGCTACTCTCGACCTTACAGCTGGTACCAAGGTTGCCCAGTCCGGATTCTATTACGTCAAAGGTGCTGGGGTCATGCTCGAATTTGCTCTCATGCAATATGCTCTACAAAAACTAGCCAAAAAGGGTTTTACCCCCGTCATTACCCCCAATTTGGCCAACGAAAAAAGTGTGATAGGATGCGGTTTCCAGGCACGATCCGACAAAGAGCGACAGATTTATCACGTTGAAGGCGAAGACCTTGATTTGATCGGGACTGCCGAAATCACCCTCGTCGCCCAGCACCAGGATACTACTTTTAATACTACCGATTTGCCCAAAAAATATGCCGGCTACTCTTATTGTTATCGCTACGAGCGGGGGAGCTATGGCAAGGACGTCCGGGGCATTCTGCGCGTCCACGAGTTCCGCAAAATCGAAATGGTCGTTTTTTGTCTCCCCGAAGACTCAGACAAAATCCACGAAGAACTAAGGTCCATCGAAGAAGAGATTTGGGCTGATCTAGAGATCCCGTACCAGGTGATCAAGCAAGCCACCGGTGACCTGGGCAATGCCGCCTCGCGCAAATATGATATCGAGGCATGGATGCCCTCTCAAAACAAATACCGCGAGGTTACCTCGACTAGCAACACCACCGATTTCCAGGCTCGTAGGCTGGGGATCAAAGTCCGCCGCAATAACGAGAACGAATATGTCCATACCTTAAACGGTACTGTTTTTGCCCTCGGCCGTGCCATGATCGCCATCTACGAAAACTACCAAAACGAGGATGGCTCCGTCACAGTCCCCAAGGTTTTACAGTCTTTGGTCGGATCCAACATGATCCCACTAAGCCTATAGCATATGACACATTCTCCAAAAGATGTATTAAAAGAAATGAGTTTCAGAGATTTATTTGACGCTCTCTCACGAGAAAAACATAACCTCAGTATTCCGGAAAGAGATTTGAATAACATGGAACTAATAGATATGGACCGAGGCGGAGTTTCAATCGGTAACAGAAAAGTCATGTGGATTACTATAGATGGGAGAAAAACACTCGCGATTTATCAAGAAGGTAGAGATAGTTTGGGACCTACGAGAGATTTTATTTTTGCTACACATGCAGAGCAGATACGACTATCTTTCAGTCTAGATAAGGGAAAGATTCCGCCCATTGTGATGGATACGCTTACGAGAACAAAAGACGAAACATTAGACAGAGAACTGTTAAATGGCTCTGGGATGAGAGTTTACGACAAGTTGCCCTCATTTCTTGCATCATTGGCTCGTAGTGAGGGCCGGTTAGTACATGAACTATCAAGGGGTGAAACAGTTCACGGCATATCGATGCCTAAAGAGAAATGGTTCAGCAAATTTATCCCATTTATTGAAAAATATAAATATACCAAGGTCGAGGGAATAGATACTTGGACTCAAGTCTATGAACCCTAAAAACGACTCAAAAACATCTTTTGTCTATTTCGACGTAGGTGGGGTGGCCATCAAAGATTTTTCTGATACTTCAAAATGGGACATTATGATCTCGCAGTTAGGGTTGGATAAATACGACCGATCCCAGGTCGATCTCGTGTATAGTACTCGCGACAATGATATTTGTCTTGGCAAAATTCACGTCGATGAACTAGTCTCGCTCTATAACACACAGTTCGACGCGAGAATCGATCCACATTTTTCACTACTCAATTATTTTGTTGACAACTTTGAGGTTAACAAGAGTCTTTGGCCAATTATTGACAAGCTCCAACTGACAACGAAAACAGGTCTCCTCACTGACATGTATATAGGTATGTTAGATAAGATTTTGGCCAAAAAACTGATCCCAAACACCAATTGGCATACTATTGTAGATAGCAGTGTAGAAGGTGTCCGCAAGCCTATGCCAGAGATCTATGCGCTTGCCGCCGAGCGAGCCGGTGTACCAGCAGACGAAATCCTCTTCATCGATAACCGTCAAAAGAATCTCGATGGCGCTAAGCTAGCTGGCTGGCAAACCTACTTGTATGACTCGAGTAACTACGAGCAAGCCAATGTAGATCTCCTCAAATTCCTTGGGCTATAACCGTGCTACAATTGTTGCCATGCTAAATTTCCTTACCAAACTCTTCGATGGCAATGCCAGACAGCTCGCTGGTCTCCAAGGTATAGTCGAGGCAGTCAACAATTTTGAAGAGAGCATCAAGAAATTAAAAGACAAAGAATTGCCGGGTAAAACCGCCGAGTTCAAAAAAAGACTCGCCGGGGGAGAATCGCTCGACGATATCTTACCCGAAGCCCTCGCTACTATCCGTGAATCTATCCGTCGGGTAACCGGTGAGCGTGCCTACGATGTCCAGCTCTTGGCCGCCCTCTCCCTCTACCATGGTCGTATCGCCGAGCAAAAAACCGGTGAGGGCAAAACCCTCTCCGCTACCCTCGCTAGCTATATCCGCGCCCTCGCCGGAAAGGGTGTCCACGTCGTCACCGTCAATGACTACCTCGCTCGCCGTGACGCCGGCTGGTATGGCCGCGCCCATCTCCTCCTAGGACTCTCAGTTGGGGTGATCTACTCTGGTATGGGAGACCAGCCAGGTGGACTCCTAGATCTCAAACACGAGGAGCAAGGGGAAGAAGATGAGCGGCTCAAACATTTCCGCCGGGTTCCACGTCAAGAAGCTTACTCTGCCGACGTGACCTACGGCACCAACAACGAATTCGGCTTTGACTACCTGCGCGACAACATGGTCCACCGGTTGGGCGACAAAATGCAACGTGGCCACTACTACGCTATTGTCGATGAGGTCGATTCTATCTTGATCGACGAGGCCCGCACCCCGCTCATCATCTCGGCCCCCGACTCCGAGCCGACCTCTAAATATGTCGAGTTTGCCAAGATGGTTACGACCCTCGCCAAAGATACCGATTACGACGTCGACGAAAAGTTGAAAACCGCCACCTTGACTGACTACGGTATCCGCCGTCTAGAACAACGTTTGGGGGTTAAAAATCTTTATGAAGAATCATATGAATCTGTCCACCACGTCGAGCAAGCCTTGAAAGCCGCTACCCTCTTCGAGCGTGATCGGGACTACGTGGTCAAAGACGGTGAGGTGATCATTGTCGATGAGCACACCGGGCGTATGATGTATGGCCGGCGCTTCTCCGATGGTTTGCACCAAGCGATCGAGGCCAAGGAGGGAGTCAATGTCCAGCAGGAGAGTCGGACGTTAGCTACTATTTCCCTGCAAAACTACTTCCGCATGTACGAGCATTTATCCGGCATGACCGGTACTGCTAGTACCGAAGGGGAGGAGTTCAAAAAAATCTACAATCTCGATGTCTCTGTCATCCCTACCCACCGCAGTGTGGCTCGTATTGACCACCCCGATTTTATTTTTAAAACCACGAGAGCCAAATACGCCGCGATCGTCAAAGAAGTCGAGGAGTTACATGCCAAAGGTCAGCCCGTCTTAATCGGTACCAAGAGCATCGACAACAACCAAATCATTTCCAAATACCTCAAGCGCAAAGGTTTGTCTCACAATGTCTTAAACGCCAAAAACCACACCGAAGAAGCCAAAATCATCAGCAACGCCGGTGCCTATGGTGGCATCACCGTCGCCACCAATATTGCCGGTCGCGGTGTCGATATTGTCCTGGGAGGTGCCAAAGCGGACAGGGATCCCAAGGAGTGGGCTAAAGAACACGAAAAAGTTTTGCATGCTGGCGGTCTCCACGTGATCGGTACCGAGAGACACGATAGCCGCCGTATCGACAACCAGCTCCGCGGCCGCAGTGGTCGCCAGGGTGATCCCGGCTCCAGTCGCTTCTACGTCTCCCTCGAAGATGACCTCATGCGAATATTCGGCGGCGACAAAATTGCCTCTATTATGACCATGCTCAAAATCCCCGAGGACGAGGCCATCGAGCACTCTATGGTTAGTAAAGCTCTCGAGTCTGCGCAGGTCAAAGTTGAAGGATTTTACTTTGACATGCGTAAGCGCGTCGTGGACTACGACGACGTGATGAACAAACACCGCCAAGTCATTTATCAGCTACGCAACAAGCTTTTAGAAGATGCCGAGTCCGCCCCCGAGAGTCTGCGCTCTCGTATCATGGATCTCATCAACGAAGAGATTGAGCTCCTAGTAAACTCGCGCATCACCGAAGGTTTAACAGCCAAAGAGCTCGACGCCATCGTCAAAGAATTTATCACCATTATTCCTTTTGACGACGCCAGTCAAAAACAGCTACTCAAAGAACTAAATAAAACCAAAGATCCAAATGTCATCATCCACTCTCTCCAAGATATTGCCAAAGATACCTATGATAACCGCGAAAAAACCATCGGCGAGCCAGTCATCAGAGAAATCGAAAAATACGTCTATCTGACCACTCTCGACGAAAAGTGGATGGACCACTTGGACAATATGGAGTCACTCCGCGATGGTATCGGTCTGCGTGGCTATGCTCAGCGCGATCCGCTGGTCGAGTACCAAAAAGAGTCATATAGCATGTTCGAGCGTTTAATCGGCTCAGTCGAATCCGAGGTAGTCAAAAAGATTTATCGTTTGAACCCGGTCGCCCAGCCCCAGCCCACACCCAACATGGTCATGCGCAAAGCCGAAGCCGAAGGCGTAGGTCCTGAGCGCAGTCGAAGGAATGATGTGGTAAAACCTGAAGCTATCGTTGTTGCATCTTCCGATAAAAAAGAACGCATTGGCCGCAACGATCCCTGTCCCTGCGGCTCCGGCCTCAAGTATAAAAAATGCGGCTTGATCGGCGCGCCTCAGCACAGATATAATTAGCACTTTACATTAACGAGTAATACTATAAAATCTCATAAATGAAAGCGAAAGATGTCTTGTCCGACGAAATGTTTGTTGCTCAGCTACAAGGACTGTGTAAAAAAAACTTACCAACAGCATTGTCTGATGCTGCAGATCAGTGCGGCATTTTTCTCGATTCAGAATCTGTGCCGTTCTTTCGGGTCGACGCAAGTCAGAATGATGCTAGACGCACCTTAGCAATCGGAGCAAAAACAAAAGATGACCATGGAAACACTATTCTTGTAGTTGCTAGTTCAGTCCTCGGAGATCATGCGGATAGCTTGAGAACTACGCTAGGTATTCGAAAATTAGACGAAGTAGGGGAAAGGAAATTGACTGAGTATACGATCATTCAGGCAGCCGTTAACTTAGTATTGCAAAGCATTAATGGATTGAGTGAAAGAAATATTAAAGAGATACAAGACACCTTCACAAATCTATATATCTAGGTAATATTTACAAAAAGAGCGACCGTTTAAAGTCGCTCAAAGTGTACGATGCTTTCAAACCCC
>CAZCUC010000022.1:0-12800 GCA_964502225.1 uncultured Pseudomonadales bacterium | reverse complement strand
AGGTAGTGGAAATCCGCGCCGACTGAGCTAGCTATGATCTTGGCTAGGGTGGTCTTGCCACACCCTGGTGGCCCCCAAAGGATCATGGAGTGGATATGACCACTCTCTATAGCTAGACGAAGTGGTGCATGTGGACCCACTAGATGTGACTGACCAATATAGTTTGAAAGAGATGTCGGACGTAGTAAATCGGCTAGTGGCTGCATACCACAATATTCGTCTATTTTTCGGTTTTAGTCAAGCCTAGTTTTTTGGCAGCCCAATAAGCACCGGTGCGATAAAGAGACTCAAAGGTGCCAGCATCTGACCAGAATCCCTCTAGCTTGGCCCAGGTGAGTTTGCCCTCTTTGATATAGGCATTATTTAGATCTGTCACCTCTAGCTCACCCCTATCACTTGGTTTTAAGGATTTGATTTTGTCAAAAACTGTGGAGTCATAAAAATATAGCCCAGTCACTGCATAGTTGCTTGGTGGGTTTTGAGGCTTTTCGATGATTTCATCTACTTGTGCTGGATTTTGAGCATTGAACTTTGGCACTCCAAAACGCTGTGGATCTGCTACTTCTTTTAAAAATACTTGGGCACCTGTCGTAAAAGCTTCAGCAGCTGCTTTGATATCTGCATCTGTTGTATTGTCGCCTAGGATCACTGCGATATTGTCCCCGTCGGCAAATCTTTCGGCATATTTTAAGGCATCGGAGATACCAGTTGAGCCACCTTCTTGGTAGGCATACTCTACGTGAGTCAGTCCCAGGTCGTGACCGTTTTTGATGACATTGATAAAGTCTCCTGCATGGACATCGCCTGTGACTATCATGATCTCTGTAATACCTGCATTAATCAGGGTTTGGATGGGGTAGTAAACCATGGGTTGGTCGTATACAGGTAGGAGATGCTTGTTGGTTGCGTGAGTAAGTGGATATAGTCTAGTACCTTTGCCACCAGCTAAAACAACACCTTTCATACATGACCTCCCGTTATAAAAGTAACGTACTGACTAAAACTACCCCTAGTAGGGCAACAAGGAAGTATTCTAGCACAATCTTACCGTGCAAATTATGGGATCTATACTGATGAAATACACCCCAGATTAGATACAGGACGGCAAAGACAGAAGTGGAGATGAGTACTAGGATGGGAGTAGTTTTGAAGTACATGATAGCAGCTACATAAAATGCAGAGATCAAAGAAAGAATCAGATAGTCATTTTTATTTATAATCATAAATCCTTACATGATTCTACCTGCATTTACGATGACGGTCGCAAGCAGGATAAAGTTGATAAAAATGATGTGTGCCCAGTTGTTGCCTACCCGTCTACTAAGCTTTTGGGACTCGGCGATAACGAGATCGATGATGAGTGTGATAATAAAGAGCAAGGTAGTGATTAAGTTGACGACTTTTTTGAGATTGAACATATTGTATTTGGCAGAAGTAGTGGGAACAGGTGAGCTTGGAGCGGCAATTGGCAAAGCTGTCTCTTGGCCTTTGACTTCTTGGATTTGGGCCATCTCTATGGGAGCTGGAGACGGCGCGACAGTTTGAGGAGCTTGAGTGGTGGTTGCTGTTTTGACTGTTGGTACTGACCCACCATTTTGAGTACCAAATAGCTGCACTACAAGCACAGTGTCTTGGCCACCTATACTACCTGGTACAACAGCCAGACCGATCTCTGAGTATTTTGGACTGATTATATTGTCTTTGTGAGTGGGTGAAGCCATCCATGCTTCCATCATGCGATCTGTACTGCCAAAGTCTTTGGCTAGGTTTTCGCCTGCATAGACATATTTGTACCCAGCATCAGCAAACCAGACCCAGGGAGTTTTGCCACTTGGAGAGTTGTGTGACCAGTAATTTTCGCTAAACATATTGGCGGCTTTGCGACGAGCTGCATCGGCTAGGCGCTCGTTGTAAGCAAGTGGCTTTAGTCCTGCAGCTACCCTCTTTTCATTTGTAGCTCTGACTACCTCGTCAATTGTCACAGAAGATGTAAAGCCCAGGATATGAAGAGGAGTACTGTCTAACATGCGTAGCAAAATGTTTGAGACTACAAGCACGCCGATGATCGCAAAGATGCCAGAGTTGTGCAACAACTTGGAGCGAAAATTGTTCGTGTGATGAGGAGTAAATAGATGACGCAGTTTGGCAGCAATAGTCATACTCCATTATGACCACAAATAGTCTAACTTAACAAGGGCTCTAAGAGATCAAAACATTATTTTAAAATAGCTGTGACTACGAGTCTTTTGCTATCTAGCAAACCAGTGCAAGTATAAAGAGTGAGACGATAATCATCTGTATTTTGGTAGATATGGGTTTCATCAGGCGTCACGACACTAACAAAATAGACTATATAGCTAAAGGTCTCACCGTGGTTGTTTTGGATTTCTATGATGTCTCCTGGTTGTATATGTTTGAGCGACCCAAGTAGAGTCGGCCAGTTGTGACCATACAGGACACTATTTCCCTGGTTACCGGGTAAAGGAGAGGTGGATAGATATGACACACCGTCTTTTGTGATATCCCATTTTTTATCATGGATGAGAGCTGGGTAGATAGAGAGGTTTATATCTAAACTAGAGATGGTGAGGCGAGTGGGTTGCTCTTTGATATTTGGCTCGATGACCGCAGCGTAGACATGTGCAGGAGTATGGCGCTCTATG
Source organism: uncultured Pseudomonadales bacterium (assembly GCA_964502225.1). Lineage (GTDB taxonomy): Bacteria > Patescibacteriota > Microgenomatia > UBA1400 > UBA12108 > CAJAUT01. Next base: position 10,137 of record CAZCUC010000022.1, on the reverse strand, counting down.
ACTAAATATGTGCCAAAGCCTAGGAAAAATATGCCAAGTCCCAAGATGACTGTGTCTAGATATCTCTTCATGAGTCAAGTATGACGAGCAAGTCTTTTGATACCTAGCCAAAGCAGGACGATACCAATTGCAAAACTTCCATACACTAGGATCGCATCGCCTGTGGCAGCTAGACCTAGGACATCCCCTTCTGGATCACCGCCGCCCATACCATCTCCTAGCACACTACCACTACTACTATTTGAACTAGAGCTAGTACTACTACCATTACTACTTCCTCCTGAGAGACAACTGTAGTTGATGTTTTTAGCTACATAAGGAGCTTCAGCTAGACCCCAGAGATTGCCGGCTGGGATATAGATCCATCCATCTGCTTTGAGAATATTTATCTCTTCGTCTGAGAGTGAGCTAGCTTTCCACCAATTGGTCTGGATACCCTGACCATCCGTACTACAAAAACACTGGGTCACAGTGTCATCGCTTAGCGTATAGACAGCATCTCGACCAGTGTAGGTAGAGGTAGACCCGGCGATACCATGGGTACCGTCGCTGTAGGTGACTTTGATTTGACCCTGAGGATTGGCGCATGAGGGGAAAGTAGGAGTAGAGACAGCTAGTGCAGGACTTACAGTTGCCAAAAATAGTGAAGAAGCTAGGATTGTTGTGAAAACGATGTTTTTCATAAAGCAGCCAGATATTATCTAATAGCAATGTTTATAGGGCTGTATATTAGCAGTTTTAAAGAGGGAAATCAAGTCTATAGGTTGCCTATTGTCCTTGTGGAATAAGCCGAGAGTAATAATTTGTGAGAATATCTACACCTTCCTTTTTTTTCATATTATCGTCCCAAAGCTCTGTAGAGCCGCCTACGGCAACCCAGTAGTTTAAACCAATGACAGATTTGTACTCTACAAGTCGTGAAAGCGTATCTCTGATCCAGGTAGCTTGCTGAGTCTCTGTCATGTTGCCGTTTAGATCTGGTATAGGAGCTCCAAATTCACCCAGGAAGACCTTTCCCCCTGACCGTTCTTTGAGGGCGTCTATATCTTTGACCATTTTATCTATGCTTGCGACATAGTGATCGATAGCTACAATCCCGCCTACTTTTTTGGTTGTCTCTTTGTCCATGACGGCCATGGCCACATCGTAGTTCATAGAGTGGTAGCCGACCTCTACCTTTTTCCCGATCTTGGCGAAGGCATCTTTTCCGACTTGCGTAGAGTCAGCTAGGAACTGGCGGTGACCTGCGATATCGCCAGTTTTGCGCGGATCCCCTGGACCTCCGTTTTCACACTCAGGACAGGGTGTAAAGAGATCGCCATCTTGAAAAAGAGTTGCGTGGGCAGTGATGAATTTGGTGGTCGCAGTCAGGTGATCGCTGCGGGAGATACGCTTGTGATCAAACCATCCTTCCCATCCAGAGAAATTGCCTCTGAACCATACTTTTAGGTTGTATTTGCGAGCAGTCTGAACCCAGCGAGCTAGGTATGGTACAAATTCCTCATCGTATGGCGTGGCGATGGCTACATGACTAGCCCCTGTACTAGCTATAGCTTTGAGCTGGGAATCGATGATCTCGTCAAAGTTTTGGTCGCTCCCCTTTTCACGAGCGAGATCACGACTATATTTCATGGTATCTATGCTGCGGATAGACCAGAGAGGTACTAGCGAGGGGGCGGGTGTACCTGAGTCGTCGAGAGTGGGAACTCTGTAGATTAGATAGGTGCCAAGGATTAGCAAGCTAAAGACTAGAGCAAGGCTTTTGTACATGATTTACTATTATACGCACTTTGCTCAGCTTGTTCTTAAATTTTATATACTGGAAAAGATTATCTCTTGCAGATATCGCCAATAAAGTATGTTTTCCCAAACTCGTCTTCTGGGAGTACTGGAGGAGTATATATTGTAAATGTACATCCATCTGGAGATTTACTAGCTAGATTTATAGCTTCTTGTTCAGTTAGTCTCATATATCCAAATAATTCACCTTCCCCCTCTAGAAAAACTCTTTTCAAACCTTTGTAGACTATCATATCTCCTTCACTTTGCACCTCTGCAGCACAAGCCGTCAAAAATAGCGAACCCAGTATTACAAGTGTTCTAAGGGTTATCGGCACATGTTTGTATTGCATATATTTAACCTACTATTTTATTATGGGTTATTTTAGCATACGTAACTGATATGTAAAGCACTTAGTAGCCATCATCTGCTAGGCAGATAAGTGCTTTTAAATTATCACTTGGATCCGAGTCAACCAAACCTTTAACTGCGCCAAACTCACACCCTTCATCGATAAAATCTATGGTATGAGCGAGCAATCCTTCGTCACGAGGTGCATCTGATGGACCTGCGGCAAAGATAAACCCCACATCATTTACATATAACAAGATCATAAATTTGTCTGTCACTGGAATCTCATGGGCAAAGGAACAAGCAGTCGTGATTACACTTAGAAGCGCTGTGGTTAGAAACAGGCGAAACATAGTACCCACTTTAGGAGCTCGCTCATTTTCACCTGATAGATGTTGCTCGTGGGTATTTTTCATACTAGATTTTCTTAGTCAACAGATGAGACTTGCTGCCTAAATACAGTTAAATTAATGCCACTATGACAACCAAGTTCATATAATTGATATGCTTTCATTTTTTTTAAACGAAATTTTTCTAGTATAGGACAAGTGAGTTTTACGACCTTATGATTTGTTATTATCAGAGATCTTTGCAGTTGCCCTCTTTCAGATGAATGCACGAGTGCACCCAGTAAATTACATTGCACACAGACCTCACTCAAACCAATAGTTGCCAGTTCTGACATTAACTCTATATTTGTATAGACTACCGCATCTTCTACAGATTTGCTGTCTAGACCTAAAATATTACCCGTCAACATTGGAGGCTCTTGATCCCGCGTACTAAAAGAGAGTTGCATTCTTATTGCAACTACTGGCGAGTGTTCTTTCAATTTGTTCATACTATGAGATAGTATACCATGTGCGTATTTGATGTGTCACTCCCCTTCCTCGAGCCATACTAGTGATCTGCCAGTTATGATGCACAAGAGGATGAGACTAGCCTCACATTTTGCGATGGCACCTTGATTCTCGGCACCTATCGCTTTATTGTAGCCTGAGAGAGTGATGTGGTATAAATCCTCTAGCTTTGCTGCACCTACGCCCTGATAGATCTCATTTGCTTGCCTGCACCTGGTCAGATACTCATCATTATCCATTTATCTATTTTCTCACCCATGGCAAGGAGAATAACCTACGAAAATTTTGTAGATTTTTGATATATGCCCTATAATCTCATCATGAGTAAACCTGATACATGGAGTAGTAGAGTATTTGTCACTGACGGGGTAAGAGTGGCAGTCCCAATGCGTAGAGACAATGGTAAACCAAGAGTGTTTGAAACCGAGCTAAACGTTGCCGAATCTATAGAGCTAGGAGCTAGTCGTGCATTTAAAGATACTATTGGAAGTACTAAAAGTGAGTCTCTGCGATCACAAAGATGGCTCCCGGGGTCTAATGAATATAGAGGCCTACCGAATCAAGACGATGCAGAGAATACTGCTTTTTGGAGCTTACTGTTTGTTACGCCAGCTTTCTTAAATCTTCTTGAAGGGGAGATAACTGAAAATGAAAGCCGGGATACTGCACAAATACTTTTAACAGATATATCTAAAATAGAAGAAGTAATGACAGATAGCCTATGGTTAGCGTGGTGGAATGATGAAGGAAAACAAGCTATTCTAGATGAAACAGCAAAGTATAGAGTGGGTTAGCACAACAAGATCTCAACTTTATAAAGAGTTGCTAATTACCCTCTGAGAATACCCTTTCGGGAGTCTCCAGAAAAGTTCAATAGCGTTAAACTCGGGAGTAGATCACACCCTACATGGAGCTGATATAGATTGGAGTGCGTTGTATGATCAGACAAAGATGTCGATTAAACCTAGAAATTAGGTATCAACAATCATTTGCTGTGCAACTTTAATATTAGCCAAAGCCGAAGTTGATAAATTATGGATGGATCAATCCTTTTAAGTGTAATGGGATATTCTTTCTGTTCACCAGAACTAAGACTCAATTTGTGTGACACCGTATGATAGTTTTTATTGCTTATTGTGAGTGTCGTGTTTTGACCAGGCACTACTAGCGAGTACTCTCCAAAACGATTTGTCTCTGCAGAACCAATGCCATCATCGGTGGTAACTTTAACGTGGGCAACAGCCTGACCTAATTCATCCCTAATTTCCCCACTGATTTTGGCAGGTGAATAGTATTTTTTAATCACTTCATAAGCTAGTTTTGGTTTACCCTTAGCATCGATAATCTCGGTAGTACCAGTACCGAGTGCAAAATAGTTTATGCCATACACTTTATCCTTGTTGACATAAAATATATTCATCATCGAGTCGATAAAGTCGGCTTGCTGAGCCTCACTCATCTTGCCGTTAATGTCCGGGATAGGAGCACCAAATTCGCTGATTAAAGTTTTGGCGTCAAAGCTGTCAGCAAAATATCTAATATAGTCATCCATGTTTGCGACACTATTTGTATAGTGATCGATGGCGACAACTTTATCTAGCGCATCAACTGCTCTTTGATCCAAGACCTCCTTGGCTCTTCCTCCGATAATTCCTGTCCAGTTGGTGTGGACATCTTTGCCGATCTTGGCGAAACTAGCTTTGGTAATGACCTGCTGATTGATGACAAAGGAATTGTACTCAGAGTTTTTGTCTGGCTGTGGCCACCACTGGGCATTTTCGCATTCAGGGCAAGGATCAAAAGCGTCGCCATCTTCAAATATATCTGAGTGCGACTCGATAAACTGAGCAGTACGACGGATATGCTCTTGTGGTGTCATGTTTTTTGGATAGCCGAACCACCCCTCCCACTCTGAGAAGTTTCCTCGAAACCAGACCTTTAGACCCTGCTCCCGTGCATGTTTGACCCAACGAGTGAGGTATGGAATAAACTCTTCGTCGTAGGGTGTATCGATCGCCACATAGTTGGCGCCCAAATCTTTGATGAGTTTGAGATCTCGCACTATGATTTGGTCATAGCTAATGTCATGCAGTTTTTCCCTGGCTAAATCGCGTGAGGTTTTCATGGTATCGACTGAGCGCACTTCCCAGATATAATCCTCACTCGCCATCACGCGAGAAGGAATGATCATAATAAGAAGTAGTATTAAAAGTAATTTTTTCATCGGCGCTTGTAGATCTCGAATGTGCCATAGGAATGGATGAGATCGTAATGTCCAGTAAAGGCCTGATTATCTTTAATAGCGCGATACACACTATCAGGCGGGTACGACAGCAAGGCAATATAGGCGACTTGCTCACCCGGAGTTTGGAGTGAATTGTTCCAGAAATCACGAGTGCCTTCGTGGATATAGTTTTTCATCGGAATGCCAGCCCTGGCCACAAAAGCATCATGACTGGCCAGTGATGTCAAAATGAGACCACCACGATAATTGTCCCTTAGCCATTTACTAGCTTCTACCGTGTAATAGGTATTTTTTAAACCTAGTTTGCCATCGACCAAAGTAACTGGAGTACCCGCTTTGGCGAAGATTAGCGCTTGGATAATCAATCCAAATATTACTAGGTAACGCATATATTTTGTACTAGCTAGAATACCAACCAGCATGGCTAGTGAAGGTAGTACGAGGAGGCCGTAGCGGATATTAAAATATCCAGGATTGTTTGGAGCTTGTGGGACATTCATGGCAGACTGACCAGCATAGAGTGCGAGGATGTTAAAGGCAAATGGGACAGCAAGGATCATGAGTAAGTATAGATAGTTGTGGTTTTTGAATTTGGTTAGCGTAGCTACTATCCCAGCTCCAGCAAGTGCGAGAACGACTACCCCATTGTTGGATATTGCTGACCAAGAGAAGTAAGTGGCAGCGTTGTACCAGCTACCTTCGGTTGGGAGCTGTCCCACACTCTTTAGTACTGCTTGCTGAGCATGGGCTGAATATGGACCGTAGATGAAGTAGAGTGCATCATGAAAGATCGAGAGATTCCAAAGTAGCCACAGGAAAATGCCAAACCCCCCAATTGTGAGGAACAAGATGAAGACCCCTTCGGCTTTTTTCCAGCCTCTATGGATGAGGGCTCGCAAGGTAAGGACGCCCAACATACAGCCGTAAAGAAACCAGCCATCGTATCGAGTCAGGGTGGCAAGAGCTACCCAAATACCAGCGAGGAATAGGTCGACGATCGCTTCGGATTGCATGTAGCGGATGAGGTAATAGGTAGAGAGGCCAAAAGTGGCCAGCAGGAGTGGCTCAGTCATGGGTGTTGTTTGGAGGTAGAGCAGATTGGGATTTATCGCCGCTACAATTGCGCCTATCGTAGCTCCCCACCGGCTTTCGGTGAGCAAGTAAATACTTTTATATAAATAAACGACAAAAACGATAAATGAAATAACTGACACGATACTACCTGCGATGGCGGTGTGCCAGAGAGTGTCATTCCAGGCTAGTATCAGCATGAGGATGTGAGGGAGTGGTAGCCAGACGGTGCCGATCTGAGCTAATCCAGGAGTGAGGTTATCTACTATGCGACGCGCGATATTTAAGTGTGAGGCGGCATCGTTGTACGTCAAAATGTTATTAGTTATATATGCCCAGTACCAAACGCCAACCGACAATATAATTATGAGGAGTAAAAGAAACTTTTCGACCCAACTAGCTTTTTTTAACATAACTAATTACTTCTTTTTGTTTTTCAAAAGAGCAATGTTGCGTAAGTAGATGAGCATGTTAAGTGAAGAGGCAACTGAGAAGACGATGTCTTTGCGAATGATAGAGTAAATCAAAATAAGTATGGTCCCAAAAACTGAGAGATACCAAAACATCGGAGGGATTGTGCTCTCCCCTTTCTTCTCTGACTCCCACCATTGAACTACGAAGCGTAAAAAGAAAATAAACTGTGCGAAGAAGCCAAATATTACGAGCCAATCGATCGATTTAATCATTATTTTTTCTTTAATATCATATTATTGTCAAACTGATAAACTACCTCAAATTGATCAAAAAGTCTTTGCTTGTTAACTTTGTTGTTAACCTCATCTCTCGAGTTATTTTCAGATATTAAAACCCATTTAGCGTATTTTGATGGGTTTTCAAGTGATTCATCCCAAAGTTTATAGGATCCTTCGCTTATAAAGTTCTTAAGGTGTATCCCTGAATCTTGCATGAAAGTGTCATCTGAACCAGTGCTAGTTAAAACATATCCATCATAATTGTAATTTGCTTTAAACCAATTCACCTTATCAAAATACCCAATCGTTCTATTAGTTCCAATATCCTGCAATACCGCTAACTTTTTACCAGATAACTCTGATATGTTCCAGTAGCTAAAGAGTATTATTACAAATAGAAGAATTTTAAAATACTTATTTTTAAAAATATATGAAATTAGGATCGCGGCTAAGGGTAAGGAGTATAAAGAATATCTTACGTTAAAATAGCCACTATGTAGTGCCCTTGAAAATTCTGGAACTTCTACCGGTACATTACCGATAAATACAGTTAATATGTCAAATAGAAGTGGGATTGATAATACAAGTATCGACAAAAATTCTACTTTATAAATTGATTTAATATTTCTAATACAAAATAATATGAACCCGATTATGACTAATGATGTTACAAAGTAGCCTGATGTATGTATAAATGCATAGATGTTAGTTAGTGCTGCCATCCCCGCGTCGTGATAGCCTGTTATAACTGATACATCAGTAAATTGAGTTTGTGTTTGCTTACCGGCACTAAGAGTATTATGCATAAATTCGAGGGGGTCTTTAAAAATAACAGCCCCCCATATTAGCCATGACAATATTCCCGTTAATGCTAACGTAGAATAAAAGAATATTTGACCCTCTCTTTTACGATTGAATTTACTGATAATCCACCCATATATGAGTAACGCTGACGATCCAATCACTAGACCCCACCCTTCATATCTATTCAAACTTGAAAGTGATACCAAAATACCAGCTAGAATACCATCTGAAATTTTGGAGTCTCTTACATATCTATATAAATAGTATGAGCCGGATACAGTAGTTGCAATAAATAATGATTCAGTCATGGGAGCTGATTGCATGAATAACAGATTTGGATTGAAAAGCAAAACTGAGGCTGCTAGTAGCCCAGATAATTTACTTTTAGTAAGATCTTCGGAAAACTTATAAGTAAAATAAACTGCAAATATAAATGCAATGATATTTGGAATACTTCCTGATATACCAGTATTCCAAAAATAATCGTTCCAAATAGTCGGGATCATAAGCAAATGAAGTAAAGGCAACCAGTAACCACCTAATTGTGCAATCCCAGGTGTAGGACTGTCGATTACACGTCTAGCAATATTTAAGTGTCCTTTAGAATCTCCATACGCAGTGATTTGACCTGTCTTAAAGTAGTAAACAAAGCTTCCAAGTGAAATGACTACTGTCAAAATAATCAATATCTTTGGAATATTGTTTTCAGCCCAACTCAAAATAGCTTTGATCGAATTTTTCATATGTGATTTATTTCACCCCCAACAAAATAGTCCAGGCAAATGGAGTAAATATTTTTTTGACTTTAAGCCCATGAGATTCTGCGAACAATTTTATTGCTGAAGATGTCCAATGATTAATGTGCTCAGGATGGTTTCCCCAGTGAGATAGGTATTTGCCACGAAGGAAGTTGGCTAGCATAAAATATGGCTCATTTGGTACTGAAATCAACACATATTTTTTAGATACTCTAACTATTTCAGAAATAGCTTTAACTGGGTCAGTTAAGTGCTCCAAGACTTCGGAACAAATCACTAGGTCAAATTCATTATTTTTATACGGCAAATCGTAAATGGAGGCTTTGGATATGTTCAATAATGGATTAATTTTCTGTGCTAGTTTTAATGCATCATCTTCGAAATCAATTCCAACTAGTTTTTTGCCGAGCTTAGATCTCTTTAATAAACTCAGGGTAAAACCCTCACCACATCCAGCATCTAGAATTGATCCTGCTTTTGATTCCGTTATGAGTGCAATAAGCCTTTTATTAAAATTGTCCAAAAGCTTTCGCTGTATCGGGTTGCTGGAAATATGCTTTTCGTAGTTTGTAGTTGTAGTCATAATTATTTCTTTATTTTGTAATTTCTTTCATTTTTATGTAATAGTGTTGTGATATGCTCGCCCACGAGACCCATGACTCCCAACTGGACACCCATGATCATTAGCATGACGGAGAATAGTAGTAGTGGGCGCTCGCCGATACTCTGATGGTTGAACAATTTAATATACGTGAGATAAAGTCCAACCGCAAATCCGAGTGCAAAACAAAACATCCCAGCAAGTCCAAATAAATGTAGTGGGCGAGTGCGGAAACGAGTAATAAATAACACTGTAAACAAATCGAGGAATCCATGGATAAATCGTGAACCACTATACTTGGTATGTCCGTGCACACGAGCGCGATGAGCAACTTTTACCTCCCCTACACGATATCCCTGAGCAGAGAGCAAGACTGGAATATAGCGATGGAGTTCTCCATAAAGATTGAGATCTTCTAATACTTCTTTTTTATATAGCTTGAATCTACAATTGAAATCGTGGAGCTTGGCACGACTAATCATATTGGTTGCGGCGTTGAACAATTTGGAGGTTTTGTTTTTGATAAAACTATCTTTTCGCTTTTGCTTCCAACCAGAAACTACGTCATATCCCTCTTCTAGTTTTGCGATCATTTTGGGTAGTTCGGCGGGGACATCTTGTAAATCAGCGTCCATTGTACAAATGAGATCGCCCTTAGCTTTAGAAAACCCTGCCGAAAGAGCTGCGGCTTTGCCGAAATTGTGGGTAAATTCGATAATTACGACTTTATCTTCATGTTTGGCTTTAAGTTTATTGAGCTCAGACTGAGTGTTGTCACGACTCCCATCATTTACAAAAATAACCTCAAATTTACCCCCCCCCATAGTTTTTATGGTGCTCTGAATTTCGTCGAATAGTGGTGTCACATTACCAGCTTCATTTAATGTGGGAATGACAAAAGAGATCATGATTTAGCTCCGATATCATAGCCGACGACGCCGGTGGCGTGAGCCATAGCCTTGGCATTATTTAGAT
>CAZCUC010000021.1:7738-14224 GCA_964502225.1 uncultured Pseudomonadales bacterium | reverse complement strand
TCTCGCCTGTAATGTCGGCAAAATTTCATCCGCCACTTTCTTGAATTACTCTTTTCCTTCGACAAGCTCAGGATCTATGATTTGGCTTCGGGGGCTGGTTTGGCGTCGCCTTCTGCGGGTTTGGCCTCACCCTCTGGTGTTGCGGCTGGCTCGGCACCTGCCTCTGGAGCGGCTTCGACCACCTCTTCTTTGGCTGGCTCTTGGATGGTAGCAATAAGCTCATCGTCGCCCAATTCAAACGTGACTTTGGAGCGATCAACTTTGAGGTCGCTGGCGTGAATACTCTTGCCAACTTCGTCTAAGCCAGAAATATCAACTTCAATTACGTCGGGAAGGTCGGTGGGGAGAGCCTCTACCTCGAGCTCGTTCTTCATCATGACCAAAACCATGCCAGACTTGACGGCGGCGGACTCCCCTACTGCCCGGAGAGGAACAGTGGCGGTGGTCTTTTGTTTCAAATCGACTTCGTGAAAATCCACGTGAAGCATGGCGTCTGTAACTGGGTCTTGAGCATAGCCAGAAACGAGGACAGGATGAACTTTGTCGTCACCCTTGATCTTGAGGTGGATGAGACCAGTTTCGCCGGCTTTGCGCATGGTGTCTAAAAGAGTACTAGATTCGAGCTCGATGGCAATCGAGGCGATTTTTTTGCCAAAAATATTGGCGGGAATAAGCCCTTTTTTGCGGAGCTGTTTGGTCTTGCGACCGAGTAGAGTACGTTTGGCGGCGTTGAGTTCAAATGTGGTCATATATCTCCTTGTTTAATTTACAAATCTCAATTTACAATTTACAAGTAATGATTTGTTTATTATAACAGATCAGGGTTATTTAGAAAATTTTACAGTTACACGGTGGTCGGTGTCGTTGGCGAAATTAAACTTGAGCTGTTGAGTCTCGAGCTGGGCGGAGGGCGAGATGATCAGGGGTTTTAAGTAGAGTGGGTGATTGAGGTAGACGGTGAGCTGATCCCGAGAGGAGGTGCCGGGTTGTTTTTGCCAGTACCAGGTATAGGTCAGGTCGGGTGTTTGGGGGAGCTGAGGAGTAGAGTAGTCTACCTCGACTGCAACAGTTGAGTTGACTGGAATATTGGCAAGAAACCCTAAGACCAGCTTGTTGTGCTCCATGGTGAGGGTGTAGTCTTTGGGCTCAATTAGACGATCGCCGATTTTTAAGTGATTGAGAGTGGCGCCGAGGGGTAAATATATCCTTGAGTAGTTCTTATAAGCACCAGATGGCCAGGCGGTAGAGGTTGAGGTGTTTTGGTAATTGATTTTGAGGGTGTGACCAACGACGAGATTTTTGTCGAAAGTAATAACCATGTCTAGACTGCGCCGAAGGAAATAGTTGGCCTTGTTGACCCCAAAATTGCTATCGACGACCATGGTGTAATCTTTGGCGCAGTTATCGGGGACGGGACATGGTAGGTCGGTGACCGCCCCATTCCAGCCGAGGGTAGCAAAGACGTGATCGGCTGAGGCGTTGCTGAGTGAGACGAGGGTGTTTTTTTCGGAAATGCTGGTAGTTAATGCCTCGACCATCTTGATCCCCTCCCCCGCTCCTAGTGAGGGAAGCTTGGCAAAAAGTGAGTTGGCAACGGTACTCAAGAACTCTTTTTTCTGGGTGGAACCAGGGAAAAAATTGACCTCGGCGTGATATTGCGAGCGCTCGTAGAGATTGCCATCGGTGATTGTTTCGTTGTAATCGCTAATTAGGAGTGGGCCGGTCGCTTTGAGTAAACCAATCAAGGTATCCACATTGACGGCAATCATGCCGTCTAAGTCCTGGTTGAGTGATTTTTTGATAAACCATTCAGCGCGCCTGGCACTAGTGGGGAAATCGGGATCAAAGTTGCTGTCCCGCAGGTACCAATTGGCCTCGCCCAAGTAGGTTTTGATTGGAGTCGGGGGCTCGACGTGCCCTTTGAGCTGACCATCTGCGTCATAGACATCAAAAATTGGCATGTCGTAGAGCTTGCCGTTTTCGAAAGTCAGGATAGCAAAGGAGCCGATAAACCCACCTGTGGCCCGGAGCTCCATGTTGTTTTGGAAAAGGACACCATACTTTCTGCGACCACCTAGGCCAATAAAGTCTGGAGCAGTTGCGAGCAAGGCTTTGGCGGTGGTGATTGAGCGCTTGAGCGAGGCAAGCTGTGATTTAATTTTGAGATATTTGTCGTGGTGGACTTCTGGGATGATAGCTGGAGCAGTGGGGGGTAAAACACCATCGAGGAGAGAAAGTTTTTGATAAAGCTCTTCGATTTCGAGTCTACTCTGACTGATTAGCTGAGCTACATCGGCTGTACCAGAACCAAAAGTGTAGTGAATCAGTTCTTGAGTCGAACTATTGAGTGAGCCCGCCAACTCAAAAACAGCGAGAGATTGGTGGTAGGCATCGAGGAGAGTGTTGAGATCCTGGAAAAACTGGCGCTCTGAGAGGATGGGTAGAGAAGAAATCGCCAGTGCGTTGGCGCGAAGATAGGTAAGACTAAATTTGTTGAGACTAGTAACTTGGGGTAGCTCGTTGTTTTGGATAGCTCGGTATGATTTTTGCAACATGAGCCCAGAGACAGTAGCAAAAAAAGCCAGAGTTCCAAAGTAGAGGGCAAAGGCAATCAAAAAACCCTTTCCCACGACCGTGTTGAGATGAAAGGAACGACGCGTCTTTTGTGCCCCTGGTCGCTTAAAATTGAATTTTGGCAGGCGAAGAGTGATCTTGGGTTTGCGTTCCTCGAGGGGGACAAAAAACACGGTGGGTTGCTTGAGAGGTGTGAGCTTCTTTGCGGGTGGGGGCGGAGGGGTCGCGACTGGTGGTTTTGAGACAGCAAGGCTGGTGATGGGAGAAATAGGTGTAGGGCGTGATGGCAAGGCTGGTTCAGCGGGTGTTGGTTTTGGTGAGGGCGAGGAGATGGAGCTAAAGAGTGATTTTAGACTAGGTTCGAGTGGATGCTGAGGGGTGTAGGCCAGCAATTGGGTTGTTTGCAAATACGACGAGCCGTCCCAAGCAAGGTCGGGTTGATCTTTGTCTTGATCAAAAGTGATCCCAGCTTTGAAGGGTAAATTGGAGCGTACGAGGTAAGCCAAGTTGAGGTGTGAAATGGGCTCGGGGTTGCCTAGCCAATATTGCTGGCCAACTGTGGTTGAAGGATTAATGGTTGCCAGGGCGATGAGGTGGGCGAGATCATCTAAATGGAGGAGTGAGACTTCGGTCAGGCCATCACCGGTGAGTGAGAGCGTGTGAGCGGAAGCGAGGGTTGTGCGCCAGTTGTCGAGGAGACTAGAGCGGTACTCCCCTGCCCCCAGATAATCGGAATAAATTAAGTGTTTAAAGATTGGAGTTTGAGGAAAAGGCGAAACGAGGGACGCTGAGTGATGAGAAACGAGAACCAGGCGCGTTTCCCCATTCGCTACCAAGTGCAAGATCCTCTCTGAGATAGTTGGCGCGATAGCCTGATCAAAACACAAACAATAATCAAGATCGTGGGACGAGTACAGCTCTTCAATAGCCTCGAGATTGTCTGGGGCAATGGCGCGATAGCCAGCAAGTAAAAATTCTTCGATGAGTTTGGTGGTGAGCTCTCTGGGCCCACCCAAGATAAGTACCCCCTGCCCTCTGGTTTCGACTGAATATGACCGCATAAATTCAGTATACCTGATATCAAGAATCCAATTAGTATCCCCTCCCCTAGTTTTTATACCTTATATTTTTTATAGTTACGAATATCTATATTGTTGTTACGTTTTTTTGGCTGTTTTCGTCTTGATATGGTTAATCCGTTTCCCCCAGTTTTTCCGTTCTCACGTTTTTTGCACGTTTTTCGTGGTCTGTAAAATCATTACGTTAGCACAAAATTTGCAAGCAAGAATTTAGGCCCTATAATTCCAGAAAATCAGCGAAACCACCCTTCGCCCTTTTAGCTTCGGAGTAATACAACGTGGAGATATATTAGTTTTGGTGAGCGCTAGAGCGCTTGATGTGCATCGAGGGCTGTATTTACCAGGGCATCGGCCAGGGAATTGCCTTCCCTATACGTGTGCTCGATGGACCATTTGGGCAATTGAGAGAGGAGTCCCCTCACCTCTTGCCACTTGGGGTAAAGACCTGGATTTTTAACTTTAAATAACCCTTTGACTTGATTGACAATGAGGAGTGAGTCCATTTTGATGACGAGTTCCGCGTCTGAGTAGTTAGCGAGCACCCATTTAATCCCATCAATTAACCCCTGGTACTCGGCAATGTTGTTGGTGGTGACGCCGATATAATTACCGCATTTTTCCAGAATCTTTACCGCATCCAGATTGGAAATGTCTTGGATGACATAGCCGTAGGCGGCAGGGCCAGGATTACCGCGTGAGCCGCCATCGGTGTTTAATAACAATTTCATAATTCTCCAATCATAAATTTTCAAATTCTCAAATTAGTACGGGAAAAGTATAGCAGAGAGAGGAAAATAAAGAGTTCAGTGATACCAGTGTTCCAGGCGGCGGCTGTGGCCCCGAAAGAGGGGATTAGTAGTAAATTGAGCGTGGCATTGAGAATGGCGGCCGCCAGATAGATCGCTAAAACTACCTTGTCACGTTTTTTGGCGATGAGCCCCCACATAAGAGGAGCAGTGAGATAGAAAAAAGGCAGGGCCAAGGCAAGGATTTTGATTACCGCGATGGAAATAGTCATCCCAGGTTTAACCAAGTCGATCAGGGGGGCAGAAAACCAAAGGAGAACTGACAAAATCAAACTGATGATCGCCAAAGCGTAGAGAGTGTTGCCAATTATTTTGGAGCCAGTGCTTTTTTGGCTTTCCCTGACTGAGATTGGGTAGACAACATTCATGACAAAAACAGGAAGGACGAGAATAACGTCGTAGATTCTGTACGCAAAGCCGTACTGACCAACCTCACTGGAGAGGCGGTAGATCCCCAGAATGACGGTGTCGATTTTGCTGGCGATAACGCTGGCGATAATAATGAGACCGAGGGTGAGGGAGCGGCGAAGAAGGGGAAATACTAATCTCAAATCATAAATTCTCAAATTCTCAAATTGGGAATGGGGGTCTCCCAGACTACTTCGTGTCTGGAGGCATTTCTCAGGCGCTATTGCGCTTGATGTGCAGAGCAGGAGTAGGGTGGTCAGAGCCATTGAGAGATAGCCGAGGGTGGTGGCGAGGACAAAGTTGAAGAGAGTGGGGGAGTACTTGAGATAGTAAAAAGTGAGGAGGGTACCAACGAGCGAGCCCACGACGACCGAGATGGTGGAGCGCCAGTAGGATAGCTTGTACTGGAACCAGGCGTTGCCCGAAGTATAAATGCCCTGGAAAATGATGGCGAGACTACCGAGCCAGAAAACTGATTTGACCGCTCTGGAATAGCCTCCGGGCAAGACTCCAACTATTAGGTTTAACACAGCAACTACCACCAGCGAGAGGAGTAAACGAGCCAGGAGAATCTGGACTAGGCTTTGGCGCATGGATAAATCGTTGGGGGATGAACGCAGTCCTTCGGCATTGAGACCAAAATCGATGGCAGTAAAACCCACGGCCACAATGACGAGAATCTTGGTTAAATCACCATAGAGATCGAGGCCGGCGAGACGAATAATGAAGTAGGTGGTGAGGAGAGTGAGGCCGGCGCCAAAGAACTTGGCCACGAGCTGGGCCAAAGTGTTGCTAAATATTTTTTTGAGCATGAGAGTAGTTTAGCTTAAGGTAGAGCAAAAAGATAAAAAGCCCCTGAGGGGAGGTGAGGAAGTAGTGGTCTAGGAGAAGGAGGGGGACAATAGGAATAAATGATTTAAGATTTAAGATTTTAGATTTAAGAATCAAGATGGTTGCAAGGACACCTAAGAGGCCGAACCAGGAGAGGAAGAGAGTAAAACTATTGTGATCGGGCTGGAGGAGGCGATTACCCGGAGCGAGCGAGGGGTAGGTTGAGATACTTGCCTGGGCCCCTGTTCCAAAAATGGGATAACGAGAAATAACCTTCAAGGAGATCCCTTGAAGGTCGAGGCGTTGTGACAATGACAATTCGGCGCGAGAAGGGGAGAGGATTTGGGTAGGAGAGAGAAGAGAGAAGAGAGAAGAGAGAACAATCGCAAAATATACGAGGCGAACTTTTAGTTTCTTAATTAGATAAAAGGGGATGACGAGGCCGAAGAGGGTGAGGCCAGCCGAGCGAGATTGGGTGAGGAGGATGATAAAAGCGGTGAGAGTTATGGGTACCAATAGGGTCTGACCCGGTCTCCAGATTGTATTTTGAAGTCGACTAAACATCTTGGCCGCTGGCCACGATCTCCTTAGCGGGTCAGACCCTCTGACGTCTCGTTGTTTGCTTGCTTTGGGAATTACAGTCTGACTTATTTGGATAAGTATAAGTAAGCAGACCACAGCCCAGCCAGCGAGCACGTTGGGGTGACCAAAGGTTCCGTAGGCTCGTAGTACAACAGAGTCCATAAACGAGCCAAGAGCGACCGCAGGCTGACCCACAGCTATACTTC
>CAZCUC010000021.1:0-7638 GCA_964502225.1 uncultured Pseudomonadales bacterium | reverse complement strand
ACAGAGTCCATAAACGAGCCAAGAGCGACCGCAGGCTGACCCACAGCTATACTTCGCTCACCGAGGTAGTACATGAGCCCGCCGATAGAGTGACCTAGATAGACTTGGGTGGAGGAGAGCGCGAGTTGGAAGAGGAGGGTGAGGGGGAGGACATAGGAGATAGATTTTAGAAGATAGATTTTAGGAAGGGAGAGAAAGAATAATAGATACAACAAAAAGTGGAGGGACCAGGAGAGAGTCGAAAGAGGATTGGCGGAAAAAAGAAGATTGAGTAATAAAATGGGCGCGAGGGTTCCAATAAGGTCCGACCCGGTCTCACTATTTGTTTTTGATGTTCGACTAAACATCTTGGCTGATAGCCAGGATTTCCTTAGCAGGTCGGACCTTCGTGCGACCAAGTAGCCTAGAAGCAAGAGGTCAAACAGGTAGATTGTTGGTGCGAGGTAATCGACGCGGATGCCATAGACCAATGACGAGGTCGGCCAAAAATGTAGGCCCAGCTGAGTGGCGGAGAAAAAAATTACTAGGCCAAGCAAGAGACTAGACAGTTTTGAGTGCAATGAAAAGCCTTCTGTCTTGACCGTGGCCCTCGGAGTAGCTCGTGAATTCTGCATCATCTTGAAGCATGAGGTGAACTTGGCGACGCTCGGTCGAGGAAAGGGGGGGGAGAACACAAGCCCCACCGATCTCTCTAGCTTGATGCTTGGCATTTTCTACCATGGATTCGAGAGTAGATAGGCGGCGAGCACGGTAGCCGGCTACATCTAAGAGCACGTGCTTGTGGATCTCTTTACCGTTGTTGAGCATGAGAGAAATAATCAACTGGAGCGAATCTAGGGTCTGGGCGAAACGACCAATGAGACGACCAGCTACCTGCTCATCAATGTTTATGGTGATGGTTATTAACTCATCTTCTTCGCTAACCACAAGTTGGTCAGGGGTGATGTCAAATAGTTTTAGAAGCGTCTCTACTTTTACTAGGTCAGTTGGTTGCATATGATTATTTCCCCTTTATTAAATGATATTTTTTAGCATAGATTAGGAGAGCTCCTGGGCCAGAAACGAGTAGCTGTTGGACTAAGGAAAAAGCGGTAGTGATAACCCAGTAGAGAGCTAGTCCGGAGGGGAATTGAATCGAGAAAATCACGGTCATAATTGGCATCATAAAAACCATTTGTTGTTGCATGGTGGTGGCCATCTCGGCAACATCGGCTTTTTCCTCTGATGTACCCTTGCGTTTTTCGGGTTCGTTTTCGACAGCGGGGAGAATGGTGAGTGACATAATAAATTGAAGGAGTCCAGCGAGGATTGGGAGAATGTAGGTGGTATCTTTGGACTTTAGATCCCAGAGAAAGAATTGTGAGTTGACCTCTCCCATGCCATTCCCACCCAGGGTATTCATAAAAACTTGGTACAGAGCAATAAGAACGATAAATTGGGCGATAAAGGGGAGACAGCCGGCGGCAGGATTGACATTGTGAGTTTTGTAAAACTCCATTTGTTTTTGCTGGAATAATTTGGCGTCGTGGCCGTGCTTTTTCTTGAGGGCATCGAGCTCGGGCTTGAGGGCGGCCATTTTTTTGGCAGATTTGAGTTGGGGGAGGGTAAAGGGAATAAGGACTCCGCGGATAAAGAGAGTCAAGAGAATAATGGCAAAACCCAGGTTGCTACCAGTGATCTGGTACAACCAAAGGAGGGTACTGAGGATGGGTTGATAAATATAAGTGTGATACATAAATTTAAGGCACGGGGTCATAACCACCACGTGACCATGGGTGACATTTTAACAGTCTTTGCCCAGATAGCCAAACCCCCTTGAGTAAACCGTGTTTTTGGAGCGCTTGTTTGGTATAGAGCGAACAGGTTGGGGAGTAGCAACACTGACCCCGCGATAGACCCAGATTATGGGCGATGACTTTAGAGAGTACTAGTAAGTTGTGATAGTTCACTGGTGATCAACTCCATCGAAGCTTTGCCTTTGACCAAGGCAATTGGCTTAAACATAATAATACAGTCAAGGTTTTTGTCTTTGATCATTTTCCAGCCAAGATCATAGACCAGGCGTTTAAAAGAATTGCGAGTGGTGGCGCGCTTACTAACCTTGATGGGGACGATGACGGAGAGGCGCGACCCCACTGCGCCTGCGGCTACGCTAGGGGCACGTGGAGATGTGAGGATTCGGAGGTGTGGAGTGGTCGATTGTTTGGCGATCGCGCGAAACTGCAAAAACTGGACACGGGTAGGAAACTTGCTGGATTTGGGAATCATATATACAAATGTACACCAATCAAAAATTCTCAAACCCGCCTTGACGCGAGGCAGGTTCTCAAATAGAGAAACGAAGCTAAACAGTCAGTTTGGCGCGGCCTGAGGCACGGCGACGAGAGATGACCAGGCGACCTTTGTGGCTAGCCATGCGGATACGGAAACCATGGGTATTGCGGCGCTTGGCTTTTTTGGGTTGATAAGTTCTTTTTGACATGTGCGGATTATAACAAGTAAGCATAGATTTGTCACGGTGGGAGCTAGTTTTGATATATTGTTTAGTGTGGAAAAGTTGTGGATAATGACGACATGGACATCATATCGACATGGAAAGCGGTACTTGGAGAACTAGAAATATCGATATCACCAGTTTATTTTCCAACTTGGATTAAACCGCTGTCGCTTGAGTCCGTCGAGAAAATATCCGAGGAGAGCCAACTGGTCACCATACTTTGTCCCTCGGCATACCACCAGACAATGGTAACCCAGAGATACCAAGGACAAATACAGCGAAGTTTGGAGAGAATTTGCGGAGTGAAAACAGAGCTTGCATATATTGTAGGGAAAGATGCTTCGGCAAGCTCAGCACAGGTTCCCTCACCACTATTTGATGAGCCCAAGGCAATGCCGAAAGGGGAGGGGTCAAATAACCTAAACCCTAGACTTACTTTTGAGACATATGTGGTTGGTGGATCTAATAACTTTGCTTATGCGGCGGCCTCTGGGGCGGCAAAAAGCCCTGGAACTAGATATAACCCCTTATTTATTTACGGCGGAGTAGGACTAGGCAAAACTCACCTAATGCAGGCTGTGGGTCATGCAATCTACGCCGATCACCCAGACTGGAATATTATGTATATCTCGGCTGAGACGTTTGGGAGTGATTTGATTGCTAGTTTGCAAAATAAAAAAACTCCGGCTTTTAAGAAAAAATACCGTGCACCAAACGTCTTATTGGTTGATGATATCCAGTTTATCGCTGGTAAAGAATATATCCAAGAAGAGTTTTTCCACACTTTTAATGAACTGTATATGTCCCAAAGACAAGTGATCCTAACCTCTGATCGACCACCACAGGAGATAGCTAAGCTAGAAGAGAGATTGTCGTCTAGGTTTATGGGCGGACTTATGGTGGATGTGCAGTCACCAGACTTTGAGACTAGAGTGGCGATTCTGACACAAAAATGTGAAGTGCTAAACATCTCGATCCCCAGTGAAGCGATCTCGCTGATTGCAGAGAGAACCACAACAAATATCCGCGAACTTGAGGGAGCGCTCCAGGGTATTTATACCAAGGCGGTACCGATGGGAGGGGAGATCACGAGCGATATTGTGCGCGAGTACTTCGGAGCAGAAAAGGAGCGCCGAACCCAGCGGATCCGGCCAAATAGTGTAATTACAAAGACCGCCCAATATTTTTCCTTTAAGCCAGCTGAGCTGACGAGCTCTAGTCGCAAGGCACCTCTAACTGCCGCGCGACATACGGCAATGTATATCCTCTACAACGACCTACAATTGCCCTATGAGCAAGTGGGAAGGTTATTTGGCGGGCGCGACCACACTACAGTCATCCACGCGGTCGAAAAAATAACCGAACAACTCAAGACAGACCCTGACATGGCGAAAATAATTGCCGACATTAAACATGGACTCTAGTTTATGAGGATAACTCCGTGGACAACTAAGGGGACAAGTATGGGAAAAGAATTTGCTCAATTGTGGGAAAGTGGAGTACTTCGAGTTGTCCACATTGTGAGCAAGTTATTCACAAAGTTATCCACAGAGTTCTCCACGGCTTTAGCAGAGAGTTGTTCGACAATCCACCGGCTCTACTACTATAACTACTTTAATTAATATATATTGTTAGTAGCTTTAATGAGGGAATAATTTTATGAAAATAGAAGTTTTACAAGAACAGTTGTTGTCAGGTTTATCGATAGTGTCGAGAGCGGTGGCGACACGTGCCCAGCTCCCGGTTTTGTCCCACATACTCATTGAGGCTAGCAACGAAGGGCTCACCTTGTCGGCTACCGACCTAGAGATAGGAATAAAAGTAAAAGTGGCGGCGAAAGTATTACAAGAGGGGAGAGTGGCGGTTCCCGCTAAAATGTTTGGGGAGTTTTTGAGTTCGCTCAACCCAGGTAAGGTAGAGATATCACTGGAGAAAGAAACGCTCCTTTTGTCGGCCCCGGGGTATAAGGGAAAGTTCCAGACAATTGGGGCAGAGGAGTTCCCGGCGATAGCAGAGATTGCGAAAAAAGCCGAGATTTGCAGTGTGGAAGCTAATATTTTGTCTTCCGCGGTCGAGAGAGTGGTTTTTGCGAGCGCCAAGGATAGCTTGCGCCCAGTGCTCACCGGCGTTTTGTTTGAGTTTGGGAAAAATAAAATACGAATGGTTGCGACGGACGGCTTTAGATTGGCGATTGAGGATTTGAAAGTCGAGAGTAGTGTAGAACAGCTGAATTTGCTGGTGCCAGCAAGGGTCGTGATGGAGGTTGTGAGACTGGCTGGGGAGGGGAAAATAACCATTGGGAATCTGGTAGAAACAAACCAAATCTATTTTGTGGTGGGTGAGGTACAGGTGGTCTCTCAGCTGTTGTCCGGCAACTTCCCTGATTACGGGAAAATTTTACCCAAGGAATTTATGACCGAGATCTCTGTAAATAAAGATGAGCTTCTGCAAGCGATTAAAGCTACTCATATTTTTGCGCGGGACAACTCCAATATGGTGAGGTGGCAGATCGAAGAGGGTAAGCTGGTACTGCTTTCGAGCTCTCCAGAAAGGGGAGAGTGTAGGGTAGAGGTAACTGTGGCGCTAACTGGTGAACCACTTGAGATCATTTTTAACGCAAAATATGTATTGGATTATTTGATGATTGTAGAGGGAGAGAATCTCTCTGTGGGGATGGGGAGTAAATTGGCTCCGGGAATGATAAAGGATCTGTCGCGAGAGTCGGGGCAGTATGTTGTAATGCCAATAAACGCGTAGGTAGTTGGAAAATTTGCCGACATTTCAAGTAGAAAAACGGAAATATTTTGCTGGTGCAAAATTTCCCTGTTGCTCGGCTGCACGCCTGCGCAGACTTTTCTTTTGAAACGCTCGGCAAGTTTTCCTCAATTTTTATCTTAAGTAGATGTGGGCGGGGCGGGTTGTTGGAAAATGGGCGTCTCGGTGGGCTCTGTTTTTTGTGGTTGTGGCTCAGTGGCAGCTGCGGTTATATTTGGGGGCATAGTCGGCGGTTGTATGGTCATGGGTTGCCCCACTTCTCCTACGGCTACGCTTGGGGTCTCCGCTTCGCTGTGAGGTGCGTTGGTTTTGTCTTTGAGGAGCTTGTCGGCGAAGGCCCTTTGGCGATCTAGGGTTTCTTGGGGATTGGTGGTAATCAGAATATGTTCTTCGGGGGAGGCCACAACTTTCATGGCGACGTGGTTTTGGCCGGCAAAGAAAAGAGCCTCACCTACTTCGGCGGTTAAGAGGAGGTGTCGCTCTCCCTGGGAGAGATAGAAAGTAGTCGCCAGTTTTTCGATGGCACTACTTGACTGTTTCATGAGGACTTGGAGGGAGGAGTTGCTAACGATAGCCTTGCCGTGATCGCTCTTTAAGAAGTCTTCGACGTCTTGAGTAATGGTAGTTAAACCAAGGAAATATTTGCGGGCCCGCTTGGCGATGCCATAGAGGAAGGTGGCGGAGTCCTCTGACTTCATGAGATACCAGGCCTCATCAACCACTAAGAGGCGTCGCTTGAGATCCCTCTTAACTTTGGTCCAGATATAGTCGAGAATAATAAAGATGGCAGTAGGACGCAGTTCGTCGGTTAAGTTTTTGATGCCAAAAACAGTTAATTGGTTGCCAAAATTGACATTGGATTTTTGTGAGAAGATGCCCTGGAACGAGCCCTTGACGTACTTTTCTAGGCGGTCGGCCAGCCCACGCGCCACGGCCTCTTCCATACCATTCAAAACTTTGTAGAGATCTTCCATTAGTGGGGGCTCGTTTTTGTGAGTGGAGGGGTCTCTATTGATACCTTTCATCTGGTAGGTCATGACAAGGGCACGGTCGAGCAGAGCTTCTTCTTGGGGATCCATGTTACCCATCATGATTTTGAGGAGCGAGTGGAGACTAATGATTTTCATGGCAAGCTCGTTTTCATCGGGCTCTTCCATCTGGGGGAGCTCGAAGGGGTTGATGCGATTGGGGGAGCCAAAAGAAAAGTCGATATAGGTACCGCCGATAGCGTCTGAAAGTTTGCGGTACTCGTCCTCGGGATCGATGACGATGACCTCGGTATCAAAAAGGAGTGAGCGCAAAATCTCGAGCTTGACCATGTAAGATTTACCCGAGCCGGACTTGGCGAAGACCACCATGTTGGCGTTTTCGAGGGTGAAGCGATCAAAGACGACCAATGAATCATTGTGCTCGTTGATACCGTACATGAGGCCTTCGTTGGCAGTGAGCTCACTTGAGGTAAAGGGGAAGGTAGTGGCGAGCGAGGTGGTGTCCATGTTTCTGTTCATTTTGAGTTTGTCGAGACCGGTGGGGAGAGTGGTTTTAAAGCCGTCTTCGATCTGGAGGCTCGCGGTTTTGGCGACAATGAGGAGAGCGCCGAGCGCTGATTTGATGTGATTGGTGACACGGTCTAAAACATCTTTTTTGTCGTCACGGATCGTGATATAGAGCCCAAATTGGAAGAAACGCTCGGCACCTTTGGCTAGTTGCTCCTGGAGTGATCTGGCGTCTTCGAGCTTGACCTGAGTGTCGATGTTGATAATGCGCCCGCGCTGGATGTCTCCCTGGAGCTCAGCCTCCATTTCGGCAATTTTGCGACGCAAATCTTCGATAACCCCCTTGCCGTCGACCGGGTAGATAAACATAGAGATCGAGAGAGAGTGGGGGAAGTTGATGAGGGGGGATAGCCAGTTGGCGTTCACAAAGCGGGGGTAGCCGGCCACAAAGAGGGTGCGGTAGTAGGTGTCGTTGATCTTGATATCAGAAAAATCAACTTCGATGGCTTCGGGGGCAATAATATCTTTGACGTTGGTGGTGCCCTGAGACAAGACGGAAACAGCGGGAGAGACTTGGGGGCCTACATCTTTGGGGTCGGTTTTTTTGACACCAAAAAGAGATGGCAGGTTCAGTTTGGGCATAATAGCATCAGTATATCAGCTAGTCGGCGAATCGGTGAGTCTGTGCTTCGGACAATCGGAAAACTCTGAAGGCCAGACAATCAGAGCGTCTGATAATCGGATTCTCAGAAACCCCGGGTCTCCGAGTTTTCTGGTTGTCTGGATGCTACTTGGCGATGTTGGGGGCGACAATGGCCTGCTCATAGTCGGAGGAGGTAGTAAATTTTTGACCTTTAACGGTGGAGTTAT
>CAZCUC010000020.1:4859-14347 GCA_964502225.1 uncultured Pseudomonadales bacterium | reverse complement strand
AAACTACAAAAAAAATTGATGAACTGGAAACTTTAAAAACTGAGCTCATACAAAAAAATATTGATTTAGAAAATCAACGTAAAGCACTGACAAATGTTTTAGAAGATGTGCAAAAAGAAAAAGATACCGTAGCCACCCAAGCAGAATCGCTGCAAAAATTTAAAGCTGCCTCAAAACAATCAAATGAGATGATAGTTTTTACCGATTCAGAGGGGATCGTCGAATGGGCAAACAAGGCTACGGAAAATATTACTGGATTTACAAACGAAGAAACAGTCGGCAAAAAGGTGGGGGTCCTTTGGGGGAAACTCATGCCCACAGAGTACTATAAAAAACTCTGGGATACAGTCAAGATAGATAGGACCAACTTTATCAGCGAGATAGAAAATCATCGTAAAAATGGCGAAAGGTTTTGGTCTACCATCTCAGTCTTTCCAATCGTAGATCATCAAAACAATATCAAATTTTTAGTTGGCACCCAAAGAGATATCACCAAAGAAAAACAAATCGATCAGATGAAAACCGAGTTTATCTCTCTAGCGTCTCACCAATTAAGGACTCCTCTTTCGGCCATGAAATGGTTCTTAGAGATGTTGATAGCAGGTGATCTAGGTAAGCTTTCTGAGGAACAATGCAAAGCCGTAGAAAATATCGATCAATCAAACGAGCGCATGATAGCTCTCGTAAATGGGCTCCTAAATATCTCTCGCATAGAATCTGGTCGCATCATCATAGATCCAGTCCCTACAG
This sequence comes from uncultured Pseudomonadales bacterium, assembly GCA_964502225.1. Lineage (GTDB taxonomy): Bacteria > Patescibacteriota > Microgenomatia > UBA1400 > UBA12108 > CAJAUT01. The sequence goes on along the minus strand of CAZCUC010000020.1, from coordinate 13,597 downwards.
ACATCAAAGAACTCACAAATACTGTACTTTCCGATCTAAATCAAAAAATAGTCCTCAAAAAACAAACTCTCTCTATCAAGCAAGCAGACGAGCTTCCGCTAATCGATATCGATCCAAAACTCATCTCCCAGGTTATCGCCAACCTACTCAGCAACGCGATCAAATACTCGCCCATTTCAAGTTCCATCGAGATCTCTATGGAACTCAAAAATGACTCACTTGAGTACTGCGTGAGCGATCATGGCTACGGTATCCCAGAAAACGAGCAAGCAAAAATCTTTTCTAGATTCTTTAGAGCTAGCAATATCCAAAAACAAGAAACAGACGGTACAGGACTTGGGTTATACCTGGCCAAAATTATTATCGAAACTTCAGGTGGCAAGATTTGGTTCAATAGTATAGAAGGGCAGGGGACAACCTTTTGTTTCACCGTTCCCCTCAAGGGTATGCAAGCCAAATCAGGTGAGGTAAGATTGAACTAATAAATAAAGCAGGAGTACATATGAAAAAAATCATGATCATAGAAGACGAACTCAATCAACAAGAGGCCTACAAGCTCAAGCTCGCTGCGAGTTATGAACTAGTATTTGGCCAAACTGGCGACGAAGTGCCAGGACTCCTCCAGACAAATAAGCCAGACCTCATCATTTTAGATGTCATGCTCCCAGGAGGGCAAAATGGTTTTGATGTCTTAAATACAATCAAAGAAGATCCAAAAACCTCAAATATTCCAGTCATCATGCTCTCAAACCTAGGCGAAGAACAAAAAGAAACAGCGATAAACTGTGGTGCAGCAGAATTTTTAAATAAAACCCTAGTTGGTCCTGCAGATCTAGAAAAGATTTTGGAGAAATATCTATGACCAAGATACTCATAGCCGAAGACGACCAATTCATCTCCAACGCCTACCGTGTAAAATTTGAGAAAGAAGGCTTCGAAGTACTTATCGCAGGCGATGGTGAAGAGGCCATGCAAAATCTAGATACTTTTAAACCTGACCTAATTATCCTAGATCTTGTCATGCCCAAAAAAGATGGTTTTGCTACTCTAGCCGAAATCAAATCAAGTCCCTCATTTGCCAATATTCCCGTGATTGTAACCTCCAATTTATCCCAAGCTACCGATTTTGACAAAGCTAAATCTCTTGGGGCCGTAGAATATCTGGTCAAAAGCGAGACTCCAATCGGTGAAATAGTAAACAAAATACGTACTTACATTTAAAAAAATATGGATTTAAACACTGCCCTATACGATAGCATCAAGTCATTAAATATTATTCCTGTTAATAAACTGGATGAATGCTTCGCAGAAGCAAACAACTTAAACAAAGACTTGCACTCAGTCTTACTTTCCAAAGATCTCATGTCCGATGAAAATATCGGCAAACTCAAAGCCGATATCTACAACCTACCTTTTGTGCTCTTGCAACACGAAGCCCTAGATCAAAACATCGCCAAACTCATACCACTAGCATATGCCAAAGAAAACTACTGTCTAGTAATCAAACAAGACGATACTGCTACCACCATAGCCATCTGTGATGGCCAAAATGAAACTCTAAAAAAGCAACTCAGTACTAGGTTCAACAACAAAATATCCTTGGTCTATTCCACAAGAAGAGATCTCACCCTGGCTCTCAAAATCTACGCCGACGACCCCAAATCTACTTTTGACAAACTCTTGTCCTCAGGTATTGATGCAGCCAAGAAAGAGACCGAAGAACCGCCCATCATCCAGATAGTAGATACCATCATCCGCTTTGCCTACGACCGTGGTGCCTCAGACATCCACATCGAACCCACCTCCATGGGCTCGCTTGTCAGATTTAGAGTAGATGGGATGATGCACGATATCGTATCGCTACCTATAGATATCCATCCTCGCATTGCTACCCGTATCAAAGTGATGGCAAATTTGCGCACAGACGAAAATCAATCTGCCCAAGACGGCAAACTCACCCTCAATCTAGAAGAAGAGAAGCTAGATGTCCGCGTCTCGCTAGTCCCCATAGTTGAGGGAGAAAGTATCGTCCTTCGTCTACTAGCCGAAAAATCCCGCCAATTCTCACTTCTTGATTTGGGACTTTCTAAAGAAGATTCTCTAAAAATAGAAGCAGCCCGCAAAAAACCCCATGGCATGATTCTATCAACTGGTCCAACAGGTAGCGGCAAGACGACCTCTCTCTATGCCTTGCTAAAATTGCTAAATGAACGCTCAGTCACCATCATGACCATCGAAGATCCAGTCGAATATCAGATCGAAGGCGTAAACCAAATCCAAGTCAACAAAGCTACTGGTCTCACCTTTGCCGATGGTCTACGTAGCGTGGTTAGACAAGATCCAGACATAATTTTAGTGGGAGAAATCAGAGATAATGAAACAGCCGATATAGCCGTCAACTCAGCTATGACAGGACACCTTGTACTCTCTACTCTCCACACCAACGATGCTTCAACTGCCATCCCTCGTCTCACCGACATGGGGATAGAGCCATTTCTGATTGCCTCAACCCTCAATGTCATCGTAGCTCAACGCTTGGTGCGCAAGATCTGCACCCAGTGTAGGACCAGTAATGAGATAGAAGTAGACTCTCTCTCCACATATCTATCCAAAGACGTCATCGCAAAACATTTTGGCACAGGCAAAACGAGAGTCTATAAAGGGGCAGGGTGTAGATCCTGCAACAACTTAGGATATCTCGGTCGTATCGGTATTTTTGAAATCATGAATATGACGGACGAAATCAAAGAGGCGATCACCAAAAAATTGGATGCCGGAGAAATTCAAAAATTAGCAATTGCGTCTGGCATGACCACCATGCTCGACGACGGACTAGCAAAGGTCAAATCAGGCATCACCACTATCGAAGAAGTAATGAGAGTCACTACAGAATAATATGCTCAAAAATATCAAAGAAACAGACAAGCTCATGTTCACCAAACATTTAGGAGTGATGATCATGGCTGGGATCCCGCTCACAGAAGCTCTAGGGACCCTAGAAAATGATGCCAAGTCACCAAACCTAAAATCTATTATTCATAGTCTAAAAATCCAAATAGAATCAGGCAAATCTTTGTCTCTTGCATTATCCCTCCATCCCAAAATCTTTGACAAAGTCTATCTCAGCTTGGTCACAATCGGGGAAGAATCTGGCACGCTAGATACAACTCTCAAATTTTTAGCAGAACAACTATCCAAACTTCATCTCTTAAAGAAAAAAATCCAAGGCGCCATGATGTATCCCCTACTTGTCATCAGCGTCATGTTTGTCATGGGCATAGGTTTATCTATCTTTGTACTCCCTAAGCTAGTAGATTTTTTTGCGGCCTTCAACCAACAATTACCTCTTTCTACACGAATTCTCTTAGGCTTCGCCACTCTCATGCGTGATCATGGTGTGCTGGTTGTTGCTTCTATCTTTGGAATTATCGTAGGCTTCAACTTGCTTATCAAATTACCTCCCATCAAACAAGTTTGGGATCGCCTCATCTTCAAACTTCCTATTTTTGGGAATTTTTTACTCGAATCCAAAATGGCAGAGTTATCTCGCAACATGAGTGTCCTTTTAACCAGTGGCATACCCATCCTAGTAGGCCTAGGCACCCTCATCGAATCAGAGCCAAATATGTACATCAAAGCAAATTTAAATCAGTTAGAAGCTGGTCTTTCCAAAGGCAAAAGTATGGGCGATACGATAACCGCTTCAAACCTCACAGTCTTCCCCAGTATCTTTAGTAAGATGGTAGCGGTAGGGGAACATACCGGCAAACTAGATGAAATGTTTACCTACCTCGCAGAATATTACGAAGAAGAAATCGAATCACTCTCCAAAAATCTCACAACAATTTTAGAACCAATTTTACTAGTCATTGTCGGACTACTTGTTGGTTTTATGGCTATCGCTATCATTGGTCCAATTTATCAAATAACAGGAAATATAGGAGGTTAATATGAAAAAAATTAAACTAAATCAAAAGGTAGATTTTGCTGTAGTAGCATTGACTGTCATCCTCTTTGGCTCATCAATTGCTTATATTATGATCGCCCTAATCCAAAGATGAAAAAACTAGGATTTACACTCATCGAATTACTTATTGTCATCAGTCTAATTATCACAATCGGGACCATGACAGCACCTTTTGCGAGCGGTTTTTTGATCCGCGTATACCAAGAGTCTACTGTCAACTCTCTAGTTTCTGGATTACACCGTGCCCAAAGTCTTTCACTTGATGGTAGAGGGACATCGTCGTGGGGCATCTGCCAAACAGGCAACATCATCAGAGTCTACCAAGGTAGTTGTATGAGCCCCACAATCAAAGAAGACTCTAGTATCCCATCGACCGTCACGGTCTCTGGCTTATCCGATATTACCTTTTCTAGGATCAATGGCGAGCCCAGCTCCACTCTCGCTATCACAATCACAAGCGGTGCTGGCACCAAAAATATCACCTTAAACACACTAGGAGTAGTCGATGTCAATTAAAAAGGGTTTTGGCATTATCGAGATCATCGTCGCGCTAGGGTTGTTTGCTGTAGTAGGAGTCACAGGTATCACCATGGTCTTACATAGCTTCACTGCCAATAGACTCGGCAACGAGCAAACTGTAGCAAGCAATTTAACAAGTAGCGGTCTAGAGATCGTTAAAAATATTAAAATGCAAAACTGGAGCAATCTAGTACCGGGCACCTACGGCCTCAAAAACACAGCCGGGGTTTGGTCACTCTCGACACTCCCCGAAACTTGGGATAAATATACGCGCACTATTACTATCGCAGATAGCCAAAGGGACGGGCTCGGTAATGTCGTAGACTCAGGTGGAACTGCCGACCCAAACACCAAAAAAGTCACAGTCACAACGGGCTGGAATGTAGGAGCTACCCGCAACAACACTGTAGAATTATCAGAATATCTAACCAATTATAGTAAGACGATCTCTTCTTCCGGAGACGCTCTTATCGCCTGGGGTGATACCACCACCACCCCCAAATGGAATACATATACAAACACGACAGATATATTTGGCACCAAATCAAATCTAGTAGCAGGGGAGAGTGCCAGAAATATGATAGTCAAAACCTCACCCACAAAATCTGAAGCTATAGCTGCCTATACCAGTGCCACAGGAGTACTTCATGTACAGTGCTACAACGGCACCACCTGGAGCGAAGATTTCACCGTGGCAGTAGGTGGCACAGGCACTACTCGTCGTTTTGACATTGGATTTGAAAAAACTACAGGCGATGCCATGATCGTCTATTCTACAAATACTACCACTACCAATGAGTTAGCCTATCGAACTAAAGCGGGCTCTTCTGGTTGTGGAGCGGCCAACTGGAGTGCTGCCACAAATCTCAATCCAGTTCGGACATCAGGTCGAGTGCACTGGGTCAGATTAGAATCAGATCCTAGGTCAGGTCAAAATATTTTAGGACTTGCTTGGGCCGACGAGCAAAGTGATTTATCCGCCATGTTCTGGGATGGCACTGCTTGGGTCAACGAGCCCACAGCTGTCTCAGAAACATCTCTAGAAATTATCGCAGTGGGTCAGGATATAGAGACCTTTGATATTACTTACGAATCGCTTTCTGGTAACTTTATGCTAGTTTGGGGTCGTATCGTAGGACCAAATATAAACGGCGCTAGATACCGCGTTTGTACTGGTGGCACTGCCACCTGCACTTGGGGAGCGGTCACTACCCCACCCACATTTACCGATGACGTCACAAACCTAGACATCTCTTCAAATCCTGCCAGCAACGAAATAGTCTTTGCCTCAATCGGTGACAATCAAAGTGATCTACAAGTAGGATACTGGAATGGCAGCGCCTGGACCAATACTGCCAATCGAGATACGAGTGTTACAAATCCATTTGCCGGTTCTCAAAAAGTGGCAACAGGCTGGCTTAAATCAGGTGCCACTACCCGCAGCCTAGTCACTTATGATGACCAAGGTTCAGGTAGAATCAATTGGTACATAGGCAACGCTGGTAGCTTTACTGCACAAACAGACTTCCTCCAAACTCCTGCATTTTCCAACAATCAAGGTTATTACAAAATCGTCATGGATCCCAAAAATTCAGATAGACTTATGTTTGCCGTTGCAGACAACTCAAACGATCTTTTTGCCAAAAGACTAGTCATGAATGCCACTCCCACTTTTACCTGGACCAATAGTGACGGTAGTGCAGCCCTCGAGCTCAATTTATCGCAAAATAGAGCTGGACCATTTAGTTTAGATTACTGGAGAAACTAATGAAAAAAGCCAACACACTAATCGAACTTATTATCTACATAGCCATAGTCTCAGGCATTGGTATGGCTAGTGTCATGTTTGTCACCAATCTAGTTACAAGTCGAGTCAAGTCATCTCTAGAAGAAAACGTCATTCACAATATGCGTTTATCGACTAGACGCGTAGCTTACGAAATCAGACAAGCCACGGGTTTTACTCTCACTTCCGCTACCGATCTATGTCTTACCTCTCCCACAATAGGGAGAAATCCTACCCGCATATATCTATCCTCAAACAGACTCTATTTAGGCTTTGGTGGCAGTTGTGCTAGCTCTAGCACCTCTTACCCATTAACTAGCGCAGACGTCTCAGTCACGAATCTATCATTTAAAGATAGTTCAGCAGGTGCAGCTAAAGCTATCGATTTCACGTACAAAATATCAGGATTAAATACTACGGGGAGTCAGGAGTGGATCTATGACACAACAGCTTCAAGCTCAGCCAGCATCCGTTAAAAAAGGATACGCGGCCATCATCTCGATAATCGTGATACTAGCTGTCATCGTGACTGTAGGCATTGCTGTGACGACTCTTTCTATCGGTAACGCCCAAATGTCTCTAGGCCAAAGCAAAGGGGAGGGCTCTTTATCACTCGTCAATTCTTGTATCCAAGATGCCCTAATCACCTACAACAATTCTGGCCTCCCACCCGCAAGCGTCACCCTGCCGATAGGTACCTGCACTATTGTCGTAGATAGCTCTACCCCTACCTCGTCTACTTTTACGACAACCGGGACTGTGGCAGGTTACACAAAAAGTATCCAGGTTACCGCAAACCGCACCTCCTCAGTAAGTGTAGTAAACTGGATACAAAGCAACTAATATGAACAAATCAATAAAACCTGGTTTCACTCTTGTTGAAATGCTCGTGGTAGTCTCGATTATTGCGATCCTCATAGTCGTAGTATTTGAGTCACTCGATCCACTCCGTCAATTTAAAGAAGCGCGCAATGCTAGAAGGTGGAGCCACGTCAATTCTATCTCAACGGCCACCTATCGCTACATCATCGAAAAAGGGGATTACCCAAAGGGGATAGATGAGCAAAAACGTCAAATCGGTACAAGCAGTACGGGGTGTGACTCAAACTGTTCAGGAGCCGCTACATCATGTCTAGACCTCTTTAGCACTATCGTAGATTTCTTACCTCTTATGCCCACAGAGTCAAACGGAGGGACCCAAGCCAAGACCGGCTATACCATTAGCAAGACAGGGGTCAACAATGTTATAACTGTAACAGCTTGTTCGCCAGAAAATGGTGCCAATATTTTTATAATGAGATAAATTTATGATTTTTGGTTCTAGTAAAATCGTTATCTACATTAGCTTAACTCATATAGTAGTAGGTGATTGTCGTGCAGACAAACCTAGTTTCTTTCAACTAGATTATCAAGGTGATCTATCAGTTCCATTCAAAACTATCATCGAAAAATTTCCCTCCTCCAACTTCAAAATTATTCTTGGCTCAGATGTTTCTTATACTGTTAAATGGCCAAAACCTTCTACCCCAATCAGCAGAGAAATTATCTTTACCGAGCTTACAAAATATATCCCAGAAAATTTTCTGGACAATCAATTCGACTGGAAGCTAGACAAAGAAAACAATATCGAAGCTATCGTGATCACAACTCCAATTTTTGAGTCACTTCAGCAGATTAAATCCAAATATCCAAATGTTTCACTAGACTCAGTCTCCTCTACTTCACTTCTCTGGGAAATGGGGGAAACCAATTTATCCAAAGAGACGGGGGGCGAGATCTTCATGTTTATGGCCGCAAAATCGTCCCCTAGCGGCAAAGATGAGAAAAATCTAGAGATCGACATTAGCTCAAAAACTCTAGAATCATCTTCCCCAAGCAAATCATATTTATGGATCATCATAGGCGCAGTCGTAATTAGCATGATTTTGGCAATCATATTTTATGCGATTTCATTCAAGCCCAAAATCCAAGAGGTCTCTTTTTCATCTCCCGCCCCTAGTATCTTCATTACGCCAGCTAAAAATCTCAGTGATTACAAAATTACTATCAGGTCAACAAGTAGTCTCACTAGTGTAGTAAATGAAAGTCTAATCTCTGCAGGATTCTCTCAAATCACTCTAGAAAATACTGGTTCTCCTAGTGCTACCACCACAGTAATCCTCAAAGAAGCTTTGCCAGACGATGTCCAACAAAAAATTATTTCAGCTCTTGGAACTAGAGTGCCAGATATTTCTTTAACTTCGTTTGACAACAGTGAAAGCATTGATGATATAGTTATATTATTAGGAGAACAATAGGAGGAACTATGCCCAAACTAAAGAAAGGGTTTACATTAATTGAGTTACTTGTCGTGATAGGCATCATCGCACTACTATCTGTCGTAGTCTTTGTAGCTCTTGACCCAGTCAAACGCTTTGCCGACGCTCGCAACTCCACTCGCTACACCGACGTCAACAACATCCTTAC
>CAZCUC010000020.1:2706-4849 GCA_964502225.1 uncultured Pseudomonadales bacterium | reverse complement strand
AGCTATAGTTTGCTAAGATAGGTGCTCTATCTCTCATGAATATATCGTAGACAACAAAGGCGCGCGCCCATCAGGTCTTACCACTAGTATGTCGGAGACCCAACTAGGATCATGCGCTTCAGGTGGAGCCACTTTATGTAGCGGTGCTGCCGCAGCTTGCGTTAACCTAGCTAAGCCTCTAGCCAAGTATCTCAAGTCCATGCCTATCGACAAAGGGACCGGTGCTACCGCCTCTACTTCTGGTTACTCAGTTACAGTTGATGCCAACAATATAGTGACTATCAAATCCTGTATGGCAGAAAACTCCGAAGTAGTCGAAGTCTCTCGCTAAATTTGACTTTATGATTACAAAACAAGCAGCTGTCAGTTTTTTGCAAGATGTAAATATACTGACAGCTGCAATTGTGGGCCCAAAAGGCCCCATCTCCACACCACTTCTGTTTGCAGTCGAAGATGATCTCTCAAAACTTTATATCGCTACTCGTAGAGATACCTACAAAGCTCAGGCGCTTCTACAAGATCCCCGCTTTAGCGCGTCCATCTGGGCATTCAACCAAATGTGTATCCAACTAGACGGCACTGCCCAGGAAGTAGAGGACCCATCAGAGATCGCAAGGGTCTTTGATATGCTAACTGCTTCCGTAGGCAGACTAAAAGAATTCTGGCCACCACTGCTTAGAGTCGAGGGGGATTCCTATATTATCTTTGCTATTACCCCTACCTGGGCACGCTCGCTAGATCTAAGTAGTTCGACCATCATGTCAGGAGACAATCCCTTTACCGAGATTGAGATATGACCAAAATCCTAGTCTCAGAAGATGACATCTTTGGTTCAAAAGTCTACAAGCTCAAACTAGAAAAACAAGGCTTTGAAGTAATTATCCTAGCAAATGGTTTAGAAGTTGTAGCAAAAGCCATAGAGTTAAAACCTGATATCATCGTCCTAGATATCCTCATGCCGCTAAAAGATGGCTTTGAAGCTCTAAAAGAACTCAAATTAAACGCACAAACAAAAGATATTCCCGTCTTGATTTTATCAGCCTTACAAATGGACAAAGATATCCAAAAAGGCAAGGAACTTGGTGCCAGTGACTACCTCCCCAAAACCAATGTGACCATGGAGCAAGTGATCGCCAAGATAGTTCAGCTCACTGCTTCACCAGCTTCCCCAGTTGAATGATATTTTTCGTGGACCGATTTTAGTTGTGGATTGGTGACGTGCGTATAGATCTGAGTAGTGGCAATATTTTTGTGTCCCAACATCTCCTGGACCTCACGTAGACCAGCTCCATGCGAGATCAGGTCAGTGGCGAAGCTATGCCTCATTACATGCGGTGTAATCGAATATGGTAAGTGCGCCAGGCGTCCATACTTTCCTATCATGCGCTGGACGGTCCGCACATTCAGTCTTAGCTTCTCACCAGCCTTTGGATCATCAATTTGAGGCTTGGCACCTGAGTGCCTGATGAATACTGGATGATAATGGTCATCGCGCTCGCGCAAATATTTCTCTATCCACTGTGCTGCTCGGTCCGACAAAAACACAACCCGGATCTTTCTCCCTTTACCTATCACCCCAAATTCACGAGACTCTAGATTGATTGTAGATTTGTTCAGCGACACTAGCTCAGATACCCGAAGCCCAGTAGAAAAGAGTACTTCCATAAGCACTCTATCACGCAGACCCTGGATAGTAGTCGTATCGGCTTTTTCGATCATTGCTTCCACATGGTTATAGTCCAAAAATTTCAGCGAGTGCTCTTTTCCTTTTGGCAGCTCTAGTCTCTCGGGTGATACCACCTCGTAGTCCTGGCGTATCAGATAGCGCAGCATCGAACGTAGTGCAATCACATAATATCCCTGGGTCACAGGAGCCAAGTACTGGCCTTTATTATCTTTGGTTTGGGCCAAATAGGCACGGTAGGTTTTTAACATCTTAGAAGTCACATCGGTAAGATCTTTGTCTGGAAAATATTTGCTTAGCCAAGTATGAAACTTTAACAAGTAGAATTTATAATTACGAATTGTAAAAGGTGAGACCTGTCTTTCAATTGTTAGGTACTCGAGGTACTCTTCTATGCAGGCCTGGAGTGTTGGAGTAGCCCCCTTGGCACTCATATAGTTTCGACTGCTAAATAGTAAG
>CAZCUC010000020.1:0-2696 GCA_964502225.1 uncultured Pseudomonadales bacterium | reverse complement strand
GCACACGATAGTCGTGTGACTACCTGCCCCTTAGTGGTATTTTAGGCAATCCTATAGTTTTATAGTATATCTCGACTAGGGCAGGGGAGATAATCTATAGTTTTGCTGTAGCCTTACGGCAGATCTTCTTTCATTGTGCGACACTCATTGTATCCTGTCAAGGATTAAGAAGTGGTTAAGGGAACTTTAGGTTGACTTGGTATGAGTTTTATACTTAACTAGTAAGTAATGACACACACAATTTTGATCGTCGAAGACGAAGACACACAACGTTTGGCCTTGCAAGAAAATCTTTCCTTCCATCAGTACGAGGTACTTCAAGCTAGAGATGGAGTTGAGGGGCTTTCAGTAGCACTTCGCACTCATCCAAATCTCATCATTACCGATGTTCATATGCCAGCTATGGACGGTATGGCTATGATGCACAAAATCCGGAAAGATTTACCATGGGGTCAAAAAGTACCAATTATTATTCTTACAAACTACGATAGCGACGACTCACAAATCTCACAAATCAATGCCGATCATCCGACCTACTATTTACTCAAAGTCAAAACCACAATAGACAAGATCATCGAAAAAGTCCAAGAAGTGCTGAAATAGCTAATATACCCCGGTCATACCAGATACAGAGCTCGTAGGATCGATTCTACGGCTAGTTTCATACATGGGTCTCACAACCATATATCCAAAAACATCAAATTTATACGGGTATAGTTCGGAAACAGCAAAATGAGGGACATATACAAAGTAGGGGGAGGTAAGAAAAAAGAATTCGTAGGAATTGTGTGTATTGTCACAAAATGCGAAATTGTTTTCTTAAATGTATAAATCCCCATCCCCCTATCGTACACAGGTTATATGTCATAAAAGATATATTGTGCGACGTAGTAGATAACCACTTCTAGGAGCCAACATATAACTAAAAGGGCGAGTTTGGTCGTACATGTACAAATACCAATAATTGCATAGATATATATGCATATCACTTCTACTCTCATATATGTAGCGCTAAATATTTATCAAGATAATCGACCCACCTCTACTAGGTAAACTAGTACCACCAGATGTGCCTCTGGTATAGACCTCTCTCTCCAGATATCACCCCTGGTAGCACTAGCGATATTCGGGTTAGGTTGCCAAGTGAGGGTCAAACAAACTATATCAAAGTCGATCACATAAATTACACATCCATCGCAAGGATCGGATACTTTTTATCCACATCGTGAAAAACTATAGGACATGTCGTGAAAACTATAGGATTATTATAGGACATTATCGAAAAACTATAGGACTCCCCCACCCTCTGCACATCAAGTTGCTTTAGCAACATGAGAAATGCCTCCAGAAACAAAGTATTCTGGGAGGCCCCAGTCCTTTTTATCTCATCCATCTAGAAATTACTGCACCTGTAACTACCGTAAATACTATGACTGCAAACCCTAGATACTCTTGCATTGTTCTACTAAAAAGCCTACCTTCTAGATCATGCTGAAATAGTCCAAGGATCACGTACATTCCCATGGCCAGTACGACGCTAGATAGTGGGACACTGATCAACCAGAATGTCAGACATAGTGCTATCTCACCTATCACCACAGCTCCAACTAGGCCGTAATAAAATTCGCGCTTGATAGTACTAGATACTACGTGCGACCAGACACCTTGCCACAGGATTGGTAGTGCAACCGCAAATACAAGCAGTGCTACGATCCATCCAGCTAGTCGCAAAGAAAAGATGACGTGGAACAAAAACGCACTCGTCATGATAGATAGTAAAAACCCTACAGCCCTAGCTGCCCGAAGTAATTGGATAGTGCGGATAGACGCAACGGCAAAGATATTGGCAGTCAACAGTAAACCGTACATCGAGATCCCAAATAGCAGTACGACGATGCCCTGCGTGACAGGGGCTTGTGGCAATAAGAAATAAAATAGCGCCACAGAGATTGGGTAGAGCGTAGGCAAGATCAGATTTATCAGCCAGTTGACCCCGTGCAGATCTTTAAACAAAGACCAGGCAGATAGTAGGTACGAGGCAAGTGCATAAAAAAGTATAGCCCCGTATCTAGACTCTATCGGCAGTCTCTGGACTATCAGTAATCCCACAGACAACAAGATAGATACCAGTAAAAACTTGCGTCTCTTACTACCCTTTTTCTTATCCCAAATTTGCATAGACCTCCTGCACATCATCGTACTCAGAAATATGTTCTAGGAATGTCTCAGCTTTTGTAGAGTCAGCTAGCTCTACTGTAGTCTTTGGCCTGTAGCCAATACCCCCTTCTGCCTTGATCCCCTTCTCATGTAGATTTTTTATGACAGCATGCAACTTTTCTGGCTCAGTATAAATTGTCGTATGACCCTCGTGAGTTACCATATCAGTCATCCCAAGATCAATCAGCTCTAGCTCTATCTCGTCAGTTATCATTTCTTCTGTATGGATGATCCCAGCATGATCAAAGAGATAGGTTACGCTCCCTTGCTCACCCATCCTGCCTCCGTACTTTTCTATTAGTGTGCGGATCTCAGCCACGGCTCTATTTCTACTATCTGTCACCAGTTCTAATATCACCATGATTCCATCAGGTGCAAAAGCCTCGATCGTGAGCTCTGCTAGTTCTACCCCACCTTTACCTAGTCCCTTGTCTATGGCCCGGTCGATATTTTCCTTGGGCATATTTACACTACGAGCC
>CAZCUC010000019.1:0-14550 GCA_964502225.1 uncultured Pseudomonadales bacterium | reverse complement strand
GATGGTGAAGGAGATTTTGAAGCGGCAGGTGACGGGGACACACTAGGTGAAGGAGAAGAGCTAGATACTGGCGATGTACTAGGTATCGGAGAGGCAGTCGTCCCTCCTGCGCTATAGCTCCAAGCCAAGAAAAAATCATTAAAGTCATATGACGATGGATCCTTGGGGTCGATCGTATCCGACCAACATTGCTTCGCAAAAATAGTTTTACCTGGAGCCAAGTTTGCCTGTGCCCATGTAAGCATTGGGGTTATCTCCATAAAGGCTGTTACACCGCACTTTGTATCCCCTACTGGCAAGATCCACCCTCCCATTTTGGGGCCTGTGTCCTTGTTCAGGTTAGCCGAAATCGATGCTGTACTCCCCGCGCTCACCTCAAATGTTGCGTCAGTATAATTCATCACGTTGGTTGTGGTAATTGGTCTAGCCGGCAAAGTAATAGTCTTTATGACCCCAGCCATATTCAGCGTAATTAGTAGTTGGAGATTGGGCAAGCTCGAATAAACCCTGACTTTCCCCGATTCGGGGAACGTCATCGTGTTTGGTAAAGGTTGCGTCACACCAGTTGGGGTGACCACATTAGTCTCCGGAGTAATCGCGGTAGTACTCGAAGCCTTGGGAGTCGGTTTTAGAGTTGTCGAGGGAGTTGGCTTTGGTTTGGTCGATTGTTGATAAACCATCACTCCTAGACCAACCCCAAATACAACACACCCCAAAACCACCCACAAAAAACGTGATTTTTTTGGTGCCGCCACAGCCACTTCTGGCCTCGCCGACATCATTTGATTTATATCTTGTGCATCTTGATCTGCCATATACTCCTAGTCCTACCAAAGGGATCCTCTCCCTATCATGTCAGACTTCGAGAAATAGGTCAATTATTTGAGCAGTTTTTGCAGGTCGCTATAGCGCCATCGCTCGTCGTTGAACACAAAATGTGGCAGATAATCCTGAGTCTTGTCACTATCCACCCCTTTGGTCCTCATCTCGTTGATCAGTTGCTTGAGTTGCTGTGGTCTGACCCGGTACTCATTCGCCCGGAAAAATAAACTGGTGCTCTGCATCACCACTATAATTCCCACGCCCGCAAGATGCCATTTTTTTAGTTCGATGTTTCTGAGGGTTCGTGCGATCAGCAGTAAAAACAAGGCCAGTCCCAAATATGCATACCTCTCAGCCCGCATAATTCCAATTCCATACTGTGCCCTCCCCGCCGCCACAATCAAGTAGTACAAGACTAGTTGAATACTCAGAAACTGGCTCCAGGGATCCCGCCAAACTTCTTTTATTTTGTCTCTGTACTTTACTCCTATCCATATACCAATCACCACCACAATCGCAATCACCCATTTCTCAAACATATCAAACGGTAACAGCAGTCTCCCGACTACACTATACAAAAACCCAAGGCCAGCCACCATAACAACTGATACTGCCCACGCTAGGCCATACTCTATAGCAGTCCCATCTGTACTCAAAAAATAGTAAAACGCGCCTAGCAGTAGCAAAACGCCCACTATCTTCCCTCTCCATTTGGGATAAACAAACCAGATAGCTCCGTACATCCCAATTGCCAGCGCCGATGTCCAACTACAAAGGATCAGCCAAAACCAACTCAGTTTATCCTGCCACACTCTATACATGACAAAGAGCACAAATAGGGCCGTAATCGTGATCGTCTGCCCAGACATCCAAAGTATTGTTTCGGTCCAGTTTGTATTCACACAAAATAATATCGCCACAATTGTGCCTAAATCTCTCCTCAGCGTCGTTGCTTTAGTGATTTGGTACAAGCTTTTTATAACTAGCGCATGGATCAACAAAGACACTCCCAGATAAGCTGGATAATACCAGCCAAATGCTTCCCACTCCATCTTGATTAGGGCTCGCCACACATAGTTTACATGGTCACCAATCGGATAGCGGATCACCTCTCCAATATTCCCCTTGGCAATCACAAACCAGTCCAAGTCGTCCTGATGAAAATACATCTCTTTGTAGCCATACACAAACATGCCTAACAGTAGCAAGCTTACCAACAACCAGCACCATTTCGTGATTATTTTCTCCATAAAAAAATCACATTCCCAAGTTTTCCTATTCGTATAAATCCTTGTTTCTCATAAAATCCACTCGCATTTTCATTGGTATATACCCATAGCCGTTGAGGCAGTAAAGCAACTAACTGTTTTCCAATACCTTTAGACTGCCACGTTGGATCAACTGCCAAAGTCAAAATCAGTGGGCCAATTCCAGAAACCACCCCCACCACATGATCTTTGCGACTAATTGTTTTGACGTAACCAATTTTATTCACGAGGTGATAAAGGGTTTCAACATAGGCCACACCCCTACGCGAACTAGCAGTCGTATGTAAGGATCGGACGTGTAGCTCTGCCACCTCTCTCATCATAGCTTCTCGGCCATTATCACTTGGTGTCTCTCTCCCCCACTATTCTCGAGCTCATCCAAGAGCACCCGAAATCCAGCTTGCTCCACTACTTTGCGGTTTTTGGCTGTCCCAAACTGGCTAGACCACATTTTCTCCCCGTACATCTCATGTTCACCCTCAAACTCTCTATCCCCCATCGTCAACAACAGCATCCCGCCCTTGGGCAAGTAGCTGGCAATTACCTTGAGTACTTTGCCATGCAAATCTCTCTCGACATGGAACAATGTGTAAAACGAAACCACCGCGTTGGCTTTGTATTCCCCTGCTTTCAGCTCGGCGATATTACCCACAACAAACTCTCCGCCCGGACAGTTCTTCCTTGCCAACTTGATTTGCTCAGGAGAAATATCGATCCCGATTACTTGGTGTCCTGCTTTCAAAAACACATCATCAACCGGCACTCCCGCTCCACATCCTAGATCCAGTATTGTCGATCGTTTGGGTAAGTACTTTAAAAGCTGGGAGACAAACTTGCCACTCTTCAGATTCTGTCTTTGTGCTAAATACTCAAAGGCAATTTTGTCGTATCCTCTTCTGACCAAATCGCTATGCATATGACTGCATTATAGCGTGAAATCCACCTCTCGACCTCAATCAATAAAGGTCAAAGCGACACCTGGTCTATCTGCCCGACCTGTCCGACCAATCCTATGGATATAGTCATCGTAGGTCTCAGGTAGCTCCCAGTTAATCACGTGGGACACACTATCGATATCCAGTCCGCGCGAGGCCACATCAGTCGCTAGTAGTACCTGGACTTGGTTATTTTTAAAAGCCTGGAGCGCTCGCTGTCTTTGCGATTGCGATTTGTTGCCATGGATCGAGGTCGCGGCAAACCCACGTTTCTCCAACTCCATCGTCAGCTTTTCCATCCCGTGTTTAGTGCGACCAAACAACAGCACTTTTTCAAACTCTGGGCGGATTAACATTTCGTGGAGTACCTCCACCTTGTTGCGACCATTGAGCTTGACTATATCTTGATCAACGTTCTCAGAGGCTCGTTGTTTTGCCACCTCGACAGTGATCGGCTCATGGAGGAATTCGCGGGCGATGACGCGGGCTTTATCCGACATCGTTGCCGAAAAAAACAATGAATGGCGCTCTTTTGGTAGCTGAGCTACCAGGTCGCGCATTTCATTTACAAAACCCATGTCTAGCATTCTATCGACTTCGTCGAGTACGATGGTCCGATATTCGTAGAGTTTTAGCTCTCTCCTCTCCGACAAATCGCGCAGTCGCCCAGGCGTACCTACCACAAATTGTGGATTGCGGCGCAACTCACGCACTTGGCGGCCGATATCCACCCCACCGATACAGATTGTGAAGAACTGTCTTGTTCCAAATGAGAAGGCTCTGCCCTCTTCCATAATCTGTACGGCCAACTCGCGTGTCGGAGTTACAATCAATACTTTTTGACCTGGGTGTTTCATGATTTTATCGATTAGTGGCAATAAAAATGCCGCTGTCTTGCCAGTCCCGGTGGAGGCTAGCCCAATCACATCTCTGCCTTCGATAATCGAGGGGATTACCTGGTCTTGGATAGGTGTGGGACTTATGTATCCTTTGTGAGCAATGTTTTTTTGAATCTGGGGATCCAGAGGGAAATCGACAAACTTGTGTGTCGGGGTATATACCCTAGTTTCCAGCGGAACAGCTTTTTTGATCAGCATTGCCGGACTTACCGACATATACTTGATTTTGTTGCCCCCTGCTCGGCCACGACCGGCACTCCTATAATTCGGCTTGGATCCACCAAACCAGCTTCGCTGTTGCGACATATATTTATCCTTTTCGACACTTCTAAAAAAATTAGGAAAGACCTCGAACCTAAGTATTTCTTCCCTAGTCCAAAATCTCACGCCTACAACTTAGTTGCGTCATGTAAATTAACTGAACAGGAGTATATCACACTAGTTCACTATTTACCACTGCCCCAAATATGTCATAATAATTCCTATGTCAAACCAGGATCCACAATATCTCGATGAGTCGTTTAAGGCAATTGCCGACGAGCTCCTCGCTACCTTTATCCAAAAACACAAAGACTACGGCAAAGGCAATATCTTAAATATCCAAGAGCTTGGGATCACTTTCCGTCTAGCCGAAAAAATCGAGCGACTCAAAAATCTTCTCATGAATCCCACTCAAGCTCCCCAAAATGAGAGTATCTCTGACAATGTCAAAGATATTGCCGTCTATGCTATTATTCTGGAAATGTTTCGGCGCGGACAGTTCCAAAAACTCGAACTCAAAAAATAATCCCCTATGAAAATTGGCCTTGTCTACAACGCCCGCCCTACTGGTTATGATCGGACCGATCCTGCCCTCGAAAAACACATCGAAGGTGATGAGTGGAAAACCACAGCGGCCACCGGCCAAGCAGTCGAAAACAACGGCCACACAGTCGAGTACTTCCCTGTGGATGACAATATCTACGAGCGTCTCCGTGCTGGCAAGCCGCACCTTGATCTAGTTTTTAACCTGGCCGAAGGGATGAGTCAGGGTTTAGACCGCGAAGCTCATATCCCCATGTTCTGTGAGATTCTTGGTATCCCATACACTGGCCCCGGGCCACTCTCCTCCGCACTCATTTTAAACAAATCCCGCGCCAAAGAGATCTGGCGCGCCAGCGGGGTCACAACCGCCGACTCCCAACTCTTTACCACTCCCACAGAAATACTCAAAAAATCCCTCACCTTCCCCTTGATCGTCAAACCTAGCAGTGAAGGCTCTGGTATCGGCATCAAATCCAACTCTATTGTTAACAACCTACGCGAGCTTAGATCTGCTGTCAAATATATTAATGAGGAATACCACCAACCTGCTCTCGTAGAATCATACCTGCCCGGCCGCGAGTTTACCGTCGCCATTATCGGCAACGGCAATAACCTCACTGTCCTCCCCATCGTCGAGATCAACTTTGCGGGTCTACCCAAAGACGCCCCCGCCATCGATAGCTACGAAGCCAAGTTTGTCTACGGCGCCACCGGCGTTGTCCCCATGCACCAAACCGAGTTTTGCCCCGCGCACCTCACCCCCAAGCTCGAGCGCCAAATCACCGACCTATCTATGCGTGGCTATACTTCTATTGGTTGCCGGGATTTTGGTCGGCTCGACATCAGACTCGACTCCAAAGGTGTACCCCACATAATGGAAATCAACCACCCCCCAGGACTCATGTCCGATCCCAACGAATCTTCCTTTTTTACCATTGCGGGCCGGGCCGCCGGGCTAAGTTTCAACCAAATGATCGGTCGCATCCTCAACTCTGCTATTCACCGGCTCAAACTATCAAATACTGGACTGGACGACCACAAGTAGTCCATCTCACTATGTCTTTTACTCATCGACTCGCTGTAATAGGTGGAACCTTTGATCATCTCCACCTGGGTCACAAACACTTTATAACCAAATCAATCGAGCTAGCACAGCACCTCATCATCGGTCTCACCCAAACCAATCTCCTCGGTGCCAAGCGCTACCCTCAAACCATCGAAAACTACTCCAAGCGACTAGCCAATCTCCAAGCATTTATCGCGCAGGAACATTTCTCGACTCGTGTCAGGATTGTACCAATTGACGACATCTATGGGCCCACTTTAACTGATAGAGAGATCGAGGCCATCTTTGTCACAAAGGGCACCGAGGGAGGTGCCCACAAAATCAACCTGGCTCGCCAAGCGCGCAACCTCCGCCCTCTCCAAATCGTCGTACTCCCCTACCTCTCAGGAGATGACCGCCAAGTTATTAGTTCCAGCCGCATCCGTGCAGGCGAGATTGATGTCCAGGGACATTCATACGCTAAATTCTTTGCCTCGCTCTCTACCACCACTCTGCCACCCACTCTGCGCAACAGACTCCAGCAACCGCTCGGGCAGGTTTTGCATGATGCAAACGAAGCTCGTGACCTTATTCCCCCTATGTCCATGATTACTTCAGTGGGCGACATCGTCACGATCGACTTGATCCGCGTTGGGCTCCCCCCCACGATTGGGATCGTGGATTTTTACACGAGGAGAGAGCGCTTGTCCGAGTCGTTTATCAACCAGTATTTTGCTACTATCTCTGCTAGGATTACAAATCCCGCGGGCACCATCAACCCAGAGATCGCCACTACCCTCGACTCGGTCCTCAAGCAGTACGAACACACACTCCTCCCTCAAATCATTGCCGTAGATGGAGAAGAGGACTTATTGGCACTCCCAGCCATGTTATTTGCTCCTCTCGACTCCTATCTCATCTATGGTCAATATCAGGTCGGCATGTGTCTCGTCCAGGTAACTGAGGAGATCAAATCGCTCGCAAAAACCTACCTACAACAGTTTACTTAACCAACTGCTCGCGTGCCATCCTGATTCGATTATCATACGGATTGCCACGGTAAAACATCCATCTCAGCAACTTATTGTCTACTCTTATAAAATAATTTTCGTAATACTGCCTAAACTTCTCGGTCGCACTAATCATTCCTTCCGGGTGAGTCATATGTACCACACTGTAGTGATCGGCCTCTATTTCGTTGTAAGCGCCGAGCCGTATCATCGCTACCCCAAAGAACAAACCAATTAAAACAGCGGCCAACACTCCCTTGCTTACACCCCTTATTCCACTCAACATTTTCAGTCCAATCACTAACAAAATAATTCCAGCAATAAGTTCTTTGACGCTGTGGCGGAGAGCATAGTGCCCCACTTCGTGCATCAATACATAATCCAATTCATCAGGATTAAATGTTTCGTACAACATCCGAGAAATAATTAGTTGTGGGTTACCTGGTACTCCCACCATCATCGCAAAAGGGGTATCTGTTTCGGATATTTTTACCGTCTTTACCGACACACCAGTCTTATCGTGAATTAACCTACTAACCTCGTTATCTACGATCACGGTAAAGATTGAACTCTCCTTCTCAACTCTCCCTGCTAACTGCGCAAACTGCGTCCACGTTGGGATATACCCCAACAGTCCCACAAATACAATATATTTCAACCACTTCATGACACCAGTATATTCCTTGCAAGTTAGTTTATCTCGTGGCACGCTTACTCAGTATCGCCGCAACCGATGGGCTTATCGCTTTGTCAGTGCGATGGATACACCCTATCCAGCAACAAGGTCGCCGTACACCCTCTTTCAGTTCCCTCACCACCCTCAAGACATGTTCCTTTCTTGTTTCCGCTTTCTTCACAAAAATTGTCCAACAGATCCATTCGTTACGCGCAAGCGGAGTCAAACTCTCCCATTGTCTGAGGGCGAGACTATCACTACTGAGTGCCTCAAATAGATCGGGGGGGACTTTGTGGACCACCCCATCAGAAATCATTTTGGTCATGATCGTATTCTATCAAACACTAATCGAGTCTTTGGTTCACATTTTTGTCTTTATGGCTTCATCAATCAAAATCACTTGGTTGCTCCGCAAGAGTGGCATTTTATCTTGAGCAAAAAACCCACACTCCGCCACTTCGCTAGAAGGGCTAAATACCCCACCAATCAGCACCCCAATATACCCAATATCTATCCTCGCTGTCTCACGATCAGTCCGTATTTTTAGTTCCCGATCCATACTCACAACTAGTCCTGACTCTTCAAATATCTCTCGCTCGAGTCCCTCACTTGGGTGCTCATAAGCTTTTAAATACCCACCCGGCAATGCCCAAGAATGTGTCCGGTAGCTATGTTTAAACAACAATACTTCGCCTCGGTCATTAAACACCACCCCAGTCACTCCGACCAAAAACTTGTCTTGCATCAATCTCATTATTTTTAACTGAATACCCTTTGGGAGTTTCAAGGCTTTATAAATTTTTGCCAGCAATGCTCTCATAGTGCCTTCGAATCAGTTAGTTTTGGCCCGTCGTGTTTAAGTTTCTCATTATCTAGTTCTAGTTGATGCACGGTTTTAGTCAAACTCAAAATCTCGTTTTGGTTGACTAGGATTTCTCTACTTTTCCCTCGCATCTCAAAAAATGTCACGATATTGCTTAAAATCTGCATTATGTAACTGAGTATGAGCCCAACCAGCAAAGAACCAACAATCACATAAAACAACGGAATATTGGCAATCGTATAGGGACCCATATATACATTTACTGGCTCGAGATTATATTTTGAAATATAAGTCAGGGCCGATCCCAGAATTAGCAACATAATCATATTTAACATAGGCATCACTCCCATCACACGTATATTAATCTCAAGTAACTGTTTCAGTCGAACTTAGGGCTTCGAGTTTTCCGATCAACTCTCGCTTCGTATAGACCGAAGTATCAACTTGGTTGCTCTCTAGGACTCGCAGTCCCTCGATCAGTCTGCGCACGTATATCGCTTGCTTGATCCACAAACTATTTACTCGTATTTCATTCTCAGCAAATGTTTTGGACACGATCACCAATTGAGCAAAAAATGGGGCCGTGTTTAGTAGAACATTGGCGATATTCTTAATATCTACGCTGTATATTTGCGACGACCAAAAGAAATTGCGTACAATCACCGTCACTCTCCCCTCCTCCACATTTATGCTATCGGGGAACAAGTCCAAGGGGAACTTGTGGGTCGTAATACTCGCCAATATTCTATTCGACTTACGTACGAGCGCCTCAACCACAATTTTGTCTTGTTTTGCACCTGCAATCGCTACTTGGACTGGATCGTTAATCATTTACGAATCATCCGCGAGACAGAGATCACAACCACTGCTCCGATTACGGCCACCACAATGCTGTAGAGGTTGAATCCAGTTACTCCCGACATCCCAAGTACCGGCATCAAGAATCCAGCGACTATTGCGCCGATGATACCCATAACTATATTCCCGAGCGCACCTTGGCTAGAATCGGTGTTCATAAACATCGAAGAAATCCACCCCGCTAGCGCACCAAATACTATCCATGTAATTATTCCCATATATCTCCTTTTTCCGCCATGGCGGATATTATATAAATTAGTTTGCTTGCTTCACGTTTACATCAATCTGGTTTGGCACATTGATTTGTGGTGTACTCATCCCCCTTATTGCTGGGAGTCCATAGTAAAAGAACAAGATCCCCACAAACAACAGTGCGATTACTCCAATTATCAGTCCA
Organism: uncultured Pseudomonadales bacterium; assembly: GCA_964502225.1. Taxonomy (GTDB): domain Bacteria; phylum Patescibacteriota; class Microgenomatia; order UBA1400; family UBA12108; genus CAJAUT01. Next base: position 5,013 of record CAZCUC010000019.1, on the reverse strand, counting down.
TATCCTCCTGTCTCGTTCGAAGGAGCAGGTGTGTTTACGATCGTTGTCATAACTTTATCCTCAAATATTTAATAACTTATTCGCTTTGCTGTTCGCCTGAAGATATGCGGACTAGTCTGACTATCCCCCACGCCGCAATCGCATATACCGCGATGGCCACTATCGTTGCCGGCTCAAGTACCGAGGTGGTTTCTACACCCTGTGCAAATGCTCTTCTAAATATTCCTTCAAAGGGCCAAGTAAATATTCCTGTCAGACCATAAATCATCCTTACAAATCCGCTATTTACACTAGCACCAGCTAGTTTAAATAAGAGTCTAAAAGCAAGCAGTGCTTCTAGTGTTCCAAAGAAATAATAAATGAGGTACTCAGTCTTTTGAGAATTGCTAGCTCCTATTTTGGTTTGTTCTAGTAGCTCTGTCATAGGTTTTTTACTCCTTTCTGTGCAGTCTTTACCACCTGGATCAATTTTTCTGCTTTCTTTTTGCCCGTACTCAGAGTCTCGTCGATAACTTTTTGGTTACCTTTGTCACTCAGTGCGACAGCACCAGCGATCGCCGCTCCTGCCCCAACTACTACGCCAGCAACGGCGGCCAAAATATTGCTTTTATTATCATTTACCATAAACGTCCCTCGATATTAAATAATCAAATTTCTATTCAAAATCCCAAATAACCAAACTATTTTCAATTAACCGGCTCAGACCACATCTTTTTTCAAAATAATTTCTGTTGGCAAATATGCGATAAGCGCTTTTTCAACCAGGTGTGTTAGGGTTATGTCTTCAACTATCGCCTCTGCACGCGCATGTTTCAAAATACTGGGCTTTAGAAAAAGTGTAACTCTCTGTTTATTACTATTTGAAGTATTTGAAGTAGTTGTCATACGCACATACTACAACTAATTGTAGTGCTTGTCTATAGCTAATACGGTCTGAGTTATATTTTGTGAGCGATTACATAATCATGCCCATCCCACCTGCCCGCGCAGATGTTGGCTTGAACATATTCACACCAAAAAAATATCAGTTGGTACAGAAGTATTAGCGGACCATCTCGACCATTTGCATAATCGCATCTACTACAGAGTCTGGTTGTTCAACCATAATCCCATGATTACTTTTCTCTGCGATCAATCGTTGGCTATTTGTTGAAAGTTTAAGGTATCGATCCTGTGAAGCAATCGTCTCCTCATCCAAATTCTTACCCCGTGAGAGCAGGATCAGCGGCATATCGCCCAGGGTGGTTACCGCTCGAGCTTGTACCGCACCTTCAGACATACCAACACCTTCATCTAAAAACGTGTGTACGGATCTTGGACTTACGGAAGTAGCTTTATATGCCTGTTTATCATGAGGTGGCAAGTCTTGTACGGCGCCCAAAGGAACCGCGAGTAATCGTATGAGACCCATGTGTGCAGCTAGTACGGGCAACGAATACTTCCCCGGTCTTGACCCTGAGTTTGGCGCAGTAGTAGCATGCTCGGAGAGATTTTGAGGATCAACGAGTACCAACCCCGCCACTTCACTAACATACTCATTCGCATATACCCGCACGATATGTCCACCAAGGGAATGGCCTACCAATACATATGGTCCCGGCTCATGTGCTCGTTCGAGCAAGATGTGCAATTCCCTAGAAAACTGACGAGCCGTTCTAGGCTCAGGACTAGATTCACTCCAGCCCATACCTGCGCGATCATATGCACATACACGAGTGATTTTTGCCACCTCAGGTTGTACCCAACCCCATATAGCAGACGATCCACCCCACCCAGACTCGATGACTACTGTCGGGCTCCCCTCTCCACTACAATAAAGGTGTAACTGGTAACCACCAACATCCACGAATCGACCAGGTGGAGGGTAGCGCTTGGCATCAGTAGCCTCTGATCGAGACTCATACACTATACCTATCAATATTAATCCAACAATTACAATAATAGAACGTCCCAACCAGGTAAAAATTCGCCAAGCTCTTCTTTTTGGTATGCCGACTGTATCTGCTTGGTTTAATTCATGCATATATTAGAGAACCATTAAGCAGTGTGTACTGTCACGACAACATTTCCTTTCTTTCTCCCCTGATCAACATATCTATGAGCCTCAACAATACCTTCTAGTGGGTAGATTTTATCAATAACAGCTTTGTATTCGCCTTTGTTATACATTTCGCTTAAGAGTGTTAGCTGCTTTTTGGTTACAGATACCACATCTAAACCTCCCACGGTCACGTATTTTCCCTCTTCGGTAAGCGAGTTAGTACATTCGTTTCTTTGTTTTTTGCCCACTGCATCAAAAATGATGTCATATCTTTTGCCGTTCTTGGTAAAATCGTCCTTGGTGTAGACAATAACACTGTCTGCGCCAATCGATGTAGCAAGTTTCACACTATCTTTGCCACATACCGCTGTCACATGGGCATCGTAATATTTAGCTATCTGTACGGCTGCAGTCCCAACCGCGCCAGACGCCCCATAAATTAAGACATTTTGTTTTGGCTTTGATGCAATCCCTGCTTTTTGAAGAAAATAGAGGGCTGTGGTTCCCCCAAAGGGAATCGCCGCAGCCTCTTCAAACGAGGCCTTTTTGGGTTTTATAGCAATCGCACTCGTTTCGGGTAAGCACATATACTCTGCATATGTGCCAAGGGTAACACCAGTTGAAGCAAATACCTCATTGCCAGGCTTAAATGTTACTACTTCACTACCAACGGCTTCGACTACACCAGATAAGACCGATCCTAAAATCTGTTTTCTTGGTCCGCTAAACCCAAGTACAAAACGCATCACAATACGCATAAATCCTGTGACTGCTAGACCTCGAATCCTCACATCGCCAGAATTCACCGCTGTAGCCATTATTTTGATCAAGACTTCATTTGGCTTTGGCGTAGGTTTGGCGATTTCCTGAATTTTTAGAACTTCTGGCGGTCCATACGTTTTACAAATGACTGCTTTCATAATTATTTTAATACCTTAAAAATGATGGTTAATTTTTGCCTTCCAGGGTTTCAAGTGCAGAGCGATTAAACCCTTTAATAATGAGATACAGAGAAAATAAAACTTCAAATGCCAGTAAAGGCATGGCAATTATTATGGCAAACGGCGTTGTCTGTGGGTAAACTCCAAACACTATCCACATACTCGCAATAAACAAGATCGGTGCATCAAAAAGATATAGAGAGGAAATGACTCTCGGCACGAGCTTGGATTTAAATAGCAAGTATCCGAGCATGGTTGCATTGATCGGTAAAATAATGTTAGGGCCAAAAATAAAAGTCCACTTTTGTAAAGTAACCAGAGCTTTACCGATAGTCTGATACATTGCTATATCACCTCCAACAGCCAGAAAATCAGCACGTAAAGCAAGTACCGTGAGCATACACATTACACCTATCAATATGATGATTGATTCTATAGCACGAAAAATGACATAACCTAACGCTAAGCTTTGATTTTGTTTCTTTAGGATAGGGTAAAGCACCAATGCCGTACCAGCACCACACGCAGCCAAAATTATTTCTAACAATGTGCCGAGGAGTATTGGGTTCTGATTGACATTTAAGGTAGTTATAAAAAGAGGATTGGTTAAAAGAGGTTGGTACAACAGTAATCCCGCTATCGCGGTGATATCGGTAAGCGGAAACAATATTCCAGTAAGAATAGCGCGCATTCTATTAGTACTAGTCATACTTACCCCTTTTCGATATAAGTTAATATAACAAGTTTACAATCACCTACGTTTATTTTTCAATAGATTAGGAGATGATGTCGGCTTAAACATATTCATGCCGAAATTGTGTCGGGATTATTCACCAGCTTTTCGGATGGTCTCAAGATCTATTTTTTTCATTGGCAGGAATGCTTGCATCACTGCTTCCGCTTTTTTGGGATCGCGCATCATTTCATCTAAAATTCTTGGGACGATCTGCCATGTAATCCCGAATTTGTCTGTGCACCACCCACACTGCTCAGCTTCAGGAACTGCCGAAAGTTTGTCCCAAAAATAATCAATTTCTTCCTGTGTTTCGCACTCGATGATGTACGATGTTGCGCCGTTAAGTTTGAACTGCTCAACCGGACCGCCATTCAAAAACATGAAGCTTATTCCATCCAGCTCGCATTCAGCTGTCATCACCGACCCTTCCGGCCTCCCCGATACTTCTTCACTGGCTTTAGGATTTTTTGTGATATCACCCATTTGTGCGTTGTGTTCACCCGGAGCCGCATTGAAAGTATCTACGTAGTAGCTTGCCGCCTCTTCCCCATCGTTGTTGGCAAACCAGAGACAGTTAATTAGCTTACTCATACCGATTATGGTAACACATTGCCAAAATGTTTAGTATCCCCTTGCTCCATTTGTGGGATGTAATCCAAATGTTTATTGCTTTGTAACACAAGTGTCTATCAAACGTAATCATCCGATAAGAGTAAATAGAGTTGTTTTAATAGCTATACACGAATTTTACTAGACTTAGAAAGCACTTATTGCGTCATTGAGATCGACCACATAATTAACACGTCTAGAATTGCCATTATTTCGCCATTCTCTACTTATATCTTTTACCAGACCGTCCTGTCTAAGTTCTCCGAGAATTTTGTCATAAAAACCAGTTTCCGATATGATAGCACCTAGAATTACTACTCGACGATACCCTACTTCAACAAGTCTTTCGGTGAGAGCAATCATTAATTGCCGTCCGTTTCCTTTACCCCTTTCACCTTTCTCGACTTCAATATCATAGACATGGCCAGGTCTCATCATTCTGGCCGTACCAGGCGATCCCTCTAAACGATCAGGATCAGACCAATCTACGTAACCTATTTCTCCCGAACCTATTCGAATAATTTCGCCCTTTCTCCTACTACCTACTTTATCAACTAAATTTGGTGTGTCAAAGATTATGTTTTCGCCTACAAATTTTCTATTCATACTAAATAATTCTACCAAACCACACACTATATCAAAGTATATCATTGCTCCCCCGGTAGGGCTCCCTTCGGCAAGCTCAG
>CAZCUC010000018.1:12083-14759 GCA_964502225.1 uncultured Pseudomonadales bacterium | reverse complement strand
CCTGCTACACTTCGGCTTCGCTCAGTGCGAGCTTTAAACAAAAAACCACTCATTACTGAGTGGTTTTTTAATACATGTTGCGGGGCTAGGAGTTGGACCTAGTCTGTGAGATTATGAGCCTCACGTGCACCGTACACTACCCCGCGCGTTTTAAAAGAGCTTTTTCAGTATACCTCGCCTCTGGTTATTTGACAAGGTTGATCGGGACTGATATATTGCCCACAATTGAATAAAGGCGATGAGAGGATTTGATTGGGAATCCTTGAGCTGATAGCGCTACTTTCCAAAAGATGTGCTATACGGAGGCAAAACCGTAAAAAGTTAGCAACGAGTGTTGCCGAAAGGATAAAGCTCGCATAGAAAGAGTTTTCTTGCGATTATCCCACCGACTAGGTGGGTTTTTTGTAAGAAAAAGTAACAAGGTGGTATCGTCCTGAACGAAGCTGAAGGGCCCTTGTAAATCTATCACGTATTTTGTGGTGGGTATGCAAGGGCTTTTTTATTGGAGAAAAGAATGACTATGAGAATACAAACTAAATACTATTTGATTTTGGGTCGTGCTACTATGCGCTGGCGAATTAGTCATGGCCAATTATTTATTAGTAATAAAAGGAAAAATATATGAAAGAGTTAAAACAGTTTTATACAAAAGGAATAAATATTTATGAGTCTTTTGTTGCAGGAAGACAAGAGCAGGAGCGCCTTTGGCAGGGTTAATTCTACCTTTCACCTCAGTGGTTGTGATCGATCTGGGGACGTAACTACTGTGGTTGAAAAATCCTTAGTCCGTTATGTGCCAGGATCAGGAGGATTTGACCCTGGATCGGTTGTCAGCTTACCTAGCTACCGAGACTTGGAATGCGATTCATGTGAAGCACATACTATCAAGTATCGTGAGGACGAAAATCACTTTGAAACCAAAGTGCCAGCAGCTTTTTCTATAAAGGAAAATATCAAATCCCACACAGATCTCGAACAAAGATTAACGGATCAGATCCACGTGTGTGTCCAGAGTGCATTTGGTCGCCCTGACTTTGACAAGGAGGATACTCTTCACCACTTGTCTGGAGATCTTTTGATTACGGCGCACCAGGGAGGCAAAGTTGTCGGATTTAGCACGTCTGTTTACGGGAGCCCGAGAGATGTCTTAGAGAATACGACGTTTCCTGGGCAGGACGGAGTCTACCTGGCTGCTGGAGCAGTCTCGCAAGAAGCGAAAGCGAGCGGGATATACCAAGCAATGGTACTGCAGCGAATAGTTGCTGGGATAGCTAAAGGAAACTCGCTTGTCTTTACCAGGACGCAAAATCCTCTCGTAGAACAATCTATTGTAGGAGCTTTGCGCTTGCTAAAGAACACGGGGGATATCTTTGACTGTACTTTGCATCGGGTAAAGCTTCCTAAGCTATATGGTGGGATGTTGGCTGGGAGTGGGCAGACTTCTCAGATTCCTAATATTCAGCAAGCATACGCTGACCTCGACGTGATGGCAGGGGACGCGTATGTGCTGTTATTTAATTTAAAGAAAGGGAAATAATATGAACAAGTTTCAATTTGTTACTGCAGTTCATGGTAATGAAATAATGCCAACGCTGGCGATGGCGAGTATTGGCGAACAACAAATAATTGCAAATCCCCGGGCATTGGCCCGGGGAGTGCGATTTACAGAGCATGATCTTAACGCCGCGTTTGGAACAGGGGGGGATAGCTATGAGGAAAAGAGGGCGAGAGAACTGGATAAAACTTTGGAAAAGGGAAAATTAGTCGTGGATTTCCACTCCTTCTCGATCGAATCCGAGCCGTTTGCGATACTAGTCGATCTGGCCATGCTTCCACTCGCATCTTCACTTGGAGTAAAGCACGTGGTGTACATGAAGCACAATATAAAGGGGGGTCATGCCCTGATAGATCAGCACAAGGGAGTGTCGGTTGAGGTGGGTAGACACAATGATCCAAAATCTTTCAAGAAGTCTCTCGAGATTGTGAGGAGGCTGAAGAAAGATGGCATTAAGCCAGCGAAAGTACGCATATATGAGGTTTATGGTCGGATAAAAGAAAAAGGAGATTATTTTAACTTTAAGGAGAAGAATGGAATAATTCCAGTTCTTTATGGTGAGCGAGCCTATGATGGATTAGGATTTTATGGGATGGCAGCGAGAGAAATTACAGGTACAATATAAAAAACGGAGGAAATATGAAAAAACGAGTATTGCAAGGAATGAGGCCAACTGGGAGATTACACCTAGGGAACTATTTGGGGACAGCAAAGGGTATGGTGCAACTCCAAAATGACCCTAACTACGAGACTTTTTATATGGTGGCAGATGTTCATGCAATTACTACGCCATATAAAGTTGGCGAGTTGGGAGATAAGAGGCGAGATGTGATTATCGACTATATGGCTTGCGGACTAGACCCGGATAAATCTGCTCTATTTTTTCAGTCGATGGTTTCAGAACACGCAGAATTGGCTTTTTACTTTTCATCAGTCATGACAGTGGCTAGGATGCAGCACCTTCCTACTTTTAAGGATAAAGCGAAACAATACCCCGATAATGTAACTATGGCATTGCTCAACTATCCAATTTTGATGGCATCAGATATTTTGCTTTACAAGGCAGGGGTGGTCCCAGTTGGACTTGATCAAGAGCCTCACATGGAAGTAGCACGAGAAAT
>CAZCUC010000018.1:0-11983 GCA_964502225.1 uncultured Pseudomonadales bacterium | reverse complement strand
CTTAAGCCAATTCAAGACAAAAGAGCTGAGCTTGTGGCTAAACCTAAATATATTGATCAGGTCATACGCGATGGGGCAGAGAGAGCCAGGGTCGTTGCGCGTGTAACGGTCGATGAAGTTAAAGAAAAAATGGGGTTTGGAGGAATATGAAACCAATAATTAATTTTGACGATTACGTAAAGATTGAGGTGAGGGTGGGGAAAATTGTGGAAGCGGTGGTGCCGGAGGGGAGTAACAAGCTCATTCAGTTTAGAGTCGATTTTGGTGGTGAGATAGGACAGAAAACGATATTCTCTGGGATTAAAGAGTGGTACAACCCAGAGGAGCTGGTGGGCGTAAAGACGATGTGGGTGGTGAATTTGGCGCCTAAGAAAACGCCATTTGGTGACTCGGAGGGGATGCTGTTTGCTTGCGACACAGTAGACGGGAAACCGTATATTGTGAGAGTGGGGGAGGAAGTAGAAGTAGGGAGCGAGTTTCACTAATTCGGACAATCGGAAAACTCGGAGGATCTGAATGTCTGATAATCAGAGTCTCTGACGTTCTGAGTATTCTGATTGTCTGAAACTTCTGGTAGAATGTCTGATATGGCAAAAGCAAAGAAGGTTGAAACACCAAAGTTACCCCCTGAGTTGAAAGGAAAGGAAGTTAAGATGTGGAGCTTCAAATTTGACCTCAAAAAAATACTTGTTTGGGGCCTGATCCTATTTTTATTTGTGCCAGCCATGATGACGTGGATGTCGGGTGCAACTGCTGATCTCAACGTGACGATTTCCCAGGCAATGCAAGATATACGCGAGCAAAAAGTGCAGAGCGTTGAAGTGATCGGTGATCAAGTGATCTTGGATTACGGCGAGCAAGTGATGAAATTTAGCACCAAAGAAACTGGAGGGACATTTACCGAACTATTGACTCAATACGACATTGATCCAGCAGAAGTTAATTTTAAAGTGAAGAATGGTAGTTTTATGGACAAGCTAGGGGGGATATTGAATGTATTATCGTTCTTGCTGATGGCTTTGTTTTTCGTCATGATTGTACGTCAGATGCGTGGTGGGGGTCCTGGTGGGATGGGTGGAGGAGGCATGTTTGGGATGGGCAAATCCAAAGCGAAGTTGTTTGCTAAAGGCAAGCAAAACGTCAAATTTGCTGATGTGGCAGGAGTAGACGAGGCCAAAGTTGAGCTCGAAGAAGTAGTTGATTTCCTGAAAAACCCAGATAAATATGCCAAAGTGGGGGCGAGGACTCCACGCGGGGTACTGCTGATTGGACCGGCCGGGGTAGGTAAAACCTTGATGGCGAGAGCGGTGGCAGGTGAAGCAGGAGTGCCATTCTTCTCTATGGCTGGATCTGAGTTTATGGAAATGCTAGTGGGCGTGGGAGCTAGCCGCGTACGTGATTTGTTTGATACCGCCAAAAAAGCTAGTCCGTCGATTATATTTATCGACGAAATCGATGCGATAGGGAGGACTCGTGGGGCAGGATCGATGGGTGGCCATGACGAGCGTGATCAAACTTTGAATCAAATACTAGTCGAGATGGATGGCTTTACCGTAAAAGAAAATGTGGTGGTGCTCGCCGCAACCAATAGGCCTGACGTGCTCGATCCAGCGCTAGTGCGACCTGGTCGTTTTGATAGGCGAGTATCGCTAGATATGCCAGATATTGAAGGTCGCAAAAAAACGCTGGCAATACATGCCAAAGGTAAACCATTTGTTAGTGATATTGATTGGGATTCGGTGGCAAAGAGAACGGTCGGATTTACTGGAGCTGATCTCGAGAATATGCTGAATGAGGCGGCGATTTTGATTGCAAGGGATAATAGGAAAGAAATAACGTTTGATGATATCGAAGAAGCGGCGACCAAGGTAAAGATGGGTCCGTCGAAAAAGCGCATCCAAAGCGAAGAAGATCGCAAGATGACGGCTTACCACGAAGCCGGCCATGCCATTGCCACGCATTTCCTTTCACATACTGATCCAGTCCACCGCATCTCGATTATTTCCCGTGGCCGTGCGCTCGGGTTTACCATGATCCCACCAGCGGTCGACAAGTACCAGAGTACTCGCACAGAGCTACTAGAAGAGATCTGTACTCTTCTGGGAGGCCGAGCGGCAGAGAAGCTGATTTACAACGATTTGACGGCTGGGGCTAGTTCGGATATTGATCGCGTTACCAAGATCGCAAGGGCAATGGTGATCGACTATGGTATGTCGCCACTGGGACCGATTGATTTTGGGCCACAAGAGGGATTCTCGGAGTGGGGTCGCAATTTTATGGAACCAACAGATGTATCTGATAGTAAGCGAGCCGAGATTGATAGTGAAGTAAAGAGGATCGTAAATGCGTGTGAGAAAACTACAATGAAAATCCTGAAAGATCAGCGCAAGATAATGGATAAAGTTGTCGTAGCGCTAATGGAAAAAGAGTCGCTTGAGCGAGATGAGTTTGAGAAGATTGTGGGAGTGAGCGAAAAAGAAGTAAAAGCCAAAAACGAGTATAGTGTAGCGTATGAGTAATGTATCTCAGGTCAGACAAGTAGCCTTGAAACTTTCCCATAGTAGTAGATTTAAAAAAATCTTAACGGGGTTGGTGGTGGCCGTTATCGTGCTTGGTCTCATCATTGCCCCAATTGAGAAAAATGCGACAGACGCAGTGATCAGGAGTGAGGGGGATGGATTGTGGTTCGCGATTACCACTGTAACTGGGGTGGGGTATGGGGATATGGTGCCAGTCACGACGGCTGGGAGAATTGTAGCGGTATTTTTAGAAGTATTTGGGGTGGTTTTGTTTGGCAGTATTATGGCCTTTGTGTCGGTAGAGCTACTGCGATACCAAGAAGATTTTAATATGAAGCGGGTGATGGATAGGCTGGATGAGCAGAGTCGGAAGATAGATGAGCTCAAGAGACACTTGGACTACCTAGTCAAAAAATAATTCTCCATTTTCTGGGGTAAAATACTTTTATGGCAAAGCTTTTACTGGTGGATGGGTCTGCGCTACTGCATAGGGCCTATCATGCCTACCCGCCGTTTACGACCAAGTCGGGGGTGGTGGTGGGAGCTGTTTATGGGGTCGCCAGTATCTTGATCTCGGCAATCGAAGAGGTAAAACCAAGCCATTTGATGGTCGCCTGGGATCTACCCAAGCCTACTTTTCGCCATCTCAAATATGTGGGATACAAAGCCCAGAGACCAAAGGCCGACAGCGAAATGGTCGAGCAGATCCCACTCGTTAAAGATGTGATCGAGACAATGGGGGTGGTACAGGTGGCGGAGGAGGGGTATGAGGCGGACGATATTATTGGAACACTGTCGACAAAATTTTCCAATCCTAAATTCTCAAATTCTCAAATGGATGTTGTGATACTAACTGGGGATCAAGACACAATGCAGTTGGTGAATGATGATGTGCGAGTATTGACCCCAGCAAAGGGACAAAACCCACCAGTACTCTACGGGCCGGACGAAGTATGGAATAAGTACGGCGTACACCCTGAACAAATAGTAGATTACAAAGCGCTAGTGGGAGACCCGAGCGATAATATCCCGGGTGTGGCTGGTATCGGTCCCAAGGGGGCCGCACAGCTCCTCAAAATGTTTGGTACCCTAGAGCGCATTTACCTAGATATTAAAGAGGTGCAGGTACACTTTGGTGAACTAGTAGCCAAGAAGCTGATGGACGGTAAAGATAGTGCCATGCTCTCGCAAGATTTGTCTCGGATTGTGAGAGATATGAAGCTAAAAGTCACGATGGAAGAGATGGAGTACAAGGGACTACAAGGAGAGTCCTTGAAGGCAAAGTTTGAGGAACTGAATTTTAAGAGTTTAGTGAGGCGTGTTTTCCCTGACTCGGTCGAGAATAAGCGCAAACTAAAAAACGAAAATCAAATGGGGTTGTTTTAATGAAAATAGCCTTGGTACATGACTATCTGAGTGAAGCGGGTGGGGCAGAGAGAGTGTTGGGGGTGCTAGCTGAGATGTACCCAGAGGCTCCGATTTATACCGCGTTTGCAAAGAGAGGGACGGCCAGCAAGATGTTGGGAGAGAGGAGAGAGACGGTAGTAGAGAGCAAGTGGGGATGGTTCCTCAAAATAGGGCGTTTTTATAGCTACTTTCGTTTCCTACTGCCATGGATTTGGAAAAGCATTGATTTGAGAGAATATGATTTGGTTATCACGAGCTGTTCGGGATATATTACCAGAGGATTTAGAGTCAGGCAGGACGCAAAGGTAGTGGCATATTGCCATACTCCACCCCGGTGGCTATATGGATACGACACACCAAGCGGAGCACAGGCAAAGTGGTGGGGGCAGGCGTTTATGTGGCTAGTGGGGCCGTTTTTGCGCTACTTTGATTATCAATCTGCTCAGCGAGTGGATGTGTGGATCGCCAATTCAAAAGAAGTAGCTGGCAGAATTCGCAAATTTTACCGGAAAGAGGCGAGCGTGGTGTATCCGCCGATTGAGATACAAGATTTTAGGAGAGAGAAGATAGATTCTAGGACAGCAGATAACTATTACCTGATGATCTCTAGGATTGTGGGGGGGAAGGGGATAGAGGCAGTGATTGCGGCGTCAAAGAAGCTAGATGCGAGATTCAAGATTGTCGGGGAGGATGTCGGCAATTATGGAAATTTGCTGAGCCAGGTGGGTACAAACGTGGAATATTTGGGGAGAGTGGATGATGCGCAACTGGCCGCGTTGTACGAAGGTGCAAGTGGATTTGTAGCCCTAGCGCGCGACGAGGACTTTGGGATGACCGTAGTTGAGTCGATGGCGTATGGGACACCAGTTTTGGCGTTTAACGGTGGGGGGTACAGGGAGACAGTTTTGCCTGGTAAAACGGGGATTTTGATCGAGGGGACGGACATAGAGAGTGTAAAACGTGGGATAGCACAGATGGAAAAAACTAAGTGGGATAGAGCGCAAATCAAGAACTGGGCGAGCAAATTTGAACGGGAAATTTTTATGAAGAAAATAGCAAAAATAATAGGTGTTTATGACATGATGAATTAATTCATTATGTCACTTGTAGGTTAGGATTATGCCAGAATTACCTGAGGTGGAGACAGTACGAAGACAGTTGGAAAAGGAGATTTTGGGCAGTGAAATCGTGCAGGTAGTGGTGAGAGAAGATAGGTGCTTTGAGGGCTCGCAAAAGATTCGAGGAGAGGTGATAGAGGAGATAAGTAGAGTTGGGAAATATTTGTTCGTTAAATTTATATCAGGAAGAGGGTTGCAAATACACCTAAAAATGACGGGAAGGTTGATAATTGGGGATGTTTCTTACGAAACGGCTACGCACACAAGGGTGGTGATCACACTCAAAGATGGGCGAAAAATATACTACTGGGATACCCGGATGTTTGGATACATCAAAGTCGTGGAAGATATTGGGAAACAGGAAAAAGGAATTAGGAGCAAACTGGGTCCAGAGCCGTGGGATGTGAGTGAGACTGAGCTGTTTCGCAGGTTCCAAAAAACAAGGCGAGCGATCAAAGAAGTAATCCTGGATCAGGGGATGATAGCGGGGGTGGGCAATATTTATGCAAATGATGGACTATGGCTAGCTGGGATCAATCCCCAAAGGACGGCTAATGGGTTGAACCTGAAAGAAGTCGCAAAATTGCGGGAAAGTTTGTGCAGTGTACTAGAGCGAGGACTAGCTCTGGGGGGTGCAAGCGATAATACGTACCGTGATTTTTATGGAGGTCGAGGAGGCTACCAAAACGAGTTTTTGACCTATGGGAGAACGGGTGAGCCGTGTAATAAATGTGGACTTGCTTTGATGCGAATTGTGGTTGGGGGGAGAGGGACGTGGGTGTGTAGGGAGTGTCAGGTATAATAGTGGCTAATGAGACTCGAGCGATTGACGTTGGATAATTTTCGTAGCTATAAGAAGAAAGTATTTCATTTTGGGCAAGCCACGGCCATCGTGGCCCAAAACGGCGCGGGCAAGACAAATATTTTAGAGGCAATATATCTCTTGGCTACGGGGATGAGCGAGCGGGCGGGGGAGACGAGTGAGATGATCAAGTTTGAGGCTGATATCGGGAGCGTGACGGGAGTAGTTGAGCAAAATGAGGAGCGAATTGAGATCTCTGTGGTTTTGACCAAAGGGATATATATGGGGAAGCGCACCCCTAAACGGAGATATCTGGTAGATGGGGTTGCACGCACTAGATCTGCTATGGTGGGAAAGATGGCGGTAGTGCTGTTTCGCCCCGAAGATATGCGACTGATCGAGGGCTCGCCTTCTCGTAGACGTTCGTATCTAGATGAAACCCTCTCGATGGCACACCCAGAGTACGCTCGTGCCTTGGGGGTGTATGAGGCCTCACTCAAGCGTCGCAATAGACTACTAGATGCTATCCGCGACGGCCTAGCGAGGAGAGAGCAGTTGTCTTACTGGGACCAATCGATTATTAAAAATGGCAATATTTTGACCGATTATCGGCGAGGGTTGTTTGATTATTTGAGCAAGGTCAAGACAAGTTTTGGGGTGTATGGATTTGAGTACGATGCCTCGACTATTTCTCCAGCACGCCTGGCACAGTACAGCGAAGCAGAGGTAGCTGTGGGGTATACGCTAGTTGGTCCACATAAAGATGACTTTAGAATAATCTCAAATCATAAATTCTCAAATTCTCAAATTGGGGAGCATCGGGATCTGATGAAGTATGGGAGTCGGGGGGAGCAGAGACTAGCGGTTTTGTTCCTCAAGATCGGGGCGATGCAGTATGTCGAGGAGAGGTTGAAAGTAAAATCTATTTTGCTCCTGGATGATATCTTTTCGGAGCTAGACCAGATCCACCGAGAAGAGGTGGTGGCGATGATGAACGGGCGACAGACGATAGTGACTAGTGCAGAAGAAGATGTGGTGGGGATGGTAAAGGGCGCCGAGGTGATTAGGCTTTAAGATTTAGGATTTATGAACTAAGATGCAAGTATGAAAACCGATATCGCTAGTTACATAGATCAAATAGTGTTGCCAAAGAGGGATAGTCACAAGGGGGGAAACGGACGGGTGCTAGTGATTGGAGGGTCAAAATTGTTTCATGCCGCGCCTTTTTGGTCGGCGTGTATGGCTTCAAAAATAGTGGATATGGTGCATTTTTCCTCACCTACAATGGAAAATAATGAGCTGATGCGCGTGAGAGCAAAGGAAAAGTTCTGGGAGGGGATAGTGGTCGCGTGGGAAGATGTCGAGCATTATATCCAGGAGGATGACTGTATTTTGATTGGACCGGGAATGACACGCTCGACTAGTAATGATTTAGGATTTAAGATGCGGGATTTAAGAGAGGACACAAAAAAGATTGTAAATAAATTGCTCAAAAAGTATCCGGAGAAAAAATGGGTGGTGGATGGGGGAGCACTACAAGAGGTGGATCCATCGCTCCTGAATAAAAATATGATCGTGACGCCAAATCGGAGAGAGTTGGACAGACTAGGAAATAGTGTAGAGGAACTAGGAATTAGTGGGGTGACGATACTCTCGAAGGGGCAAGTGGATGTGATTACGTGTGGCAAGGAGAGAATAGAGATTGCGGGAGGGAGCGCTGGGATGACCAAAGGGGGGAGCGGGGATGTGCTAGCAGGTCTTGTGGCTGGGTTGTACGCCAAGAGCCCATCTATGGCTAGTTGTGTGGTCGCCAGTCAGGTAAATAAACAGGCGGGGGAGGAAATGGAGAAGAAGATAGGAACATTTTTTTCGGCCAGTGATCTAATCCCAGCAGTGCAGAGAGTGTTGGGTGTTTACCTACCGGGAGACTCCCGGAAGACTAATTAATCGTAGTCCAGGGCGATTCTGTAAATTGGGGTGATTTCCTCCTGACTTTCGACAAACTTCTGATATTTTTGATGGTTGTTACGGAAATGGTCGAGGATATCTTTGGTGTTGACCCATGTCTGCTGGAAAAATCCGAGGTAGTTTGGGTAGGATGAGTAAGGGTAATCACTTAGCCTTCCGGGAGACTCCCGGAAGGCTTTGAGGTCGAGCGGGTTGCGATGAATGTATTTGGAGAGGTAGATCCATTGTTCTTCAGAGATAACTTTGACGGCTTTGTATGGTCCCTGGAAAAGACTACCCACACGATCGTATTTGGTGTTAAAGTAGCGGACGTACTCTGACATGAAGGAGCGCATAAAGTGATTGATCCCGTCATAATCTCTTTGTCGAATAAGTAAATGGAAGTGGTTGGGCATAAGGCAGTAGGCAAGTAGAGTGATATTGCCAGTGTAGTTTTTGATTGGCTTTGAGAGAGGACGAGCCTGCCGGGAGTCTCCCGGAAGTTTGGGGTCGGTCAGGTAGAGGCGTAGGTAGCCGAGAAAGGTTTTGTAGTCGGTGTCATCTAGGAAGACAATGCGCTTTTCGACGCCTCGATTGTAGAGGTGATAATACGCACCCGGCTCGTACTCTTTGATACTATGTTTTGATGGCATTAGTTAGATGATACACCTTCCAGGAGACTCCCGGAAGGTGTATCACAAGAACATTATGCAGTAGGTTACGGAAGATGAATACAGAAATGGACGTACAGGAGGGTGGATGAGGGTGGGTTGCAGATCGGTATGAGTATGATATAGTCTAGTTATGAGCATGAATCCTATGGGATGTGTAAGACGTGTGTATAGCTTATTTCAATTGAATGTTATAGGATTTGACGATATTATTTCTTTAACCTATAATGTGAGTAAGATATGAAGAAATTTGAAGCTACATTTGGCAAATTAATTAATAGTGTTGAACATAACTTTGAGAAGTTGCGTGCTGAGCTCGGATCTATATATAACACGATAACTGAAGTTTCTCAGAAATTTGCGCTAGGAGCCATTAAGCTATTTACCGAGGCTCCATGGAATTTCGCACATAGTCGTGCTGGTAGGGCTGTTGGATTACCAAGCGTTATGGCTGGATTAGTTCTGCCAGGAGTTGCTAATGAAATTCAAAACTCTCTGGATGGAAACGGTCAAGATGATATTGCACTACAATCACTAGCGGGTAGATCGCACAATGTTGTGAATGTTTATTCTGCAACTGATCAGGATCTTAACGAATGGGGGTTTATTAACTCCGATTCGATCGCTGTATCTAATACAGATTTGAGGGGGGTAGTAACTAGTTTTGACTTAGGAGGTTTGAGTGCGATTGATAGTCATATCGTGATACCTGCCAGTACTGGAAATCCAAATCATGAGTCATTTATCCAACTCGATTCTGATCCCTTGAGTACGCCAGAGAGGGATAATAGAGTTGTTTTAGGAGATAATACTAAGGTTTTTTACGGTGGGGGGATGGGAATTGTTCAATCGGAAGGTCGGAATATATTAATTGGTGGTGGTACTAGCTTGGTGGAAAATCAAGATTTTTTGACGAATGGTTTTTTTACACCGCTTTTGGGAAGTCAATATGTCGCAACAGAGTCTATTCAGGGTGATGATGGTGTTAACGGAACTAGATATACTTTTACTTTACAAAATGAGAGTGACTGGATAGTGATGCGCAGGGTTTTAATGCAGAGTGGACAACGTACCAGTATAATTCCTCAGAATCAATTAAAAAAAGTGGCTGGCTTTGGTGGGACTGGATCAGTCTCATTTGATGTGATGAATAGCGGGTTTGATAATAGTGGCATGGATGTACATACATGGGGTCTGTCAGTTGATGGGAAGGTGATTGATATAGATAACCAACACTTGAGTGCTGTACAAATTGATAATAAAGCTGGTGGTCATAATGCCATGTTGGCTACGCATGAAGTTAATGGAGTGTCGGTGTTGGTGGCCTTACCCGCTTTAGATGGTGCTGAAAATCCTCAGATGTCTAGTGATGGTGTGTGGCACGCCCATGTAAGTGGTCAAGAATTTACCTTGGATGCTAACGGTGATTGGGTATTGGCGTCCCCCGACCTAACGCTCCTTCCCGCTGGTGCGGAGCAGGGACCAGACGGCACATATGTCATCCACGCGCCGACAGGAGATGTGGTCGTAGCCAAGACTGAGAATGGGTCGGTTACGCCAGAAACATGGCTGGGATATAAGCTGTATGCAACATCTGCCGAGGCGTTGCAAAACAAAATGCCCGTCGACCTAGTTATGAATGGCAAGGCAGGCGATTTGTGTCAACTGAATGCGCAACCTATGCCCGAGACTGTTAATACGAATTACCATATAGATCTTTGGAAGCATGATCGAGATGGGATAAATTTGCGAGAATTGCGTTGGGATAAGGACGCTCAAGAAAGTATCGATGCTAATCCGAGTAGTCAGCCAGTACGATTTTGTGGATACGCGGCAACTGAATCGAATTTGGATGAGACTCAACTAGATTATATTGCGAGCGTGTTCCAATGGAAAAATTCCGATGGATCATATGTGTACTTCACATTAATACATAATAAGAGAATATTTTTGGCCGATGATATTGAGGGTCGAGACTTGTTTTGGCCACGTTTTTTTGCTCCTGATGCCGTGCTGAATAGCGTACTTGAAAGTATGAAACTAGAGTCGAGTATTGCAAAGGATACAACTCGGTTTGAACTATTAACTCGCTGGCAAGAGACAGGATATGCACCTAAAGAGTTACAAGGCACGGCTCTTATAGGGAGTTCATATGGGGAAGGTTTAAACCTTGAGTAAGAGCTGTTAGCGGGGTTGTGTATGATTTTTTGTTCATTGTGGTTTATGATGGTATTGTGATGCAACAGACAAAGATGAAAATTGTGGTGGGGGTGATTGCATTGATGATGGGTGGTGCCTTGTTTTATTATTTCTCTACTAATGTGAGACTCCAGAATGTGGGGACATATCTCAAACCAGTTTCTGAGAGAAAGCATGACTACGAAGGAATGATTAAACAGGTAAATACGGATGTATCAGAGAAAGTGGCATATTCGTTTTTATTGCAAATCGATGGTGGAGAGATGACACCCCAAATTTTCTTTTTTGATAAGGATGAACTAATGGAAATAAAAGTAATTGATATATCTGGGCAGGAGATGACATATATGGATTTGAAAGTAGGGCAAAGGGTGAGGGTTGTGCAAGAGAATAAACTGGCAGTAAAGCCGTACTTTAGATTTACCATAACGCTCCTGCCGCAATAGTTGGCAATTGATTTTTGTTGTGTGTAGAATGAAGGGATGAGAAGGTATCTAGCGAGAGTGTTGCTGGTAGTGGCTGTGTTTCTATATCTGGGGAAGAGTGCGATGCCTGTCTATGCGGGGGCGTGTGGGGGTGGGAGTGATCCTGGATGTTATACGGATTCAAGTGGAATTTCGTTTTGTCCTGGTGATGAGAACTATGATGGAAGCACGGGTAATATGTGCTGTCAAGCGACTACAGGGACAACTTGCGAGGGGGGAATACCCGTGTTTGTATGTCACCATACGCCAGTCAACTGCCCTGCGGGGAGTACTGCGACAACCACGGTGATATCCAGTGTATGCACGAACGCCAGAAACTCATGTAACCTGGGATCAGCGGAAGTATTGGCGGGGGTGTGTGATGTGGTTTACGATGCAAACGGTGAGATTGTTTCAGGTGGATTTTTAGTTAACACTTATAGTTGCGTTTCGACAACTCCTTGTACTCCACGGACAGACTGTAGTACGGATCACCCTGGATACCGCTATACATACACTCCAACCGACTATCCAGCATGTACCTTTGGGCCACCATGGCCGACGTGGCCTACACACTATAGTTTAAGTAGTACCTGTGGGAGTTGTACACCACGGACAAACTGTAGTACGGATCACCCTGGATACCGTTATACGTACACTCCAACAGACTATCCAACTTGTACCTTTGGGCCACCATGGCCAAGTTGGCCTAGTGACTATAGCCTCAGTACTACTTGTGGTGCCTCGCCTACGCCTACGCCGGCACCGACGTATATCCGGGGAGGAGTGTTTAACGACCCGACCAATGACTGCACATCGACAAACTACAATCCTCCATTCTGGCCACCTCCTACCT
>CAZCUC010000017.1:0-14926 GCA_964502225.1 uncultured Pseudomonadales bacterium | reverse complement strand
GCCACGATGATTGACTCTGCCAGTAAAGAAATCGAGTCCAACAAAGCCAAAGCGCAAAAGGCCATCGCCACGCTGGCTATCAAGCAGGCACAAACTGCTCTTGGTTCTTCTTTGTCTGCCAAAGAGATCGACTCGATTACTACCAGTATGTTAAAAGCTAAATAATTATGACCTACAAAATTGTCAGTGCCCAAAAACTCACAGCCGATCAGCTCAAAGACGCAGTCTCTCTCGCAGAGTCCAAGCTAGGAGTAACCGGCAAGCCCGAGCTCGTGATCGATGCTACGCTTCTGGCTGGTATCAAAATCGAGGGGACAGGACAATTGCTAGATCTATCATTAGCCAAAAAACTCGAGAATCCCGATTCCTTTAGTGCTCCCGTCAAACCTATCTCAGTTGGCGAAATCATTTCGATCGGCGATGGTGTAGCCAAAGTCTCCGGGTTAGGCGACGCCATGATGAGCGAGCTCATCGAGTTCCCCGGTGGCACCCAAGGTTTAGCTTTATCTCTCCACACCCACGAAGTCGGTGTCGTATTGCTCGGCGACTACGCTCACCTCAAATCAGGTGACAAAGTCGTCTCGACTGGGCGCATTCTCTCGATTCCTGTTGGTCCCAACTTCCTCGGGCGCATCGTCAATCCACTGGGTTTTGCCATCGATGGCATGCCAGATCCAGTCGGGGAGGAGATCTACCCCATCGAGCGCATCGCCTCTGGCGTCATCACTCGTCAGCACGTTTCCCAGCCTCTCCAGACCGGTATTGTGGCCATCGACGCCATGATCCCAGTCGGTCGTGGTCAGCGCGAGCTCATCATCGGTGATCGCGGAGTAGGTAAATCCAGTATTGCCATCACTACGATCATCAACCAAGCCAAAGAGGGCGTGAAATGTATCTATGTCACAATCGGCCAAAAACGCTCGTTTGTGGCCCAGCTAGTCAACACCCTCAAAGAATACGGGGCTATGGAATACACGACTATCGTGGCCGCCACAGCCTCTGATCCAGCTTCTATGCAGTTCCTCGCTCCCTATGCCGGCGCGGCCCTCGGCGAGTATTACGCCATGCACGGCCAAGACGCCCTCATCATTTACGACGATCTCTCTAAACATGCTTGGGCATACCGCGAGATCTCGCTCCTCCTGCGCCGTCCTTCTGGTCGCGAAGCCTATCCCGGTGATGTTTTCTACCTGCACTCCCGTTTACTCGAGCGTGCTTGCCGCCTGAACAAAGAATACGGTGGTGGCTCTTTGACCGCACTCCCCATTATCGAGACTCAAGCAGGCGACGTCTCTGCCTACATCCCGACCAACGTCATCTCTATCACCGATGGCCAAATTTACCTCGAAGCCGATATGTTCAACTCTGGCTACAAACCAGCTGTCAACGTCGGTCTCTCAGTCTCACGCGTCGGTGGAGACGCCCAGATCAAAGCCATGAAAAAAGTCGCCGGTCGCCTCCGTCTCGATCTCGCACAGTACCGCGAGCTGGCCGCTTTCTCCCAATTTGCTTCCGATCTTGACGCCAAAACCAAAGCTTCACTCGACAAAGGCGCTAGAGTTTCTGAGATCCTCAAGCAGGGCTGGGACGAGCCCTACTCCGTCGGTGTGCAGGTCGCCCTCATCTGGGCAGTCACCGAGGGTCACGCCAACAAAATCACGATTAAAAACATGAGTGAGTGGAAGCTTTCCTTCCTCAGCTACTTGAGTAGCACCGAGGCCGGTCAAAAACTAGTCGCTTTGATCGAAAAAGAAGGGGCCCTCACCGACGACGTACTTAAACAGTTACTCTCCGTGTCCCAAACGGTCGAAAGCTCCTGCGCCCATCTCTATGCGGCGGAAAGTGAGTAATCATGGGTAGTCTCATCGGCATCAGACGTCGCATCAAATCCGCCAAAAATATTGCGCAAATCACCAAAGCCATGGAGATGGTCTCTGCCTCCAAAATGAAAAAAGCCCAAGAAGCCGCCCTCGCTACTCGCCCCTTTACCGACAAACTCAAGGAGATCATGGGCAAAGTCGGCTCCTCATCTTCCGCCAAACACCCCTTGCTCACTACCAACGACAGCGATTCTATCCTGGTGGTCCTGATCTCTACCAACAAAGGTCTTTGCGGCGGTTTAAATGTCAATCTCTACCGTGGCCTCCTCGATTTTGTTCACGAAAACCAAGATAGCACAATCAAAATTGTCACAGTGGGCAAAAAAGCCAAGTGGGTCACGCCTGGCAGTACTTCCCAGTTAGTCGCCAAGTTCAATGATCTGGGCGAGACCGTCACCTTTGCCGAGTCGCGCAGTGTCGCCGGCTACATTATGCAAGAGTTCAAAGCGGGCAACATCGGCAAAGTCTACCTAGCCTACCCCAAATTTATTAGTACTCTGCAAAACGAAATCACTTTTACTCAGATCCTGCCGCTCCAGAGCGAGGATTCCATCTCTAGTTCTGATTACACGATCGAGCCCTCGCCTAGCGCACTACTTGAGTCTTTATTACCCTACCAAATCGAAATGACCGTTTATCAAACTATTCTCGAGTCAAGAGCCACCGAACACAGTGCTAGAATGGTGGCAATGAAAAACGCCTCCGACAATGCCCGTGACTTGATCGGCAGTCTGACACTCGATTACAACCAAGCTCGTCAAAGTGCCGTCACTAGTGAGCTCCTGGATGTCACTACAGCCCGCATGGCATTAGTCGAATAAAATATTAAACACGTAAAAAGGAGCATATGGCCAAAAAAACTACAAATAACCAAGGTAAGATCACTCAAATCGTCTCGGTCGTTATCGACGTCCAGTTTGACGGGCATACCCCGAATCTCTACAACGCCCTCAAAGTCCAGTCTGGTGATCGTGTCGTTACTCTCGAGGTCGAGCAGATTTTGGGTGATGGCTTAGTCCGCGCGATCGCCATGTCCACAACCGACGGTCTAAAGCGTGGGATGGAGGTCGAGGATACTGGTGCTCCTATCTCGGTCCCCGTCGGTCCCGACTCCCTGGGTCGCATTTTCAACGTCTTGGGCGAGCCAATCGACAACAAAGGCCCCGTCAAAGCCGATCACCTCTCACCCATTCACCGCCAAGCTCCCAGTTTTACCGACCAGAGCTCAACCGCCGAGATCCTTGAAACTGGTATCAAAGTCGTCGATCTCATTGCCCCCTTTGCCAAGGGTGGTAAAGTAGCCGCCTTTGGAGGAGCTGGAACAGGCAAGACCGTCATCATGCAAGAGCTGATCCGCAATATCGCTGAGGAGCACTCCGGTCACTCCGTTTTTGCTGGCGTGGGCGAGCGCACTCGAGAGGGCAACGATCTCTACCACGAAATGAAAGATTCTGGCGTCATCAAAAATACCACCATGGTCTTTGGTCAAATGAACGAGCCACCAGGGTCTCGTCTCCGCGTTGCTTTGACTGGTCTGACTTTCGCCGAGTACTTCCGCGATGTCGCCGGAGAAGATGTGTTGTTGTTCATCGACAACATTTTCCGTTTCTCTCAGGCTGGTGGAGAGGTCTCTGCTCTCTTGGGTCGTATTCCTAGTGCTGTCGGTTACCAGCCCAACCTAGCTTCCGAGATGGCCGCTCTCCAAGAGCGCATCACCAGTACCAAGAAGGGGAGTATTACCTCCTTCCAGGCCGTCTACGTCCCAGCCGACGACTATACCGATCCAGCTCCTGCTACGACTTTTTCTCACCTCGACTCCACGATTGCGCTCGAGCGGGCGCTCGTCGAGCAGGGTCTCTACCCAGCTGTGGATCCCTTAGTCAGCAACTCCAAGATGCTGTCTCCTGACATCGTCGGCGACGATCACTACCGCGTCGCCCGTGCTGTGCAAAAAGTCCTCCAGCGCTACAAGGATCTCCAGGACATCATCGCCATTCTCGGCATCGACGAGTTGTCAGACGAAGACAAACTAGTCGTCGCCCGTGCCCGCAAGATCCAGCGTTTCTTGACCCAGCCATTCTTCGTGGCCGAGCAGTTTACCGGTATCTCTGGAAAATACGTCAAAGTGACCGACACCATTTCCGGATTCGACAAAATCTTGTCTGGTTCGCTCGACCATATCCCAGAAGGCGATTTCTACATGAAAGGTAGTATCGACGAAGTCATAGAAACATACGAAAAAGGCAAATGACCAGCATGGTCACCCTGAACGCAGCTGAAGGGTAATGCAACATTATGACAAACACCTTAAAATTGGACATTGTCACTCAGGAGAAAAAGCTTCTCTCCGAAGAAGTCTTTAGTTTGACGGCCCAGACAGTCGAGGGCGAGATCACCATCCTTCCTTCGCACGTACCACTCCTCACGCGTTTGACCGAGGGTGTCATGCGGTTTATGACGGGGTCTGGTGAGCAAGTAGTCGTCATCTTTGGCGGCTTTCTCGAGGTCGATAGTCATGGCAATATTTCTGTCCTCGCCGACTCTGCGGTTCGTGCCGAAGATATCGACGAAGCCAAAGTGAAAGAAGCCGAAGCAGAAGCCAAAGCGGTCCTAGCCGACAAAACTCGCGCGCTCGAGTTTGCCGAAGCCGAGGCGGCCCTACGCAAAGCCTACGCCTCAATCAAAGCGCTCAACAAAGGCGCCCGCCCTCGCCACTCCCAAAACTAGTAGATGTTCTATTAAATAATACAAGGAGATTTATGACAATGTTAATTGAAGATAATGATTATTCCCTAAACTTAGCTGATCATCAAATACGGTTTAAATCAGATAGAGCAAAACGCGCATTTGAGATCATGTATCCAACAAACGAAATAAAATCTAAAGGTAAAAAACCTTGGCCATTCGACGAAGGATATATCAGTCTAGAACCACAATACGGGAGATCTACTGATTTGGTAGCTAACTTACCTCCAGATCCAGACATTGAGTGGTTACCTAGCATATTACAGTCATATTTATCTTCGCAAGAAGTTAATTAAACTATTTCTAGGAAACAAAGGTATAGATTTGCCTTTCGTTCGGGAAAACTTTAAGATAGATTCATGACCAGAGTTTTAGGCATCGACCCAGGCACCCATCGCATCGGCTGGGGAGTAGTAGACGGCACCCCTTCAAGGCCAGGCCTTGTAGGCTGTGGTTGTATCGAGCTACCCAAAGGCACTGAACCAGCTGAATATTTACTCAAAATCCAATCCGAAGTTGAAAACCTAATTCTCAAATATAGCCCCGAAAAAATTGGCATCGAAGCACTATTTATCCAGAAAAACTTAAAAACTGCCATGACCGTGGCCGAAGCCCGCGGTGTCATCCTCTACACTTTTGCCAAGCACGGCCTCACCTGGGCACAATTGTCTCCCAACACTATCAAGTCGGTCGTTGCGGGCGCCGGCAACGCTGGTAAACAAGATGTCGAGCGTATGGTAGGATTACTCTTAAAGATCGAGACAAAAAACTTATTAGACGACACAACCGACGCGCTTGCGGTCGCTCTGGCAACTCAAACATTAAAATAAACACAGTATTTTGTAAATTGGAATTTGAAAATTATGATCTCATACCTCTCAGGCAAATTACTTTATCATACGGCCGACGGCGCTGTGATCTTGGTTAGTGGCGTCGGCTACGAAGTGCTCGGGATCTGGCTAGGTCGCGAGACTATCGGCACGGAGCTTGCAATCTATACTTACCACTATATCGAGAACGAAAGTCTTCCTCGCTTGATCGGCTGTCAGACCAAAGAGGGGAGGGATTTGCTCGTCGAGCTCATCACAGTCAACGGGGTTGGCCCCAAGATGGCTGGTCGCATCCTTTCTGCCGCTAGTCCTAGTGCCATCAAATCAGCCATCACAACCGGCGATCTCGATTTCCTTACCCACATCAAAGGCCTAGGCAAAAAAACCGCCCAAAAAATCATTCTCGACCTCGGCAAAACCTTGGTCGATGCCACCTCCTCAGCCAACAGCTATATCTACGACGCTCTCAAAGAGCTCTCCTTCGACAAACGCGAGATCGACAAGGTCCTAGAACACCTCGATTTAACTGGTCTCTCCGAGTCCGCGGCCTTGTCCCTCGTATTAAAATCACTGGGTAAAAAATGACAGACACCATACTCGAACCCACCATCTCCCCGGAAGAAATCCAAATCGACGCTTCGCTCCGGCCCAAATCTCTTTCTGACTTTGTCGGACAGCCAAGGTTAAAACAATCTCTCGAGCTAGCTTTGGCCGCCGCCAAAAGTCGCCACGAGCCCATCGACCACGTACTACTGTACGGCCCCCCAGGGTTAGGCAAAACTACGCTTTCTCACATCATCGCAAGCGAGCAGGGTGGCAGTATCCACGTCACGACCGGGCCGGCATTGACCCGAGCTGGTGACTTGGCCGCGCTCCTCACCAATCTCGAGGAGGGTGATGTCCTCTTTATCGATGAGATCCACCGCCTAAACAAAGTCGTCGAAGAAACGCTCTATTCAGGGATGGAGGATCGCCGTCTCGACCTCGTGCTAGGCAAAGGGCCAGCCGCACGGACCGTCACAGTCGATCTCAAGCCCTTTACACTCGTTGGCGCAACCACTATGTATGGCTCTCTTTCTGGTCCCTTGCGTTCTCGTTTTGGCATTATCAACAAACTCGAGTATTACTCCGATACCGATCTCTCCAGTGTCCTCACTCGCTCAGCCAATATCCTCAAAATTCAACTCGATCGTGACGCCGTACTCGCGCTCGCCAAACGTTCGCGTGGTACACCCCGTATCGCCAATAGACTCCTACGTCGGTCTCGGGATACCGCCCAGATCCACCACCACAATCACTTGACTCTCCAGGCAGTAAACGATACTCTCACTCTCCTGCAGATCGACGAGCTCGGGCTCGACGCTTCTGATCGCGAGCTCCTCACTCGTATTATCACTTACCACCATGGTGGCCCAGTTGGGGTAGAGACCCTCTCTAGCGCCCTCTCCGAGGATGCAGGCACCATTGAAGAAGTCTACGAGCCATTCCTGATCCAGCAAGGGCTCCTAGCTCGCACCAAAGCCGGCCGGGTAGTCACCGATCTCGCCTACAAACACCTTGGACTCGCCAAAAAATGAAATATCTCGCGGTTATCCTAGCAACTATCTCCTATCTGCTATCTTCTTCGCCAACTATGGCGCTCTACGACCCTCGCACCATCCCAGGCAACAAAGCCGGTGTTCATATTTTAGGTCCCAGTGAAATCGAAGATGCCGCAAAGCTCGTCAATAGCAATGGGGGAGACTGGGGTTACGTCACTGTGCCTATCCAGCCTACCGATCGTGACAAAGACAAATGGCAGACTTTCATGCAGAGAGCCAAAGAGCTCCACCTCATCCCGATCGTTCGCATCACTACCATTCCCAATGGCGGCACTTGGGCCACTGGGCACGATACTGATCTAGTCGATTTTGCCAATTTTTTGGGTGAGCTCGCTTGGCCAGTCGAAAACCGCTATATTATTTTATTCAACGAAGTCAATCGTGCCACCGAGTGGGGAGGCAAAGTCGATCCCGAAAAGTATACCGAGATCGTTAAAAATGCCTACACTATTTTCAAAGAGCGCTCAGGAGATTTTTTCTTACTCGGTCCTTCCCTTGACTCTGCTTTGCCAAATAGTAGCACTTCGCTTTCAGCTCCCAATTACTTGAATCGGATGAGCGCAAGTGATCCTCTCGTCTGGACTTATTTTGATGGTTGGTCTAGCCACAGCTACCCCAACCCCGGCTTTATCGCCCCCGCTAAAAAAACTGGTCTGACTAGTATTGTGGGCTACCGTAGCGAACAGCAATCGCTCAAGCTCGCTCCCAAACCAGTCTTTATCACCGAAACAGGTTGGGACCAAACCAAGCTCGATTCCTCGCGCATAGCCGAGTACTGGAGTACTGCTTGGCAGATCTGGCAAAACGACCCCAATGTCGTCGCTGTTACCCCCTTTATTTTGCGTGGTGGCGATCAATTTAAACAGTTCTCCCTGTACCAAGAGGATGGTGCCTACTCATCTTCAGGCCAGTCTCTTTACAACTTGCCCAAAGTCGTGGGTACCCCCACACTAGTCGAATTCAAACCCAAGCCCAGTGATCCAAAAACTGTTATCGAGTCCACCACTCACATTCCTTTTTTCAAAGCCGGTCGCGCGCTCTCCAAACTAGAAAACATTTTCCGCGTCGTCATGGGCCTCCCCATCAAAGCCGAGATTTATCTCAAAGATGTCCCGCTCTTGGTCGAGCTAGCCTCTACTCCCAAGCAGTGGGAGAAAGGGCTCTCTGGTCGCAAAGAGCTCGCTGAGATCGATGGCATGTTGTTTAGTTTCCCTCGCTATCATGTTCCGATTTTTTGGATGAAAGACATGCATTTCCCGATCGATATGATTTGGCTCACCGATGGGATAGTCAGCGACATCACGCCTAGCGTACCAGTGGGCACAAGCGACAAACTCCCAACCTACTCACCTCGTCAGCCAGTCAATGCCATCCTCGAGACTCGTGCAGGCTGGGCAGAAGAAAATGGTATTACCATTGGCGATCAATTAAGACTCAGCGAGTAATATTTGAAAATTTGAGAATTTAGGATTTGAGAATTATATGTTATATATATTCCACGGTGAAGGCACCGGTACCTCCCGCAAACTACTACGGGAAGCCATCGAAAAAGACAAGCTCGCCGGCCACGAAATTAGGACTTTAGAAGGGGACAAGCTGTCCCCGCGCGATCTCGAATCTACCCTTGCTACCGAAAGTTTATTTTCTGTCGAAACTATCGTGATCGAAAATCTCCTCTCCCGCTTACGTTCAAAAGACAAAGACGCCTGCATCGACTTGCTGAGCAAATATAGCGGTGATAAAAACATTTTTTTGTGGGACAAAAAAGAGATCACCAAGCCAAATTTGGCTAAGCTGGGCAGTTCGGCCAAGATCAGTTTATCCAAAGCCCCCACCGCCTTGTTCAGTCTCATGGATAGTCTCGAGCCTGGTGGCGCCAAGCAAGCTTTGGATCTACTACATGAGACGGTCACCCAAACCGAGGATATTATCGCCTTTACTATGATCGCCCGCCAAATCAGTTATCTCATTACCATCAAGTCGGCCACTAACCCCAAATTTGCCCCGTGGCAGGTCGGCAAGCTCAAGTCCCAGGCGGCCAAGTGGAGCGACAAGCAACTAGAGCATTTCTTGTCAGAATTGCTCCGGATTGATCTATCCATCAAATCTGGCACCTCCAAATTGTCCTACACCGACCACCTTGACTTATTGCTATCGACTTTATTAAGATAAAGGCCTTGTTTACAAAAAAGGAGGGTTATGGAGCAAACAACTAATTTATTGGAAAATGCTAAATTAGGCTTCACAACTCTACGCGTCGGACAGCAATACAAAGATTCAGCACTGGAAAACATTAAACTGTGGCTCACAGACTTAATGTTTAGTGATTATATCCCTCAACTAAAGCATTTAATTGACGCGGGACACTGGGACTACCTTCTAGATTGTTTCTACCAGGTTATCCCTTTTGGAACTGGTGGAAGACGTGGCGAAGTAGGTATCGGGCCAAACCGCATAAATCCATGGACTATCCAAGCATCAGCACAGGGACACTCACAATATTTGATCAAGCAGTATGGGGCAGATGCCAAGACTCGGGGAGTAGTTTTGTCATATGATGTTCGGCAATTTTTCTCCAACAAGTATTTTGACGATAATATTTCCAACCCAGTCAGAAATCTTAATTGTAAGGATTTAGCCATTGCCGCCGCCAAAGTATATACTGCCAATGACATAAAAGTTTTTTTGTTTGACGATTTCCGCACCACCCCAGAATTATCCTTTGCCATTCGTTATCTAAATGCAGTCTCTGGAGATATGTTTAGTGCATCACACAATCCACCAGAGCATAATGGCAAAAAAGTATATGACGAATTTGGTGGTCAACTAATCGCACCATACGATGAGCAGTTGGTAGCAGAGGTTACGCAAAATGTTGAATCAATCAGGACCATCGAGATCACGGAAGCGGAAAAGTTAGGTTTATTCAAAGTAATTGGGAAAGAAGTCGATGACGCGTATGTCTCTACATGCCAAAAATTATCACTTTCCGATAATCGTTCAATTAAAATAACCTATACTCCTTTACACGGCTGTGGTAGCACATCGGTTCTAAAAGTACTTCAATCTTTGAAATTTGACATAACAGTGGATCCAAAAACTGGTAATCCTAGTGGTAAGTTTGAAAACGTAACTTTTAACATTCCAAATCCCGAAGTAATTCAATCATTTGAGACTCCCATGATCTCTGCCGAAAGTATTAATTCAGACATCATCTTAAACAGCGATCCAGATGCAGATAGGATAGGGATCATGGTTAGACACAATGGGAAATTCGAATTTTTGAATGGAAATGAGATCGGCATCATCCTTACCCAATATGTCATCGATAAAAAGAAAGATAAGATACCAGGAAAGGGTATCGTTATCAAAACTCACGTAACCTCTTCATTAATCGCAAAAATTGCTGAGCAAAATGACGTCACATGCATCGGGGATCTCCTCGTTGGCTTTAAGTATATCGGGGATCTCATGAATCAGTTAGAAAAGGAAAATAAAATAGATAATTTCCTTTTCGGCGCTGAAGAATCACACGGGTTCTTAGCAGGAAATTACGTGCGAGATAAGGACGCCGTTGTCCCAGCCATTTGGCTTAGCGAACTAGCTGGAGAACTCAAAGATCAAGGTAAAACCCTAATCGATTACTTACGTCATATCTACAGTAAGTATGGCTACTTCCGTAGTTATCTCACAGAGATTAGATTACCTGGTGCCGAAGGGATGGAACAAATTCAGTTAATTCAAAGAACATTAAAAGGAAATCCACCCAAGCAAATCGGTAGGTTCGAGCTTGATCACGTCGAAGACTGGATGGATCGACTCCCCATTCTTTCCGAAACCGACAAAGTAGCCAAGAGTGGGATGGTTTTCTACTTTAAACCCATCACTACCACCAGTTCCATTAGAGTCACTGTTAGACCTTCAGGGACAGAACCAAAGAGTAAAATGTATTTCGAAATTGGTAGTGAGCCATTTACTGAAGAAAAGTACGATGATATAAAACAAAATATCGAAAGTATCCGTGTTGAGTTTGAGCAAGCATTTATGAAGGCCTGCTACAAAACTATCGGAATCGACTTTCCTGATCGCGGATTCCTTTTGTTCTGGCAACTTCCCCTCAAAGACAAGTTGCATTATTTTGAAGTAGAGCCAGCCATTGCGGAACTTAAAGCGGAACCCAACAAGAGTGTTAGAGCGGATAAGTTAAACAAGCTTATCGAGTTTTTAGGAGCTGATCCGATTAAAAAAATGGATGATGCCTTTAAAGCGAATTACAAGTTAAGCGTGGCGGAGTACTTAGAGTTATGATGAAATACCAAGATAATATCGAAGAAATCACCAAAAAAGTTGGTGCCTATCTTCTTAGTCATTTTGGGAGCATCTTAGAACAACATCACAAATCAGACACTCACTACGATACTGTCGATGACAAGATTGTAAGCGATATGTACAAGGTTTACCTTGCGGAAAAATATCCTACTTATGGCTTTTACTCAGAGGAGGAAATGACCGATACTTCACATCTCGAATATTATTGGATGATCGACCCTATTGAGGGGACTACGAACTACTCACACAATATACCATTCTTCGCCACCCAAATTGCCTTAATTAATAAAGACCAAGTCATTGCCTCAGGTGTATATCTGCCTGCCCAAAACGAAATGTACTATGCGGAAAATGGCTTTGGCTCTTTTTGTAACGATGTAAAAATACATATTAGTCAAACGCAAAATCTAGACAAATCCATCGTAAGCATAGGAAAAGGGACTGGAGTTCCCAACCTAACTTGGTGGGGCAATACCAATCAAATCCTTGCACCAAAATCACGGACTCTTAGATTTATCGGTGCGACAGGGATAGATATATGTTACGTAGCAGCCGGTAAATTGGATATTCATATTAATCATGGCTCTCATAACTATGACTACGCACCTGGTAGTCTAATAGCCAAGGAAGCCGGGGCAAAAGTGGTTAATTTTCAAGGTAAACCCTGGAAAATTTCTGATTCAGATATAATAATTGGCAATACTATATTAGTAGATCAAGTATTATCACAATTAGGAGCTAAATTATGACATCAATTCTAGATTCACGCGAAAAAATTAATGCAATCGATAAAACCGGCCTACTATCCAGCGTAGAATCTTTACCCGACCAAATCCAGGATGCCTGGGACCAAACCCAAAACCTAGTGTTCCCCGACACATTCCCCAATATCTCCAATATTATCGTTTCTGGTATGGGTGGGTCATCCCTAGGCGCACAAGTTATCAAGAGATTATTCAAAGATGAGCTCTCTGTCCCAATCGAAATCTATCCTCATTATCATCTTCCAGGTTACGCAGGCAAAAATAGCCTGGTTATTCTCTCCAGTTACTCAGGCACCACAGAAGAAACTCTGGCCGCCGCAGAAAATGCTCTCCAGGTCGGCTCCAAGATCGCCGTCATTACGGGTGGAGGCAAGCTAGCCGAGCTAGCGACAGCCCACAACTGGCCCATTTATCTGATCGATGCCAAATTCAATCCCTGCCAACAACCACGGATGGCGATTGGTTATGCAGTTTTTGGCATGCTCTCTATGTTCGCCAAGATGGGGTTGATTAATATTTCTCAAGATCAGGTTTTAAACGTCGTAGACAACCTCAGGGAAATGGTCAAAAAACTCGGCCCAGAGGGTAATAACGATCTAGCCAAGCTCATGGCTTACGCCTCCTACGACAAGCATATTATTTTGGTTGGTGCCGAACACTTGATCGGCGCCGCACATGTTTTTAACAATCAAATCAACGAAAATGCCAAGTCCTTGACCAGTGAGTGGCACCTACCCGAGTTCAACCATCATTACATGGAAGCACTCAGCTATCCCAAACTTGCCAAAGAGACTACCATCTTTTTCTTTTTCAACTCAGCACTCTACCACGAGCGGGTACAAAAACGCGTTCTCCTCACCAAAAGTTTAGTAGAGCAAAAAGGCTACGAAACTCAAATGATTCTCGCCACTACACCAACCAAGCTAGAACAGGTATTCGAAGTCATCCAAATCGGCGAGTTTGTAGCCGCCTACCTCCCTATTCTCTACGGCATCGATCCATCGGACATCCCCAATGTCGACTGGTTCAAATCCGAAATGGGGAAATAGATATGAATATCTTATCCACCGGCTCTATATATCTCGATATCAACACTCAGCTTGAAGGTACGCATGCCCACTTAGATCCAGAGAAAGAGTTTGTCTCTAGATCATACCAGACAGTACTCGGCGGATCGGCAGTCATCGCGCCACTCGCCATGGCAAAGCTCGGTTTAACTCCACATTTTATCGGGATAATTGGTCAAGACGATTTCGGACTTCTAGTGAGTCAAAAACTAGAAAAATCCGGTATCAAATCTCATTTAGAAATAAACTCCTTTGCCCAGACCAATGTCGGGATTAATCGCATTGACTTAAGCGGTCAAACTTATATGGATGTACTAGGCAATGCCAATTCACATCTGTCTCCAGAAACACTACAAAAAGTCGTAGACCAGGAGTTTGGCAACATGGATTTGTTATATCTAGGTAGCGTATTCAAAACTCCCAAACTTCTAGAAACATTCATCTCCACAGCCAAACGTTTTAAGCAGGCGGGTAAATTGGTTTTTCTTGATCATGGCCGTGTACCTGCTTCTCTTACTACAGAGGAAACTAATGCAACGCTCAAGATACTTATGTCATTTGTTACTCACTATGCTCCGAGTGAACAAGACATTCATTCAGCCTGGCAATTAAACAGTGCGACGGAACTAATCGAACTACTAGTCAGAAATTATTCAGGACTAACAATTCATATAAAAATGGGTGAGAAGGGTTCTATTATAGTTTCTGATAACAAACCTACTGAAATAGCTCCATACGGAATAATAGATTTAAGTACTCAGCCCAACTTCGTTGGAGCAGGTGATGTCAGTAATGCAGGATTCATTTATGGGCTTTCTCAAAAACTTGATTCTATTAAAGCTAGTAAAATCGCCAACCATACTGCATACCTTCATATCTCCGGACGAAAAATCACCAAAGCCGCCCTTCAAGGAGTCTCCTTGTAGACTACTCATCCAGATCAATCATTTCTTTATAAATCATCGCGATATCGCCAGTTTCCTCCACAAACGCCTGGTAGGTATTTCTCGGGTTAGTTTTAGAAAAATACGACAATATATCTTCTGTCTTCACCCAGCTCTGCTTAAACAATCCCAGATAATTCCCATAACTCGAGTACTTGTAATCCCTCAGACCTTCAAGGCCTGGCCTTGAAGGTACTAAATCAATTGCATTGCGATGAATATACTTCGTAATGTATATGAATTGATCCTCATTATGAATTAATACAGTCTTATATCTACTCTGAAATAAACTACCAACTCGTTTATATCGCTTATTAAAGTACAAAACATATTTTAAAAGTAACGACTGCATAAACTCCGCAATTCCTCTATCTGATGATTGTCTTATCAAAAAATGGAAATGATTAGGCATTAAACAATACGCCAGAAGTGAAATCTCGTTGGTATAATTTTTCGAAATTCTAGACGGAGGGACAGTTTTGCCATTCACACCCTTCAAGGCCTGGCCTTGAAGGATAGGCTTATCCAGATAAAATTTCATATATCCGATAAAAACACTGTAGTCTTGTTCGTCTAGAAATATTTCTCGCTTATCGATACCACGGTTATAGATATGGTAATAACCTCCAGCACCATACTCCTTGCGACTATTTTTTTGTGGCATATTGAAGCCTTCAAGGCCAGGCCTTGTAGGGGTTTACTAGTTTCATCATACACTCTATATTAGAGAGTATGCCTGCCCCAAAATATGTACTCTGGTTTCACG
>CAZCUC010000016.1:13776-14984 GCA_964502225.1 uncultured Pseudomonadales bacterium | reverse complement strand
ACCAATGACTGCACATCGACAAACTACAATCCTCCATTCTGGCCACCTCCTACCTCCTACCCATATGGCTGGACCACGAGTGATCCGGTCTACAACTCGGTGGTGAGAATCGGACTAGATCAGGCACCAAGTGGTACCTACACGGGAACTGGTATCTACCTACGAGACCAAGGCGGGACAATCCAGATACGGGCAAGTAGCGGAGTCGCCCACACCCTATATCTGGCCAATCTACCTGCCGGCTACCGTTGCTCGGATGGGCCGGGATGCCCGAGCTGTCCAGTGCGAACAGGCACTTATACCTCTGGGACTGCGGATAACTTTTACATCACCAACTCGCCTACGCCGACGCCAGCACCGGCGCCAAATGGGGCATGGTGGCAAGCAGAGGGGGCAGGGGTGTACGCTGGATCACAACTTGGCGGGACAACCGTGAGATCGGATCTGCCTAGCTCGACTAGCTTGATCTTACCGGGAATAGGCGGGACATCTGGGGTGCTAGTGAGGGGGTCGGGGACGCCATCTCTTGGCTCTGGATCACTATCGAGCGAGGGGTGGAGCGCACTAGCTAGCTACCGGGGCAAGCGGATGGATTACAACTACTTTAGTGCAAATATGGGTGTGCTAAAGAATAGCACGGGAGAGTGGACCCTAAATAATGAAATAGATCTGAGTACCTATCCCAGTGCCAGTGATTTTGCTTACCGTAACGGGGATGGGTATGTCGTAGATCCAATTACGGTGGTAAGTGGAGAAAGCTATGTCGTGTTTGTGAATGGCAATCTCTCGATCGAGTCCAATATCACGGTGGCAAATGGCGGATTTTTGGCTTTTATTGTGAACGGAGTGACTACGGTCTCGCCATCTGTTCAAACCTTGCAAGGAATTTATGTGACGGATGATGATTTTGTGACTGAGAGATTTGATCCAACGGGTACATTTGATGACGTGGCACTAGACGTAGAGGGAACAGTGGTGACGTGGGGGAACTTTGAGCTAGGCAGGGAACTGGGGATCTTGAACTCGACGACGCCAGCGGAGAAGTTTAGCTATCGCAGTGATTTTTTGACAAATATGCCTGACAAAATGAAGTCGTTTGCGATGGAGTGGCAAGAGGTGGCGGCCGGTTCATTTGAGTGAGAAACTGATTTAGGATTTAGGATTTAGGATTTAGGATTTAGGATTTAGGATTTAGGATTTAGGATTTA
>CAZCUC010000016.1:0-13676 GCA_964502225.1 uncultured Pseudomonadales bacterium | reverse complement strand
GATTTAGGATTTAGGATTTAGGATTTAGGATTTAGGATTTAGGATTTAGGATTTAGGAATTGGTGAATTGTTTTGTTTTTGATATTAGTCCCTGGAGTAGTTTGTGAGTGGTATTTGCCTGGTTGTAGATTTCATTAAATTTTTCTGAGGAAAGATAACCAATGTCTTTAGCAATAATTAATTGGTTTTTTACTTCAGTCAGAGACCCTTGAGCTAGATAGTAGAATTGTATTTTTTCCTTGAGAGAATGACGACCAAAACCTTCGGCAATATTGCTAGTAATTGAGACAACTGCACGTTGAATCTGATCAGATAACGAAAACTTTTCTTCGCGCGGGAAATTTTTGGTTGTGGAATATACCAAAATAACTAACTTGTGTCCTTCTTGCCAGGTAGTTAAGTCAGTAAAGTCGGTAATTTTATTTTTACTTATACTTATAGGCATAAATCTTAGAGCTTAAATCATAAATCGGCATCACCCAATCGCTCGCGTGCTCATGATGAGGAAAGCGATAATCAAGACGACGACAAAAACAGAGCCGATACTGACACCTATCCAGCCGTGATCATCGTAGTTCATGAGTTTGTTGACGCCATCACCAATCAAGGTCAAGCCAAAGAGGGAGGGGAGGATAAAGAGAACGAGGAGGAAGGTGGTGTCGGTCGTGTACTGCATATTTGATTTAAGCTATATGATTTACGATTTATGAATTGCTTTTTAAATAATATTTAGTGCCTTTGGTGGAGCCTTTTTTGACAAGCAAATTCTTGCCCACAAGATCGCGCAGATCGCGTAGGATCGTATCTTCGGATACATCGTTCAAGAGCTCGCGTACATTGCCCATGCTGATCTCGCCGTAGCGCTCGATATACTCGACTAGCTTGATTTGGCGCTGTGAAAGGGTGATCTGGACACCACCCATTGTACTTTTGAGGTGGAGATCGAGCGAAAGCTTTTGAACCATGGATTTGATCCGGCTAAATTCGATGGCGATGCCGAGTGTGAAGTATTCGAGCCAGGTAGTGAGGACACCAGTGTTTGAAACCGATTGGAGCGCTGAGTAGTACTCGTCGGGGTGAAGATCGTAATACTCCTCGAGCGCAAAGAACTTTTTCACTTCGTAACCCTCGAGGAAGAGGAGTAGTAGTGCCATAGCTCTAGCAGTTCGACCATTGCCGTCGGTAAAGGGATGGATCCTGACTAGCTCGTAGTGGAGAATACCGGCGCGAAGGAGCGGGTGAACAGATTTGCCGTCCTCTGAACTGAGCCAGGCAAAGAGATCTTCTAGATACATGGGTACTTCGGTGGGTGAGGGGGGGCGAAAAGTAATCTCCTTGGTTTGTGTATTGCGGATAACAACCTTGACGGTCCGGTAATGACCAGATTCGTTTGCGGGGAGAATGTTGGCGACTGTTAAGCGGTGGATCTCGGCGAGGATGTGTTGATTGAGAGTGATATAGGCCTGGGGATCGGAGCTCTTGGTAGCGGGCGCGAGAGAGTCTAGGTAGTCCATGACAGCGCGATAGTTGATGACCTCTTGGATGTCGCGATCCCTCGCGGGGGGCGCACCAATAGGGCCAGGCCTTCCGCCTTCGGCGTCCCAACTCGAGCTTTGCTCGGGTTTCCTGTTAAGGCCTGGCCCTGGGGTCTTTGGGGTCAGGGGCGGGTCGAGAATTTCCTCGACCTCTTCGAGGTTTAAGTCGTTGCCTTCTAAATGAGTACCGTGATGGATGATTTTGTTGAGAGCCTCGATCCGAAACCGTTTTTCCCAGGCAGGGACGAGGGGGGCAGAAGTGATGACCTCGCGAGCAGAGTCGATTGCGCCGACGTTTTTGAGAATAGGGTTGGTGATTGTGTATTTGGGTGAGTAGGGCATGAGTCAATTAACGCACTTTGTGCGGGAATTGTAAAGCAAGGTGGAAAGGTTG
This sequence comes from uncultured Pseudomonadales bacterium, assembly GCA_964502225.1. Taxonomy (GTDB): domain Bacteria; phylum Patescibacteriota; class Microgenomatia; order UBA1400; family UBA12108; genus CAJAUT01. The sequence continues at coordinate 11,747 of CAZCUC010000016.1, read as the reverse complement.
GTGGACGCAAATTTTGATCTCCGGTACATGCGGCTTGCGCGCCTGTAATGTCGACAAAATTTCATCCACCAACCTTTCTTGACTCGGTATGCACCAACCTTCTGATCTGTATGACACAATTTTATCCGTCAACCAGTTGTTACTTGGGGTACAATAGGCCTATGCAATTTAGACAACTTACAGAGTATTTTGGCAAGATAGAGAGTACGAGTTTGCGCAACGAGAAAACAGTGATTTTGGCAGAAATATTGCGCGAAGCAAAGGTAGAAGAAGTGGATAAATTGGTGTATTTGGCACTAGGCTCGTTGCGCCCGGAGTTTGACAGATTAGAGTTTAATATGGCCGAGAAAATGATTTTGAGGGCACTGGGTGCTACGAACGAGGAGTACCAAAAGGTGGGAGATTTGGGCGAGCTTGTTGAGCGCATCAGACAATCGGAAAACTCAGAGAGCCAGAGAGCCAGAGAACCAGAGAGCCAGACTGTAAGCGAAGTGTATGGAGAGTTAGAGAAGATCGCGAGAGACAGTGGGAATGGGAGCCAGGATCGCAAAGTAATGCGGCTAGGTAAACTGATCAGAGAGTCTGATCCACAAAGTGCAAAATACATTGTGCGGATGGTCGCTGGCAAGCTCCGCCTAGGATTTAGCGATAAAACAGTAATTGATGCACTAAGCTACCTAGAAACTGGCACCAAGGAGTTTAGCGACCGACTAGAAAATGCCTACCAAATACGACCTGACGTCGGGGTGATAGCCCAAATGGTAAAGGAAAAGGGGATCGTGGCGACGACTGATGAGATGAAAATAGTGATGGGGACGCCGATAGTGCCAGCACTCGCCCAGCGACTCAAGACAGCCCAGGAGATGATCGAGAAAATGGGGCGCGTTTATGTCGAGAAAAAATGGGATGGGACACGAGTGCAGATACATTTTTCGCGAAAGATGCTAGATTTAGGATCTAAAATATATGATATAAGCAGAGAACAGGGGGGACTGTTTGGGGAGGAGGAGGTAAAACCGCAATTTTGGGTGAGGAGCTTTACCCGCAATCTGGATGAGTCGTCGGAGCAGTTCCCAGAACTAGGCCAGATAGGTGAGCAAATCTTGGCCGATGAAGTGATCCTCGACTCCGAAGCCGTGGGTTATGATCCCAAAACTGGAGCAAATGTACCATTCCAGCTCACGATTACCCGCAAAAGGAAGCACGGGGTGGTCGAGGCCCAGAAAGATGTCCCACTGCGATTTAACGTGTTTGACATTATGTATTTAAATGGGCAAAGCTTGATCCATTTGCCACTCAAAGAAAGACGGGCAATTTTGGAAAAAACCATAAAACCCGGTGTGGTGTTGGCGGTTGATCCGTATTTAGAAACTGAGGATCCAGGTGAGTTGCGCGAGTACCATAGGGCACAGCTCAAAGCTGGTTATGAGGGCGCACTAGTTAAGCAAGTGGATGGGACATATATGCCAGGGCGCACGGGGTTTAACTGGGTCAAATTTAAAGAAGCCGAGGACTCTCGAGCCAAGCTGTCCGATACGATTGACGTGGTCATCATGGGCTATTATCTAGGGAAGGGGAAGCGGAGCGAGTTTACCCTGGGAGCATTCCTTGTAGGAATACTAGATTCTAGGAGAGAGGAGAGAGGAGAGAGTCGCATAGTGACAGTAGCTAAAGTGGGAACAGGGATCACCGATCTAGTTTTTGGTGAACTGGGAGAGAGGCTTAAGTCAATAAAGATCCTAAATCCTAAGCTCCAAACCCTAAATAAAGCTACAATTTTGAATTGTAATGATCAAACAATGGTGGTGCCAGAGACACTCACCCCAGACGTGTGGGTGGAGCCAAAGGTGGTCGTGGAGGTGGCGGCAGATGAGATCACGGTGTCGCCGACTCACACGGCAGGGTATGCACTGCGATTCCCCCGGTTAGTCAAGTTTAGAGACGATAAAAATGTAGAGAATATTACGACTTTGGACGAAATCGTAGCCATGGGTAGTATATAGTGATTCTATGCAGAGATTTTATCTGAATGGGATGTTGCGGTCGCTCGTTTTTGCGCTGGTTTCGATCTTTACGCCAGTTTATTTGTACAAAATTGGCTTGAGCGAGTGGGGGAGCCAGCAGGACGGACTGTTGCTGGTGTGCGGATATTATATTTTGACCAGGGCGACAACTCTATTGTTTGTCGTGCCAATATCGTGGGTGATAGAGAAAATTGGGTTTCGACATAGCATGGCTATGTCACTTTTGATTTTGATTGGGAGTTTTGTGGCTCTCCTTATGGCAGAGCAGAACCCATGGCTTATCGCTGTGGCCAGCGTAGCAGGAGGACTGAATATCCCGTTTTACTGGGTCGCGAGAAATAGTGCCATCTCTCAAGACAGCAACTCTAAACTGGTTGGGAGTCAAATGGGGATCTTGACGACTGTCGAACAAGTGGCGACACTGCTTGGACCCCTAGCCGCAGGCCTAATGATCGAGAAATGGGGATTTGCGAGCTTGTATTTGTTGGCGCTCGTGATCCTAGTTGTATCGGTGATACCACTGTGGGGCATGCCCCACCACGTCCACAAAAACGGCGCGACGTGGATCGGGTTTTGGCAGTGGATCAGAAACCCTCGCTATACCCATATCGGGATAGGGGTAGGAGCGCGGGCAGTAGACGATTACGCGATCTCGATATTGTGGCCACTGTCGATATTCGTGTTGGGGGTGAAAACTGGAGTGTTGGGAGGAGTATTTAGTTTGGTTGCGGTGGTTGCTTTGATGATGAAACTAGTCATGGGAAAGGTCTTTGACAGGTTGCACGCCAAAGGTGATTTTAGCGACGAAATATTGTTTATGCTCTCTGCCTGTATTAACTCGATTGTCTGGATTATCCGGATCTTTGTGGGGAGCGTGGGATCGATCCTGCTCCTCGATGCGACGGGCGCAATTACAGGGACGATTTATTCGAGTTTTTACCTAGATTATGAACAGCTGGGTGGCAAGCGCATGGGCTCGATAGCCTACTGGGTGTATGGGGAGATGATGTACTCGGTGATGACAATCGTGTTGTTTGGGGTGGTGGCAATTGGTGTGTGGGCACAGGTGTGGAGAGAGGCGTTTATGATCATGGCAGGTGTTTGGGTGCTAGTGAGTATGGTAATGGCGAGAGAGAGTAACATGAAATAAGGATTTAAGAAGTAGTATTTATGATTTATGAATAAGACGATTACACAACCAACTTTGCTAGGAGATATTCTCAAAAAATTTGAGGGGAGGAATGATGGGAAATATATTTCCCAGGAGTTCCAGGATTATGGGTACCGCTTGGCGATCGATTTGAATGATCTAGACCACAAATCTCTCTATATCCGCATGGCCAAAACAGTGCCAAGACAAATCCTAGAGGCGGCGAGAGCATTTGCGGTTGATGCAGATCATGCCAAATCGAAGGGGAGGTTGTTTATGTGGAAAGTGGGGGAACTGAAAAAGAATAGTAAGAGTGGTCATTCGGTCTGACGTGTTTTGGTTTGTGTGACGGTCTCGTCTGTGCCTCGATCCACTACACGGCACCAAAACAGTCAAACCTGCATGACGCCATTTCTACTTTTAGGAAAAATAATAATGTCGTCAAAATTTTATCAGTCAAACTTCGTGTTTATTTTCGTGTATATTTAAGGTATGAAGAGATATGTGCTTGCGCATTTGCCCATGGCGCTCATTTATGGAGTAGTGGTTTTTGTCCTGAATGCAGGTTGGAGTGAGCCGATTAGCTGGTTGCTGTGGATCTTGGGGGTGATACTGGGAGTGCTTGTGTTGTTTGCGGATAGGATTGTGTATACCTATAGCTATCCGGGGGCGCAGATATCGCAACAATTTGCCTGGTATATTAAAGAAAAAAAGTATCTAAGTGCCCTAGAACTGCTGGATCTGCGCAGGTTAGAGCAAGAGCGACTCAGTTTCCGCTCAGCTTTGTTTATGGCGATCTGGGTACCGCTGTCGTTTTTTGCGCTGACTTCGACCACAGGATTGTTTGGGAAAGGGGTGGTGATGGGGCTGATGCTCCATATTTTGATGGATGCGTGGAAACTGCAGAAGCATGAACCCAGGAGGTTGCATATCCGCTTGTTTTGGTTGATCAAACGGGAGATTAGTGATGAGGAGCGATTGGTTTTTCTTACTATTCTGACTGTCATTTTTGGCGCGTTTAGTTTTTGGGTGGGATAATGTTTCATCTATACGGATTGTTTATTGGGATTGCTATCGTAGTCGGATGGAGTGTAGCGGAAAAAATTGAGCCAAAAGTCAAGCAGGTGGTGCCATGGGTGCTAGGACTGGGTCTAGTGGGGGCGAGGATCTGGCATGTAGTAGAGGCATGGGGCTATTACAGCCAAAATTTATGGCAAGTGGTAGAGGTGTGGAGTGGCGGACTCTCGATATGGGGAGGATTGATTGGGGGAGGGGTGGGATTGGTAATCGCAAATCATAAATTCTTAAATTCTCAAGTTGATAGAGAAAATATACTGGGGGCGGTGGTGACGGGGTTGCCACTCGCCCAGGCGATAGGGAGGATAGGGAACGGGGTCAATGGGGAATTTGTCAATAAAGTTTGGCTCTTGCCATGGTGGGCGAGTGAGGCAGTATTGGATTTGTTGCTTTTTAGCCTGATTTGGCGAACCCGCCTGCCGGCGAGGCGTGTTTGGGTTTATTTAATTGGATATGGTTTGATCAGACTGGTTTTGCAGCCGTATAGAATGTAAGATAATCGCATGGCAATTGAATGCACTAGGCTCGCGTGTTATTTGCAGGGTAAAGAAGAGTTTTTGTCATTCCCGATGATTACGATCGCCGGACTAGTGGATGGGATTAATCCGTGCGCGATAGGGATGATGGTGATGCTCCTGGGCTATTTACTGGTATTTGCCAACAAGCCGGAGCGAGTGTTGAAAACAGGAATGCTTTATATCGGGACGGTGTTTGCAACTTATCTGGTGGTAGGGCTTGGACTTTATAATTTTGTTTCACAGTTTGACCTGAGCGGAGGGGCCAAAATCCTGAATATAGTTGTAGGTTTGGGGTTGAGTATAGCTGGCCTAATTCAGTTTAAGGATTTTTTGGGGATAGAAAGTGGGCCACACCTGCGGATCCCTACTGCGAGTAAAGAGCGACTGCAGAAACTGGTGGAGAAAACTAGCTATCCGACGGTGGTGATACTGGGGATCCTGGTGACACTGCTTGAAACCCCTTGCAGTCTACCGATCTATGTCGGGACGGCGACGATTTTGTCCCAAAGCGGGATGGCATTCCCCTTAGTCATGGGATATTTTCTTTACTACAACTTGTTGTTTGTACTACCACTGATCGTGGTGCTCCTGATCATGTGGAGAGGTAAAAAGATAGTCGAGGTAAAAGAGTGGGAACACAAAGCCAAGAGATGGATGCACCTAGGACTCGCGCTAGTATTGTTAGCGATGGGGGCGTGGTTGTTGTTGACTTAGTATACCCCCATAGGGTATCATGTGAGTATGAATGATAAAGTTATCACTCGTTTAAAGCGCATTCGCGGTCAAGTAGACGGCATAATCAAGATGTATAGTGAGTGCAGGGAGTGTGGAGAGGTCGTGACCCAGATTGCGGCCGTGAGGGCGGCACTTGGCTCGGCAGGAAAGGAAATTTTGGCTAGTGAAGCGATTGCCTGTGCAAAAACAAATAAAAGCGGTAAACTCGATAAGCTTATTAAACAATTATTTGATATTACTTAAGGAGATATATGGCAGGTGCTAATACACAAACATTTACGGATCAAAATTTTAATGACATGGTCCTCAAGTCGGACAAGCCAGTGATGGTCGATTTTTGGGCTACCTGGTGTGGGCCATGTGTGATGGCAGGGCCAGTAGTTGACGCTCTAGCGGATGATTACAAAGGCAAAATAAGCATTGGCAAGCTAGACGTCGATCAAAACCAAGAAACGGCCGGTAAATACGGCGTGCAGAGTATCCCTACCGTGATCTTGTTTAAAGATGGCAAAGAGATCGGCCGAAAGGTTGGCTTTGCTGGGCGACCGATGTATGAGAATTTGCTGAAACAAGCTTGAAAACTGTCGGACGCAAATTTTTATCTCAGGTACAGACGACGTAGTGTCTGTAATTTCGAAAAAATTTCATCCGCCAATTTTCCCCTTCGTTTGAGGTATCATATATATGATGAAACATAGAATTGCAATCATAGGATCGGGGCCGGCGGGACTGGCGGCCGCGATTTATACCAGCAGGGCTGAGATTGAGACGACTATTTATGCCGGGGAAGAGCCGGGGGGCCAGCTGACAAAGACTACGGAGATCGAAAACTACCCTGGAGTGATGGGTAAAACGGGCCCAGAGCTAATGGTAGGAATGACAGAACAAGCCCAGAAGTTTGGGACAAAAGTAGAGTACTTAACGGTTGATAAACTAATTACCGAACAAAAAAATGGGAAAACAAGCGTTGTCTTGAATGATGGGTCGGAACAAGAATACGACGCGGTAATCCTGGCAATGGGGGCGTCGCCTAGACTCTTGGGGGTAGGGGAGGATAAGTATTGGGGCAAGGGATTTTCTACCTGTGCCGTGTGTGATGCGGCTTTTTACCGGGGCAAGAACGTCTATGTGGTAGGGGGAGGAGATGCGGCTATAGAAGATGCCTGGGCGCTCACAAAATTTGCGGACAAAGTCACTCTCCTCGTGAGGGGGAGCGAGTTTCGCGCCAGTCGAGCCATGCAAAAAAGAGTGATCGATAATCCGGACAAAATCAAAGTGATGTGGAAGACAAATTTAGTAAAGATACTAGGTGAGAGAGTGGAGAAAATAGTAGTTGAATCGGAGGGGAAAGAGCAAACGCTAGAGGCAGAGGGAGTATTTTTTGCGATAGGTCACCTGCCAGCGACTGGGTTTTTGAAAAATGAAGAAGGACTGCTAGATGAAAATGGGTATGTTGTGGTTGACCACGAGGGGTGGCCGACTATGACCAAGATCCCCGGGGTGTTTGCGGCAGGGGATTGCAGTGATCATAGGTATAGACAGGCCGCGACGGCGGTGGGGATGGGGGTCTCGGCGGCATTGGATTGTGAACGGTGGTTAAATTTCAGACAATCAGAAAACTCGGAGAATCGGAGCGTCTGATTGTCAGAAAATCTGATTATCTGAATCTCTGAAAATCCGACATTCTGAGTATTCCGATTGTCCGACTTATCTGAGAGAAATTTATGAATGATATATATACACAATCAGTTGATTTGCATAGGAAAAATCAGGGCAAGCTGGGAGTAAATTCGATCGTAAGCGTAAAAGATAAAGCAGATTTGTCACTTGTATATACGCCTGGGGTGGCGCAAGTGTGTCGAGAGATTGCGAACAATAAAACTGAGTCTTTTGCTTTGACCCTGCGAGGAAGGAGCGTGGCGGTAGTTAGTGACGGTAGCGCGGTGTTGGGATTAGGCAATATTGGGCCAGAGGCAGGGATGCCGGTGATGGAGGGGAAGGCATTGCTTTTTAAACAGTTTGGAGGAGTGGACGCAATCCCGCTGTGCATTGACCTGCATACAGCAGACGAGATAGTGAATTTTGTAAAAGCGATTGCCCCGAGCTACGGAGGGATCAATCTCGAGGATATTGCGGCGCCAATTTGCTTTGAGGTCGAGGATAGACTGCAAGAGTTGGGGATACCGGTTGTACATGATGATCAGCATGGAACGGCGATAGTTGTATCGGCGGCACTGATGAACGGCGCCAAAGTAGTGGGGAAGAAATATGAAGATTTGACCGTAGTGATATCTGGGGCTGGGGCGGCGGGACTGGCGATTGCCCAAATGCTGTTGTCGGTTGATAGGGTAGAAGGCAAGTTAGTCGGAGTCGAGGGTAAACGAGTGAGAGAAGTGATAATCCTCGATTCTAAAGGGGTAATAACGGAGATGGGTGGGGGACTCAAGACAAAGTTTGCCACGATCACAAACAAAGCTGGTAAGACTGGAGGACTAGATGAGGCGATTGTGGGCGCAGATGCGTTTATTGGGGTATCGAAAGGTGGGATTTTAACAAAGGAGATGGTAGCGACGATGGCACACGACTCGATAGTGCTAGGGATGGCGAACCCGGATCCAGAGATTTTGCCTGACGAAGCTAAGGCAGGGGGAGCCGTGGTTGTGGGGACTGGACGGAGTGATTATCCTAATCAAATAAATAACTCACTAGTGTTCCCGGGGTTATTTAAAGGACTCCTAGAGTCGCAAGCGACCAAAGTGAGTGTGGGGGTAAAGCAGGCGGCGCGGGATGCGCTGGCTAGTTTTATTACACCGACGGCGGATAAAATCTTGCCCAGTATGTTTGACGAAGGCCAAGCCGAGGCGATCGCCAAAGCCGTGGCGGAGCAAGTGAAAAAAGAGGGGTTGTCTAGGAGTAAATAAAATCTGGCCTGAGTGATTAAATGACTTAATTCGTTTAGTCACGAGGGAATAGAGGGAAAGCGAGTGGAATCGGTGAGGGGACAGGGCTATCTTTTGAACTGATTTGATACAGATTTTGCGATTGGATAATCAGATCTATGTGGTATATTTAAATGACGTAAATTAGTATAAGTTTATTGGGAGGTTTTTCATGAAGCAAGCTATCCAGCAGTACCTGATGGTTATAGCACTGATTGTGGGTGCGTATTTGATCGGAGTATATAAAACCAAGACGGAGTTTTTGGAGAAGGGAGTGGGGAATACTGTGGCGCAGGTGGGACAACCAACGCAACAGCAAGCTAACCCGACCTCTGTAGATCTAGAGAAAATTAAGGACAAATTTGATGGTAAGCACATCACCTTTGGCAAGCCAAACGCTAAAGTCCTGATTACCGAAATTTCTGATCCCTCGTGTCCTTTCTGCCATATTGCGGCAGGACTACACCCAGAACTAAACAATGGCAGTGCACAGTTTAAAATGAAGGCCGATGGCGGTAGCTATGAGCCACCAGTGCTAGAGATCAAAAAACTGGTTGATGAAGGCAAAGCTAGCTTTATATTCCTCTATGCGCCAGGACACGGCAATGGTGAGGTAGGTACCCAAGCGATGTACTGCGCCTACGAACAAGATAAGTTCTGGGAAGCTCATGACAAGCTCATGACCAAAGCTGGTTATGACTTGCTAAATGATGTAGTCAAGAACGATCTGACCCAGGCAAACAAAGTGGTCGAGCTGATTGGCTCGTCTGTGGATAGTAGGAAACTACAGAGCTGTTTGGACAGCAAGAAATATGCTGGTCAAGCCGCCGAAGACACGGCGTTTGTGCAATCCCTCGGCTTTGGCGCGACCCCAACATTCTTTGTCAACTCGACAGTAGTCGAAGGGGCACAGAGCTGGAGTGCGTTTAAACCAACTGTAGATCCTTTGATTTAAGATTCAAGATTTAGGGTATTAGTTATAAGAAACGGGGAGAAATCCCCGTTTCTTGTGCTTATTTGGTAAAATACGACGTATGAGAGCGATATTGTTTGTAATATTTAGTATGTTTTTGTGGGTGAGGCCAGTCTCGGCTCAAATGGTACCGGAGGAGATGGTAGGACAGCTGACTAGCTCTCCCATAGCGAGCATGACGGGAGAGAGTGCAACACCAGCTGGGCAAACTGCCCAAGCAGGGATTGTGGAGCGGAGAGTAGAGGAAAAAACTGACTTGACCCAGCCAACAGGTGAGACAAAAAGCAAATTGGAGAAGGTATTGGAGGAAAACCCAGTTGGTGAACTGAGCTGGCAGAACTTTTTGCGGTATGCGATAACTAGGGCAGTGAAAAACGGGGTACCAGTGAATACGGTCGTGCTGATCCTGTTGTTCCCGCTGGTTGTGGCCATGGTTGCGGCCGCGCGACACTTGATTGGGATGAGAGGTGCAGGCATCCTGACACCCGCGCTACTTTCGGTCGCTTTTTTGGCTACTGGGGTGTGGGCAGGAGTGATCTTGTTTATTATCATTTTGGCTGTGACGGTGATAGGGCGGACAACACTAAAGACACTCAAACTGCAGTATTTACCCAGAGTCTCGCTGTTGCTTTGGATAGTGTCGGCTGGGGTATTTGTCACTTTGTTTGTAGCGTCGATCGGGGGAGTATCTCAGCTCGTGACAGTGGGTATTTTCCCTATTTTGATCCTCATGTTGCTGTCGGAGACGTTTATTGATATCCAGCAGGGTAGGAGCGGGAGTGAAGCCAGAGCCCTCATTTTCCAAACCTTTGTACTGGCAATGATCTCTTCACTGATGCTCGGTAATGAGCTAGTACAGCGAGCTGTATTGTTGTGGCCAGAAATGATCTTTTTTGGCGTAGCAGTATTTGACGTGTTTATGGGGAGGTACACTGGCTTGCGATTGTCAGAGTACCTGATGTATCGAGGGATCGTGAAAGAAGATGAAGAGGAGTGAGTCAAAATGAAAATCCGCGATGTACTGGGACTAAACTCACGTAACCACCTCTACACATCGGTTTACAACACCCGTACTGGCAAGGTGGTGGCCAACTCCAAACTGCTGACTAAAAAGACTTTGCGTGGGGCGAAAGTAAGGGTTCCAGAGACTTACTCAGTGATAAAGGGAATGGATGATTTGGAGGAGTTTGATTTTTTGAAACTACCGGGCGACTTTGTGGTTAAACCCAACAATGGCCTGGGAGGACAAGGGATAGTTGTGATCGAGAAGAGGGGAGAGTTTGCTGGAGAATGGATTGATTCGCAAGGTCAGCTGTGGGCAATTGCAGATTTGAAGTTGCACATGGCAGATATTTTGGCTGGGCGGTATTCGATGGATGATGTCTCGGATATTGCTTATATCGAAGAGCGGGTCAGGGTACATCCTGTGTTTGAAAAATATAGCTATCATGGTACGCCAGATATTAGAGTGATCGTGTTTAACCGTGTGCCGGTTATGAGTTATGTGAGATTACCGACTGAAGAATCGGGTGGAAGAGCCAATCTCTTTCAGGGTGCGGCGGCGGTGGGGATCGATATTGCCACGGGGATTACGACCTACGGCGTGCACCATGCCAAACCAACTGAGTTTTTCCCTGGGACTAGACGTAAGCTAGCCAATATCCAAATCCCGCAATGGGAAGAAATCCTCGAAACGGCGATCAAAGCGTCCGAAGCAATTGGGCTCGGGTACATGGCGTCAGACATAGTTCTTCAACCTTTGGTTGAAAACCATAAATCACAAATGACAAATTCTCAAATTCTGGAACAGGGTAGTGTGCCGATGATTCTAGAGGTAAATGCTCAGCCGGGACTAAAAATACAGATCGCAAATAGAGCGGGACTGAGAGAACGACTGGCTAGGCTCAAGGGATTGAAAATTGTTTCTCCCCGCCATGGGATCCGTGTGGCGCAGGCGCTATTTGCCGATCCTAAACTGGAAGAGAAGGGGTTGGGGAGGAAGACAGTAGGGGCATACGAGGAGGTTGAAGTGTTGGGACATAATGGGACAAGAGAAATAGTTAAAGCCAAGATCGATACTGGGGCCGATGGCTCGAGTATAGATCGGGTATTGGCAGAGGAGCTAGGTTTGCTAGAGAATGACAATATTTTGTATTACGACTATTTTCGCAATGCACTAGGGCGGAAGAAAAGAGAAATAGTGGGCGTAACATTTATCATGGCAGGACGCAAAATGAAAACGCAGATCTCGATCGCTGACCGGTCTAGACTACGTGCGAAAATGATTGTGGGTCGAAGAGATTTGAAGCAGTTTGCGGTGGTGGTGGGGTA
>CAZCUC010000015.1:0-15139 GCA_964502225.1 uncultured Pseudomonadales bacterium | reverse complement strand
ATATCATAGCCGACGACGCCGGTGGCGTGAGCCATAGCCTTGGCATTATTTAGATGTAGTCCGTGCTTGGTCTTGCTCCAATAGTGGGGATTCGTCACCATCTCGACCATCGCTCGCCAGGCAGCAATACTCATGCCTAGCCAGTAGAAAGGAACGAAGATGACGTACTTGATCAGATCATCATACTCGCGCTTGGCACAGCCGATCATGTAGTAATACATATAGAGGAAGTTGCCAAAGATCAGGGAAAAGACGGCCATGTAGAGGACAGCGCCGGGATAGAACTGCTCCACCCATACGCCAAATGTCGCTCGGAAGACGAAGTAGGAAATGGTGACGGCCCACATGAGTGGATTGATGATCATAGATAGAATCTTGCCACCAACAACTAATTGGAATGTGATTTTGTGACTAGCTTTGAAATCTTTGAGAGCCCGCATGTGGACAAAGTAAGTTTGAATATACCCTTTGATCCAACGCGTTCTTTGAAGGAGCCAGTTCATGAGGCCACTATTGGCTTCTTCATAAGTCACTGAGTCGATGACGGCTGTACGGTAGTTGCGCTTGACCAATCTCATTCCGAGATCACAATCCTCGGTCACGTTGAAAGCATCCCAACCATCTAACTCTCGCAACTTGGCTGTTGGAAAATGATTACTTGTGCCACCTAATGGGATTGGGGCCCCTATGGAGTGGAGACCAGTGAGGACGAGATCGAACCACAGCGAATACTCTGCAGTAAAGATGCGAGTCAACAGATTTTGCTTTGGATTATAAAAATTTAATTTGGCCTGAATACAAACGGTCTGCTCACCAAGTTCCTTGAAAGCTAGGACAGCTTTCTTTAGCTGAAGTGGGTCTGGCACATCCTCGGCATCATAAATGGTAGTGTAAACACCCCGTGCTTTTAGGAGACCATAGTTGCACGCTTTGGGTTTGGTTTTTGGACTAGAATCGGGGACGATCACAATCTCTACAAAGCTGGGCAAAGTAAGTGACCTAGCTGCCACAATAGTTGCGTTGTCATCTTCCTCTAGTAAGAGCATAACTTGAAGTTTATCTTTGGGGTAATCCATGCGAGACATGGCCTCGACAAATTGAGGGATAACATGCGCTTCTTTGTAAAGTGGACAGAGAATGGTGTAAGTAGGCCAGGCAATCCCTTCTGCAAGTTTTAATCTTTCAGGACTAATTGAAAGCTCGGTTGGCTTGGCAAAGCTACGATAAATTAAATACAAATTGAAAAGTAGATCGCCAAAATACAGTACGGTGAGGACTGCGACACTAGAAATCATGGCTTTTTGCCAATCTAGGTAGAATCCGATAATTAAGGCAAAAATAATCAGCGCTATCACTGCTAACTGGGTTTGAGAGAGTCTATGAAATGCACTGGCGGAATTTTCGAGCCCAGTGTGATTTACGTATTCACGCCCACGATAATGAAATCCCTGACCTTTTTCTTCCACTAGCCTACCGTTGAAAGAATAGATCTCGCTCTTGCGTGTAGCGAGATACAAACGGTTGCTCAAAGTCTCCCACCACTTACCCCATTTACTGGCTTTGCGCTGATGTTTGATCCGTGATACATTCTTCACTTCGATTGCTTCGACGATATAGCCTGCATCTGTCGATTTTTTGACTAGTTCTGCGTCTAGCGCCCAGATTTTTGGATGGAGACTAAACCTATCCATGATTTCTTTGCGGAAAACTTTGAGACCATAACCATGATCACGACGATGACGTTTGGCGACTATTAAATCTGCAACCGCATCTAGTCGCTCTACCATAGCGGGGATATATAGTGGCGAATACTGGAGATCGGCATCGATCGTAGCAATAGTTGGGTAGCGAGCAGACTTTACTCCCTGGATGATGGAAGTAGCCTTACCCTTTTTCCCAACCTTAACCAAGATTTCGATAGGTAGATCTGTAGTATGTTTTTCAATTTCCTCTATTGTGCCGTCTGTAGAGTTGTCGTCTACAAAAATTATTTCGTAAATAATCCCCAATTCTTTCATGGCCATGACAATTTCTTGCAGTAAAGTGCGTATATTGTCATGCTCATTCCAGGTCGGAATGACAATAGAAATACTGGCTGTTTTCATAGTCGTAAAAAGTAATACAAATTACGGATGCGATCGGTATATTTTAACATACATGATCTGTTGCAGTTAAACCAGTTTTCCTATAAATGGATCTAGCATGTTGTGTGGAATATGAGTAGAGATAGCAAGTAAAGCTGATACACATCCTGTACATATCTATCGCTATGTGTTATTATAGGCCTCTATGATGGGACAAATCGAAACATATGCTAATCTAAATATTCCAGGATCACGAGAGCCAGTATTGGCACAAATTTATGGTTTTTATCCCTTTGAATTTGCCAAGAAATTGCCGGTTCAAGCTATCAGCCAAATGGCAAATGAAGCCGCAACACTATTTAACTTGATTACCTCTATTCCAGGATCTCAATTCCAGGGTTTGCGAATGAGAATCGGATCTGAAGGTCCGGTAGTTGAATTTACTCACAATAGTACTACTGATTATATAGTTAGTGTAATGCATGGACTCGATGGTCTACAGTTTGTATATGACCGTAAATTTAAAGTTCTAATGCAACGTTCACATGATGTTCATGGGTATGGCATGCCATACAGCCCTGAGTATACGAAGAATATTACTGGCGAAATCCGTGATCATGCCAGAATGACTTATCAAATACTCTAACGTTAGAGTATATAATTTACTTATTGTTCTTGATGGTGGCGTCGGTTTCGAGACCAGGAAGCATTTCATCATTTAACTCATAAATATCGGCGAATGGATAGGCAGCGACTCTGTGGTAGTTGGCAAAACCTGGCACACGTGAGACGGCTTTCCAAGTGAGATCGGCATCGTCGTAGGTACGCATCACGATCCAGCGAGCCCAGTGATCGGGAGTGGTGGTGGCGCTTTCCCAGTATTTGCCGGTACCTTCGTGGATAAATTTCTTCATGGGCAGGCCCGAAGAGAAGATAATGGCATCATGGCTAGCTGCAGAGATCAAGATAAAACCTGGAGTATCTTTTGCATGTGTATTTAGATAGCCAGAAACTTCTGAGACGTTTTTTTGACTACTACCTACACGGGCATCATCAAGTGCCACGGAGTCCCCATTTGCAAAGGCAAAAAACAGAACAAAAAAGAGCGATCCAATTATGAGAGGTCTAAATTCCTTCGCTCGACCGACAAGGTAGCCTATCATGATCGCCACAGTCGGAGCTAGCATGATGCCGTAGCGGATATTGAACCACGTATCGCCCGAGATCCCCTGGACATAGATTACCGAGAAGCCAAAATAGAGAGCTAGGACATTGAAAGCTAACGGGGCCCAGAGAGCAAGGCTGGCAAACTTGGCTTCTGGAGTAATTGCCTTATCTCGCCACATGTAAATGTAGGCAAGTAATGCGAGGAGAGCTGGGTAAGTATAGCTACTATAGAAGAAAGAGTAGAAATATACTTTGAAAGATAAGACAAGATCGTGCTTGGTAGGCAGAGCTCCCGCGGCCTCCATGACTAGTTGCTGGGCGTGGGCTGAGAACTCGCCAAGCATGAAATAAAGCGGGTCACTAAAGATCAGGAGATTCCAGACAAACCACCCGACTACTCCCGTGACGGCGAGAGTGGAGAAAAGGACGGTGATACCCTCCATGCGGGAGAAGCGAGACTTCCATGTTTGTAGACTAACTCCAGTGACCCAGGAATGGCGCAACACTAGCAGACCGACAACTCCGAGTAAAAACCAACCATCATAGCGCACGAGAGTAGCGAGCATCACCCAAAGAGCTGACTTGATAAGACCTAATATCCCCTCGTCTTGATGCCAGGTCAGGAGGTAATAACAACTCATGGTCATGGTAAAGAGGAGTAGTGGCTCTGTCATGGCAGTAGATTGCAGATACAAAATATTGAGGTTGGCGACAAAGACAGCAACAGCCACTACCCTACCAAGTAAACCTATCTTTAATTTTTCTAGATACTTGTAGATGACTAGACCGGTACCGACAAAGCTAAGCATATTCCAGAATGCGCCAGCAAAGCCAGAGTGCCACATCCAGTCATTCCAAATAAGAGGGATCATGAGCATGTGGTTGAGTGGGAGCCAGACACTCCCTAGCTGGGCCATCCCTGGCTTGAGTCCTTCCACTACTCGGCGACCGATATCTAGATGTGAGCGAGCATCATTGTAGGAGAGACCTAGACCATTTTGGAGATAATGGACAAAGTAATAGACCGAGATCAAACTTAAAATCACAAATAGAATAAGTGGAAGAAATTTTTTCATTTTGAGACCTTTCCATTTTTACTGAAAAGATTGGCGAAAAGAAGTAATACCAAGGTTAGTGAAATTACACTACTGAGTATCAGATAATATTGAAATGGGGTAACCCCCTGGTGAAAGTATGAATTATATAAAAATGACTTGGTACTACCGTTTTGAATTGACTCTAAACTACGATCCCAGCTGTAGCGCTCTCTCTTATGGGTAATGGATTCGAGATAAAGGACTTGGACTTGGGGTGGCGTAGCGATAGTCCCCAGAGCACCTGTCGTATTTATAAAGACAGAGCCAATTACCAAAGTAGCAAACAAGAAATGGACTATTTTCGATCGGTTAAAATTGTTGATGATCGCGGCGGAAGCCAAGCTGCACATGGCAAAAGCTGGTATCATGTAGCGACTGCCAAAAGCCCACCCACCCCAGGGATCACCCCAAAGCGAGTAAAGTAAAAGTGCAGAAATAGCTACAGAGACGATAACAACTGTATAGCTCGAATTTTTCTTGAACAAGTATCTAAAACCAAACAAAGTAAAAAAGATAATTGGAGTAAAAGAGAGAATGCCTCGATCGAGACTAAGTAAATGAGTATAAAAACCATTGATCAAGTTGCGGGTCTTAAAAAAGTTTAGTGCGGATTTTTTTTGATTTTCGGGGTTGGCAAATACCTGTTCGTCGGGAGTAGCAATTTTATCTTCGGGTGAGGCAGGCAAACCACTTTCATCAATCCGACCCACCGAGGCGACTGTACCAGATAACTGGAATGGATTGTCGTAACTTGCATAGTTAAACCACATAAACAAACTCAGTGGCACTAAGACAGATAGGAGCGATAAGGTGCGCATCCAGTTGATCTTGATAAATTTGTGATTTGAAGGGAAAGAATATAAATACTTTAGTGAGTAGATCCCAATAGGCATCATCAAGAATAGATTGGGGTAATCGATAGGAATAGACATGGCACATAAAAACCAAATCATGGTAACTGAAAACCAATGACGAGCAGTGAATGCTAAATTGAGAGCAAGTAAAATCAGAAAAGTTGAGATGTGATGTTGATATAGATTGACTGCGTAGGCGTACGCTGGGGTTGCAAAAAGGAAAGTAAGGGCACCAATTAGGGATGGGTAAAGCCCTAGATTAAATAGTCGAGCAAGCTTGTAAAGTAAGTAAGTATTGCCAATGGCAAATAGGGTCACAACAAAATAAGTCCCTAGCTGTGGGGCGCCAAAGAGCGAACCCAAGAGATATCCAGGGGCAGTGAGGACAGAGACTCCTGGGGCGAAGAGTGAGACATACTTGCCATTTTTATACCCTAGATCAGGTGTGACGAAGCGACCTAACTGTGGAGTAAATATGACAGAGTGATTTTCGATCAAGCTGTAGGTGAGTGCGAAACGCCCTTTCTCTGGTGACAACTCAAAAGGTCCGTTTTCTTGCCAAGACTTGGTCAAGAGCTGGTCGACGTTAGGCTGACCAATTTTGCCACGAAGCGCAAATAACAAGCCACCTACGATGGTAAAAATCGTCAATATTTTAAATAGTCTATTTGTCTCAAATTTGATCATATTGTTATTTTACCTTGCATATAGTCTTGTGCCAATTTTAGTGCCTCGGGAGTAGATTCGCGATTGAGATAAAAATCATAGAGGGTAAAGAGTGCGACGTAAGCTGATAAAGCTTTTTTGGCGCGAAGATCTTTGACTAAAAGTTTTACTTGATCATTAGAGGCTATCAATCCGAAATCAAGAGTCTGATGATAATATTTGAGCATAATAATTGCTATCTCGACAAGCGGATCACCATAACAAGCTAACTGGAAATCTATCAAGATTATACCTTGCTTGTTTTTGAGAATGTTCCACTCATTGATATCGCGATGAACTATACCCCTATCTTTGCGTGATATCAGCCAGGGAAGATTGAGGAGGAAGCAACAGGCGAGCGAAAAAATAGTTTTGTAGTGAGTGCGGTGGCGAAGGAGAGCTCCTAGCGTAACTGGAGGCATTAGTAAAACCCAGTACAAAGGACCACGACGTGGTAAGAGGCGAAGCTCGCTTTTGGTGATCACGGCAGAGAGCTGATGTAAAAATGACAATACTTGTCCAATCATTTTGACTTGCACCTTATGATCCAATTTGGAAATGGGAGTTGCTTTAATTCGCTCTATCATTAAGTATGGTAGATCCCGGAAACTGCTACCAAGGTAACGTGGAATCGTGACGATTTGATCCTTGGATAGTCTCGGCTTGAGCTTGGACCAAAACATCTGATAAAAATTTGCCTCGTTTTGGAGCCAGCGGTAACGCAGATTGCGCCTAGCTGCTGACCAAAATTTGACAAAGGCGAGTTTAGATTTTTTTTGATAATAGCCAAAATAATATGAGTCGGAAGGATCTTCGGGATAAAAAGGCTTCTCCAACATAAACTCAGAAAGTTGTGGAGGATAATGGAGACGAGGCATATTTTTTGAGGCAAATATATTGGCTTTTAATCTCATGAGGCGCGTGTAATGATGGTATATCCCAAGACCTTTGGCTGTGAGCAATGATTGGAAGACGGGAAGCTCAGAATGGATGTGCTCGATCATGGTACGTGGCATTGAAAAGGGGTTGTGATCAAAACTAATTGGGTCAGTAGCAAAGCCATACTGATAGTACTGAGCGACAAAGCGGATAGAGTATTGATCATAGTGACCCATGGGATAGGCAAAGTATTTAGTGGGATAGCCTGTGGGTTTTATCTGAGACTCGAGAAGCTCATCAGATGAAAGTGTACTTAAATCAGAATGATCAAGGGTATGATATCCGACACTCCACCCAGCACTCACTAATGTCTGAATCATTTTTTTGGTCATAAATGACTTGGGATATTGAGGGTCTGTCAGACTGGAGCTAGGATCTTTGCACAAGAACACAGTACCAACAATGCCTAGTTTTTTCATGATAGGAAATGCAACATGATAGATATCAGCGTATCCATCGTCGAAAGTGATAGCGAGCAATGGTTTTGGTGTGGCTCGGTTATTTTTTAAGTAAAGTGATAGCGGTACTATTTCAAAAACCTGTGATAGCCAGGATAATTGGGATTCAAAAGCACCTGGACTCACACAATACTGCCAACCATCGTCATTAATACTATGATAGCAAAGGATTTGACTCAGATAGCTGGCGCTCCCCAGCGAGAGTTTGGTAGTTGATAATAATGAGAGCTGTAAGAGATCGCTAAGTTTAGTCATTGCTAGCTCCAAGTTGAATTAGATATTTGCGATAGCGAGGCAAGAGCTTGCTCCAAGCCAAATGGCTAACTGATTGTTTTATTTTTGCACGTGAGCCTAAAGACCGGGGATGACGGCGACTAAAATCTAGAAGTAGCTTGGCAAGTTGAGCTGGCTGATTTAGAGCAAAACTAAGCCCAGAGATAGCTGGGATCCATTTTAAGTCGGGTAGATCAGAATATATGACAGGCGCTCCATGGACCATACTTTCGAGGGCAGACAAGGAAAATGTTTCATAGCGTGAAGGTACGATAGTAGCCAGTGCATTGGCTAGTAAGTCATGTTTTTTATCACGCTCAACTCGCCCAAGCAAGAACACTTTTTTGTTGAGATGATTATCGGCAATAAGGCGCTTGAGTTTGGCAACCTCAGAATCGATACCTGAACCGGCTATAAGGAGTTTTGTTTTGATGTTGTACTTAGCATAGATATCGACTAATATGTCGAGACCTTTTTGAAATAGATCTATTCTCCCTAAAAATAAAAAGTAAGGTTGAGATGTCGACCTGGAGGCGGAGGAAATAATTGGGTCATATCCCAAACCATAATTGAGTACTTCACATGACGGAGAGATGCTTTTTATCCTAGTCACGACGGAGTTTGAAAGTGCAATGATATGCTTGTAGCGGCGCAGTGCAAGTCGCTCGATAACGGGGAAAGGTAAGTGAAAGTATTTTTTTGAAAAATCGTGTGCAGAGAGCAACTGTGCAAAACCAACTACCTTTTGCTTGGTCCAAAATGGGACAAAAGTAGAAGAAAATGGTGGGATAAAGGACTCTACCCAAAGATCAAAAGATGATGTTAGTACATAATATGGCAAGGTGAGGATGTAAACAAGTTGATTGAGTGTCCCCAACCAAGGCAAACCAATATAGCGATACTTCACATGATCGATGATTTCGTTATTGGCGTTTGGAAAAGATCCAGCAATTACAGTGACATCGTGCTTGGCTGACAAGCTAGAAGCGATTTTGTGGATAGCGGATGCACCACCTCCATTGTAATAAGGATTTTTGGGCGAATCGTAGTTGGAAAAGATAAATTTCATGACTGAGCTCCCCCACGAGTTGAAGAAAGAGGTTTCCAGGTAGAGGCATATTTATCTCGATCTAGAAAGGCTAGTATTTTTGGTACAGGAAATAAGGAAATATATAAAATAGTCCAGAAAGGGTTTTGAATAAAGGCTTTGACCATGGCACGCAGCTTGATAGAAGTATTAATAGTAAATTCACTCTCTATCAGAGTGTCTCCAAAGAGTTTTTTATGCTGAAGAGGCGAAAGAGTATAACGTTTGTCTCGCTTGAAATAATCTGACAAAGTTTTGGGGAGCGAATACTTGATAATAGGTTTTTTGACGTAACGAAAATTAAAATTGTTTTGCTGAGCGTAAAGATAGGGATAGATATCTTCGGCCATAATTTGAGGAAAAGATAATTTAGTGTAGAGCTCGCGTATCATCGCTCGATTGCCCCCAGAGCAATAATATATAGAGTTATTTTTACTGTAACTTTTGGCGTGATCCCAAACGAGTGAACCTGCATTGGCAATTTTTTCGACGATCGTGTCACCTACAATAGGTACTTGCCGACCCGAAGTGAGGGCGATCGAAGAACCCTTGGCTAGCAATGGAGCAATGAGATTGGCTGTAGAATCGCGGTCAAACAATACAATATCGGCATCATAGAGCACAAGAATATCTGTATCTGCATGACGTAAAATATTGTTGGTACGAGCTACTTTGCCACGATTTTGAGAATAGGAGAGCAACTTGATTCTTGAGTCGCGAATCTTTTTGACCATAGATGCTGTTTGATCACTGCATCCATCAAGCGCCACAATGATCTGTGTGAGATTAAAATTCGTAGCCGATTGATGTAGTAGAGACTCAAGAAGCGCGTAAATATTTGCCTCTTCGTTGTAGGCGGCGAGTCCGATGGTAAGCGTTGGGAGTATTTTTTTCAGATGAGCTCCTTGGTAGAGGTTGCAATGTCCCAGATAATATGTCGGTGGGTGCCTGGATAAAACTTGATCAATAGATCTAGAATAATTGCATAGACTGCAAGCACGGGATGCGAACTAAATTCTTTTAGAAGTGCCCCGTATTTGTTGAACATGGGCAATCGATACTCAGTATCGTATTTTGAGCCAAAGATTTGAGCGATAGGATCTTGCTCGTCTCGGAGACGAATATTTTGCTTGATAAAATCTCCGAAGTTGCGCGTAGGCTGTGAGAGAACTATTGCATCTTTGACATAAATTGGTTTTGTACCGTGACTCAGGGCAAATAGATACGAATATTGATTGTCGGATGAAATATGCTCGGGATATTGAAGTTGCTTGGCAAAAGAAGCTGAGAAGGCTGAGTATGATCCTGAACAGTTGTAGATATTATTACCGTAATTTAGGGTATTGCGCATAGAACTCCAGATCTTTTCTCGCTCTACAACTCCTCTACTAAAATAAGTACAGTCCATAGTATCAAAAATTTTTGAACCATAAGCGAACTTTGTTTTTCCTGAAATAATTGGTTTTAATAGATTAAATATCGAGAGATGATTTTTTAGGTACACGTCAGCATCAAGTGTTATCAAAATATCGCCCTTAAAGATTTTATGGAGATGATTTAATCTCGAAATCTTCCCTTTACGCACGGAGCCACGCACTATTTTTAGTCCTGGTAGAGAGTTTTTAAAGCCAGCAACAACGTCGTAGGTATGATCACTGGATCCATCAATTTCTACTATCACTTCTAGGAGTTTGGTTGAGCGTAATACCTGCTGAGTAAGAGAGTTTAGAAGTCTCCCGATGACCCTGGCCTCGTTGTAAGCAGGGATTCCGATGGTGAGGGTGAGTTGGTTATTTTTCATAGATTGTGTTTAATAGTAAAAGAGATTTTTTAGCACTATTGTGCCAGTCAAATTTTTGCGCCCAGGAGATTGCGCCAAGACTGAGTTTGGTGCGGAGCTTGGAATCTTTGAGGATCGCTGAGATCGCGATTACGAAACCACTCACTTGACCATACGGAACCAAGATACCCGAATTGGTGTCTGAGACTGCATCTCGTAACCCAGGGACATTGCTTGCTACAACTGGGGTACCACAAGCATTGGCCTCGATCGTTGTGATCCCCCACCCTTCGATCAAGCTAGGATTTACAAATACCCATGCTTTTTGATAGAGCTTGATTTTTTCTTCCTCGCTCACTTTGCCGAGAAACTTGAGATTGTCTTTGATTTTTAATTGATTGGCTAGTTTTTCTAGTTGCTTCCTAGCGGGTCCGTCACCTGCAATCAAACATTCGATATTTGGGATTTCGATTTTTAACTGTTCAACTGCACGCAGAAGCGTGTGGATACTCTTTGCGGTAGTAAGACGGCCTAGATACAAGACCGAAGGGTTTTTGGCCTTTTTGCTTGGAATATAGGTAGAGAGATTGACCCCGTTGTAGATAATGTGTGGAACTTTTTTCGTCAGCTTGTGAGAGATAATATCTGCTTTGCTACTAGGAGAGACTGTGATGACCTCGGTTTTGCGATATACAAGAGGCATAATTCTTTTTTCTAAAAATTGAGCTAGCCAGGAAAATGGCGGAATCAGGCTTTTGCGAAAAACTTCTTGGTGGACATGGTGAATGAGAAGGATGACGGGCTCGCGAGCATAAATAGGAGTAAAAAATGGCAAACCATTTTCGCTATCTATGATCACATCATAGCGACCACGTAGTCTAAAGAAGTAGTAGAGAAAGGCCCACAGATAAACAAGATAAAACCCTCCACGCCTAACTACGCTCACACCATCTACTCTCTCAAACCTAGAGCTATGACCATCATTGCCGGAAAAAATAGTCACGCGATGACCGTCCTCCACCCACCGTTTACTCAGCTCGTGTAAGTAAACCTCGGCACCACCTGCCCATTTGTGACGGAGATCACGCCAATTGAAAATCAAGATTCGAAGTTTCTCTCCTGGAAGAGGTGAGGTAGGTGGGAGACGTTTAAACAGACCAAAAAAGTCTAGAGAGGCATGACCCAAATCGACTAGAACATCATAGAAGCGAGTAGCAAGACACATAAAGAGGAAAGTAGTGAGAGCAGAGATAGCCACGACCCAAACTAGAGAGTTGATACTATCATGAACCAATAACATCCCTATGACCTGCAGCAAGCTAAGTCCAAAGCCAAGGATCGGGAAAACATAGCGACGACGGAGCTGCTGGTAGGTAATAATAAGTGAAGAAAGAGAGAAAAATGCCATGGCAACGCTATAGATCGGCAAGTATGGAATGATGAGCTCTGCATTGCTACCCCAAAGTATTGGCGCTGTCAGATGACCCAAAAATCCAAAGGCGATAACAGCTACGAGATTGGCAGCGGCGACTAGACCGACAATGCGGATAAATGAGCGACGACTAGATCTCCCTGCACCAAGGTCACGACTGACATAGGGAATCAAAAACTGGCTAAACATACTACCTAAAAAGAAAACCATTTTGCCAGCTAAAGAGAGGTAGCTATACGCCCCAGCATCTGAGGGCGATAAATAATGCTTGGCTAGCATGACGTCGAGAGTCAAATAGCTAATACTACTTAGGGTAGTAATCACCGAAGTTACGTAAAAGCGGCGTGAGAAACCAAATTCGCTAGGTGGGACTGTAATCTTTTCAGTTTTTGCCCTACGAATAAAACTGAGTTCCAAGATAAAGGCAGCAATAAGAGAAATGGGGATAGCGAGATAAACAAGATTGGGCTGACCTATCTCAAGCATTATTACGGCAATAATAAATTTGATGCTAGCCTCTAAAACTACAGAGATAGCCATTATGCCAAAGAGTAAATTGCCTGAGAGATAGCCTGAATTGCCAGCCCCTAGAGTGGCAGTGAGCCAGATAGGTGCAAAGAATAAAAGTGGAGTGATCGACTGAACTTGGAAAAAATTCTTGAGAAACGGAGTGGAAATGAGCCAAAGCACAACCATAGAAAATGCTAGATAGCGTAGTGGACGCTGATAATGGATCCAGACAGATTTGATCCGAGACTGATACTTACCCACGACAAAACTTGTGGTATGTGTGAGAGTGCGAGAAATCCCAGAAAGCGGAATTGAGGATAAATATAGGAAACTACCAAAGAGCGAGATATCTCCAAATGATACAACCCCCAAATGTCTAGAAAGATGGGCGTTGTACAAAAAATTCATAAAATTGGCAAAGATATTTGCGAGTACCATGATCCCGCCTGCCTGAAATAAAGTCGTGACACGATCAGCGATCTTCTGATAGTTTTTGCCTCGAATAAATGAGCTACTTTTGGCAGACTTCTCTGACTTATCAGCGAGTGATTTGGCTTTTTGTAAATCTAGACCATGAATTGTTTTTTCCCAGTAGTGAGGCTTGACGATGAGTTGCCATAGTGCGACGGCTGCGGCATAACTAATGGCGAGCCAGTAGAAAGGAATCAAATAAACATACTTTACAAGCTCCCAGTGCCCGCGCTTACTACAACCAATCATGTAGTTGTATAGCGCGATAAAGTTGCCAAAAAGAAGCGAGATCACAGCGATATAGAAAATTGAGGCGGGGTAGATACTCTCAATAAAGGCACCAAAGTGCGCATATAAAGCAAAATAACTGATTGTCATCACCCACAAAAATGGATTGATCAGAATAAACGAGATTTTGCCACCGACGATTAAGTTGAATAGAAGAGCATGAACACCTTGAGCCCTAAAGAGTTTAATCGGGTCTCGCATATGGACCAGATAAGTCTGCATATAGCCTTTTAGCCAGCGAGAGCGTTGTCTGACCCAGTTGCGCCAGTTACTATTTGCCTCTTCGAGCGTAGTACTATCGATGATGGCGGTGTGATAACCAGCATTAAAAAGTCTAGTACCTAGATCTGCATCCTCGGTGACATTGAAGGCGTCCCAACCATGGAGCTGTCTGAGCACACTAGTTTTGAAGTGATTGCTCGTACCTCCGAGCGGGATACTAGTATTGATAGACTGGAGACCTGGCAAAATAACATCGAACCATAGTGAGTACTCAGCAGTAAAGAAACGAGTGAGGAGATTGTCCCCTGGATTAAAATAATTGAGCTTGGCTTGGACACATCCGATAGTTTCATCGTTACAAAGAGCCAAGTAGGCTTTTTTTAGCTGAAGTGGGTCAGGGCGATCCTCGGCGTCATAGATAACAGTATATTCACCCTTTACAAAAGAGAGACCATAATTACAAGCCTTGGGCTTGGTTTTTGGACTACTTTTGGGGACTATGATAATACGATAGTGAGAGGGCAAATTTAGAGTCTTGGCAGCGTTTATGGTGTCGTCATCCCCTTCTTCAAGCAACAATAAAATGTCCAGCTTCTGAGTAGGATAATCTAGCTTTTGCATTGAGGTTATAAAATGTGGCAGAACCCCCGCTTCTTTGTAGAGAGGTACGAGGATGGAGTAGATCGGGAGATCTTTATCTTTGAGGTTTGAAATTTGATCTTTTGTAAAAGTAAGTTCTGGCGGGAAATGAAGGCTTTTGAGAGTGACGTACATATTGAAAATAACGTCTACTAAATATATAAAACTTAGGACTGATGTAAGAACAATAAGCGTAGGGATGGTGCTCACCACGAGACCCCAACCTATGCTACCGACTAACACAGATATCAACCCTACCTGCCATGGCGCAAAAGTCTTTAAGGCGGACAAATGATGAGGCAATGTAGAGTGAGTGACAAAGCTCTGGCGACGGAATGTAACCCCTGCCCCGACCATGAAATCTTGGCTGGAAGGTGATTGAATATATACTGGACTCGTAAATAAATGGCGTAATTTGGTTTTGAGATTGTTTAGCAGGCGATTCGTTTTCGTACGCAAGTTCTTTGGACGTGAACTATGTGGGAGTCGGCAGGAGATATAGTGAGGAGTCAAACTAAGATTGTCTGCTGTATGGATCAATTCGGACTCGATATTCCAGTTGTTTAGATGATTTGCATCAATGTGTTCAAAGATATAGCGAGGAAATATTTTGGGACCACGCACTGGACTTGAGTTGAACCACTTTTTATACCATGGACTTGAATTCTCTGTGATAGCATAACCGGATTGAGCAAGTTCGAATAATGATTGTATTTTATCGCTACACTCGGACATATCGGCGTCAATGAGGGCGATATACGACCCCTTGGCGATGGGGTATCCGGACAAGACAGAGAGGCTTTTACCTATGGAAACTGGATTGGTGATCACAGAAAATTTTGCTGAGCGAGAGTAGGCCTTTAGGATTTTCCCTGAGTCATCGGAAGATCCGTCATTGATCACAATGATTTCATAAGAAATAGTTGATAGCGCGAGATCGGTGTCAAGAGATTTAAGAAGTACTGGGAGATTTGCCGCTTCGTTACAGGCCGGAATTATGACGCTAAGTAAAACTGGAGATTTTAGTGGTTTTATTGTTTTTTTAGCCATATACACAAAACCCTGTCATAGACAGGTTACTAATAGATCAAACTAAGACGAAATTATATCATAGTTGTAAAGTATATAGGATA
>CAZCUC010000014.1:0-16109 GCA_964502225.1 uncultured Pseudomonadales bacterium | reverse complement strand
TCTGCGGATCCACCATGGCTCTTATGGCCGCTGGCGTTCCTCTCAAGAAACCAGTTGCAGGTATCGCCATGGGTCTCATGTTCGACGGCAAGAAAGCCGTAGTACTCACCGATATTGCTGGTATCGAAGACCACGTCGGAGACATGGACTTTAAAGTAGCCGGTACCAAAGACGGTATCACTGCGCTCCAAATGGATATCAAAGTTAAAGGTATCTCATTCGAAGTCCTCGAAAAAGCCTTGGCTCAGGCCAAAGTGGCGCGCCTCGAGATCATGGACGTCATGCTCAAAGCTATTCCCTCTCCTCGCAAGACTTTGTCCAAATACGCTCCCAAGATCGTCCAGTTCGAGATCCCAACCGACAAAATCGGTGAAGTGATCGGACCAGGCGGCAAGAACATCAAGCTGATCATGTCAGAAACCGGCGCTCAGGTCGATATCGATGATTCTACTGGTGTAGGTAAAGTCACTGTCTCTGGAGTCGATCCAGTTGCTATGGACAAGGCCGTCACTTGGATCAAAGGTATGACCCACGTCGCTGAAACAGGCGAAGAATACGACGGTAAAGTCGTCCGTGTCGAAGGATACGGTGCCTTCGTCGAGTTCCTCCCAGGCAAGCAAGGTCTCGTCCATATCTCGCGCATGAGTGCTGACTACGTCAAAGACGCCGCCGATATTGTCAAAGAAGGCGATATTGTCCACGTTTACGTCAAAGGGGTAGATGACATGGGCCGCACCGATCTCTCCATGGTCCCTCTTGATCAGCTCAAACCCGAAGCTCCTCGTGAGCGCTCCGGTGGCTTTGGCGGTGGATCACGCGGTGGATTTGGTGGAGGACGCGGCGGTGACCGCGGCGGCTTCCGTCCACGACGTTAATTCGCGATTTAGAGTTCCGATCCTTGCGCGATTTTAGGCGAGGATCGGAACTTTTGCGATTAAAGTTGTGCTAACATTATCTCAATGAAACTCAAACTCTTTCTCCTTAGTATTATTGTTCTCCTCTCCCTCGTCGCCTATCAAAAATACTCCGAATACTCTTCTCTCAAATTCATCGACTCCTACGTGTCCTGCGCCACCGCCAAAGGTAGTAAAGTAGACAAATCTAGCCCAGATATTTGTATTGATCCATTCGGCGCAAAATTTTATAGATCATTGCCATCTCCATCACCCAAAAATTTGACATATTCCATATCAGATAACTGGGTCAGTTACACAATTAGAGATATTGGGGTTAGTTTTGAGTATCCCGACAGCATGAAAATAGTTAACGATTCCGGTAACATCAGAATTATGACCACCGATGATGAGTCTCTAAACCAGTTGATAATAATTTACTCAAACAAAGGTCAGTTATACGGCCCAAGTGGTACAAGTGCTGGCAATCTTGTGCAAGCAGATTCCATTGCATTTTTAAATCAGTTGATACCAAAGAGTAAGTTAGTCTATGAAGGTAAGACCATGCAAGTCTTTTACGGCGGAAATTATTACAAAATATTGAAGCGTGGATCAACCTCGTTTATTATAAGCGGCATGTTGGAGGAAGATGTGTCCGAGGATTTATCTTATATGACCGAGTCTGTCTTCGACCAGATCCTCAGTACCTTCAAATTTACAGACTAATCCAATCTCGTATATACTAGTCCCATGGAACCAGAACAAACCATGCAATCAGCACCCTTAGTAGATCCCTCTCCGCCCACCTCTCAACCTCAATTTACGCCAAAAAGCAAAGTTAAGCTCTTGCCCATTATCGGTGGCGTCGCGGTCATCCTTTTTTCCATCGCCTTGGGTATCGTTTTCTTTGGCAACTCATCCTCTCAGTCCGGTAGCTCAGACCAATCATCCTCATCTAACTCAGAGGAACAGCTCTCCACTTGGCCAGCTTATACCAATGCCGACTACTTTTACGCACTCTCCCTACCACCCCGGTGGAGTGAGATCAAGCGTTCACCTCTCTACAGCGACAACGCCTTGTTCAATGCCGACAATCTCGCGACTCTCGAGATCAACGCCTTCAAAAATACTGCTACCCTAGACGAATATCTGGGGGCACTCGACGAAAAAAACAAAGAGTTGCTCAAGCCCACTAAAACTACTCAGGTAAAAGTAGGGGAATATGATGGTTACGAACGCCAAGAGTCATGGCCCAAAACAGGTCTCCAAGGTGTCTCCACCTATATCAAAGTTTCTGACATGTTCTACATTTTTACTTTGAGTCCCACTGGAGACAAAAACGTCATCGGTAGCGAGGCGATCATTCGCGATTACCATGCCTCACTCTCTAGTTTTCACTTGACGGACACTTCTCAATTGGGTCAGGACCTCAAGCACTACACCAGCCAAAAAATTGGCACCCTCGCTTTCCAATCTTTTAGTCTCGAATATCCCCAAACTTGGGCTCTGGTCGACAAGGTCGGGCAGAACAGTCTCGATGTTTCGATTTATCGCAACAACTACGAGCTCACAATCAGTCAGAAAGCTATCGGGGGGGCAGTCTGTCTCTTTAGTGATAGTCCTGCGTTCGAGGGTTCATCGGGTGACTTGCGCAACAAACAATATGCCGAATTTAACACCGCTAGTGGAGCCATTCTCCGCCGCTACTTCAACGCCAACCAGGGAGACAAATCCTCCATGTTTTTCTGTGAAAAACAAAAAGACGGTCCCTACTTCCAAACACCGCTCACTATCGGCGGCCTAGTCTACAACGTCCCAGCCAAATACGATGCGGATATCATCAAAGAAATGGACGAAATCGTCAAATCTATTACCCCCCAAGATAGTACTGCAAGCGCCCTCAGCCAATGAAATTCAAATTCTTGTTGTTAGCCTTTTTCCTTATCACTTTATCATCCTATTCTAGCTATCATGTCTTTTCAGCTTTCGAGTCACAGGATTCGTTTGTCTCGCCTGAGCTCACCGCGGACTCAGATACTATTACCCTCATTTTGCCCGACCAGCAATACGTCATTTCTGAGCGCGATTTAGACAACCTAAATGGCAAACTCATCATCCCCACGAGAGAAAATGTTGTGACCAATTTTCGCTACAATCAGAGCTCTGGCCAGCTAGAGACCGATATGCTCCCTCAGGACTATGTCATCGACGTCTCCTTGCTCCGCAAGTACATAGGCAACTACTTGACTACGCAGAATAGATCGCTCAAACCCAGCTTTACCTACCAAGCCCGTGATCAATCCGCGCTTGCTGAGTACAATACCAAGTTGGCCAACATCTTTAGCTCTCCTCTCACCCTCATTCTCAAAGACGGCTCTGTACAATCTGAACTTTCAATCGATCCTAGCATTATCCGCTCTGTCATCGTCCCAACATCGTCCGAAACCAACATCCCACCCGAAGTTGACCGGGCAAAATTTTTAAGCCACATCCTACCCAAACTTAGTCTCAAACAAAAAAAATTCTTCAACTCTGAGATCGCTTTTCAGAGCACTCGTCGCGCCATTCACTCCAGGTTTTTAGGGGAGGAGGCTCCACTAGTACTGGGAGTTGACGATGGACCTAGCTCCAAAGGGGAGTTAGCAAACAAGTATCTAGAAGTCGATCTCTCTCAGCAAAAAATGTATTTCTTTATCGATGGTGGGCTCTACAAGGAGTACCGCGTCTCTACTGGCTCAGAATACCCCACTCCAGTAGGGGAGTTCCATATTTTAAACAAAGCTCCCAAAGCATTCTCTTCTATTTACAATGTTTGGATGCCATACTGGATGGGTTTCAAGTACGCAGGCGACGTCGGAGCGTATCTAGGGCTCCACGAGATCGCCTATGCAGTCAACGAGAAAGGGAAGCCTGTTTACAACCACGGCTACTACATCGGTGACATGATGACCGGTGGTTGTGTAGCGATGGAACCCAAAGACTCCCGGGAAATCTATAACCTCTCCGACGTCGGCATGCTGGTGCGGATCGTCAAATAGTAATGTACTATTAATCTATGTCAGAATTAGAAAATATTGTTCCCGATCCAACAGTTCCGAACCTTGCTTCAGAAAGTGTTCAGAACTTGATTCCCCCAAAGAAAAAATTCCCCTTTCTTCTCTATATCTCACTCATCTTACTCTCGATAGTATCTGTGATCTCGATCTATCTCTTCCTCCAGGTTCGCCAGCTCACCCTAGAAAAATTGACGCCTTCTCCCACACCCACCCCGTCCTCCTCCGCCGACCCCACCGCGGGCTGGCAAACATATACGTACCAAGATATAACGTTTAAATATCCTATTGATTGGAACATAACAACTGACGATATGATTGCAGTTCAACCTCCCTATAAGGGTGATCAAGAGGAATACCCAGCAATAACATTTTTTGCGATAGATAATCCAAAAAATTTAACCGTGCAAGAATATGATGAACAAGTTAGTAAAGAAGGTATGGACCCAGCTCTCTACTCAGCATTTATTGGTGAAAGTGAAGTAATCGCCCAAGCAAAATCTTTCAATGGCATCGAGAGTTACACGCTCAATGATCAAAATTGTGAGCCATTGGGGTGTGACAAATTCTCATTTGTTCTAAACAAGAAAATTTACGTCATACAAAATGTATTCGACCACCAAACACTACCAATGGAAGGTGCAGTAGATGACAAAGAAGATATGCGAATAGTGTTTAACCAAATCCTCTCCAGCTTCAAATTCACCGACTATGCGGCATCCCCCTCTATAAATTCACCTAAGGCCAATGCGATTATTAGATCGCCTCTCAACATTACTGGGAGTGTTCCAACAGGATGGATGTTCGAGGGTCAGTTCCCCATCGAAATCAGAGACAGTGAAAACAGGGTAGTAGGTAGCAGCATAGCTCATGAAGTGTCGCCTGGATCATGGTCTAGCGGGAAGAGTGTAGATTTCTCTGCAACAGTTGATTTTTCCCCAACTGCAAAATCTGGTTTTATCTTTCTGTTATCAGATAATCCCAGTGGTATCCCAGAAAAACAACTTACATTCAAACTACCAGTTAATTTTTAAATTATGAATAACAACCTTGTTCCACCAGTTATCTCCATTCCACTTGAGCCGGAAAGTGTCTCACCTATAAAACCTGACTACCAGCCCTCGATACTCACAAAAATATGGCGCGTCTTTTATCTCTCTATCATTACCCTAGGCATTATCTCCTTGTCATATTACCTTCTCCTCAATCCTATGAGGGCTAGAGGTGAAAATCTGCCCGAAGTATTTAAAGTAGATAGTTACATTTTTTCCGAAAGGATTAGCTTTTTACTTCGTGAGCCAAGAGCAGGGGATGCAGTCATCTTTAAAACTCCCGAAAAAAATCATTTTGGAATTATTGTAAGTATCAAAGATATCAGTAACATCAAAACTTACCAGGTTATTTCTACCACCTCCCAACAAACGCCCTGGGAAATTACACGGGACAAAATCCTCTCGCGCATCTACTTTCCATCTGTTCGTGGTTTGGACCTATCAATGACTCCCTTATCGAGCCCAGCGCCTCTCGCCACCTCCGACCCGACCGCGGGCTGGCAAACATATACAAACACTAAATACTCCTATACTTTAAAAGTTCCCAAGGATTGGAAAATCAGCTCAAGCGAACCAGGTCCTGGAGAAATCCCATTAAACGATAGTTCTCGTGGATTAGTTATATATCCAGATTCATTCTCCAATTCTGCAAGCGCAAGGACAAATATTACACTTGAAATTGATGGGGTAGAAAATCTTACATATAAAAACTACGAAGGTTGGTTAAGTGCTACTGAGACTCCATTTTTTGATCTTATTAAAAGCGAGGAGGTGGATTTCCATGGTGTTAATACTCGACTCATGAGTGGCAGTTATGATGGGTATGGTTACCCTGCCAAGATAACTGTCAGGTCTTTCCCCTCAAGTGACAAGAAAAACTATTTTAGCATTACCACAACAGAGCCTGCAGAGGAAAATATTGACCATAATATAATCGATCAGGTCCTCTCCACTTTTAAATTTACTAATGAAGTGTCTAACCCACCTAGTGAATGCGTTCCAAGAAATGAAAGCTACTCGGCAATTTGCCGGGATAAGAAATCAAAAAGTTCGTGTTTAGATCTCGATATTTATAACCAAAAAACTGGTAATCAAAATGATCCCGATGGGATTTCAGATTGCCAGTGGAAAGAATCATTTATTACAAATCCCGCTCCATCTTGTGGCACCTGTCCGCAACTAGCGCCCCCAGCTCCAGGTTTTTGTACTGGCGGGACAATAGTCCCAGGCGAAGTTAATTCTTGTGGCTGTACGCTAGGACCAGAGTGTGTCAAAGAATAGTGTTATCATAGATCCATGACCGATTCAGCACAGTCAACCACCTTCACCGCCGACCTAGCAAAACTAAAGATATCTTGAACAGCGTTTTGCCACGATAAACATATGTCAGAAAATATTACATCACCGGAATCTGAAATCATTCCCGTTACAACAGATAATAATCCTCCAACCTCACGTATCCTTCCTATTATTCCCATACTTCTAATTCTTCTGACACTCCTCGCCACACTAGCCATCTACCTCTTCCTCCAGGTTCGCCAGCTCACCCTAGAAAAATTAACACCTTCTCCCACACCCAACTCGTCAACCTCCGCCAACCCCACCCAGGGATTGCAAACTTTCTCTGATCCCAAGTTAGGATTTACATTTAATTATCCCAGCGATTGGGAGTTAACCACAGAAGTTACTGACGTAATTGAATTAATGAAAGATCATGCAAGAATTGTCATTACCTATCGATTTGATGCTTTAGATGGTGGGCCAGGCGGTCCTAGTTTAGAAGGATCTCCCTACGAACTAAGTGGTCTCAAAGTATATAAATATAAATCAGAAAGAGACAATCAAGTCGAATGGGGGATTAGTGATTCTTTGACAGATAACTCAGACCTATTTAGATATATCGGGAAGCCATATTCCATAGTATTGCGGTATCCAAGTAGAGAAAATGGAGAAAGATACAATGCTGAGTTTGATCAAATCCTCTCCACTTTCAAATTCACTGAGGGAGATAATTCAGAGAAAAAGATTGGTTATATTAATGCAATCAGACCAAATTACGATGTATACGCGATAGATGTAGACTACATTAACTTTATTGATGACAAAACAGCTCCAAACGGTTTTCGAATAGATAATCCCTCTACCTCGATTACTACTCTTCAAACCGATTTTACAAGCGATACTTCTCCTCTCATAACTACGCAATCAAACGAAGTAAAGACATTCTCTGAGTTGATTAGGGCATTCGATGAGGAGCCAGGTAAGTGGCAAAACATCCCATTTTGGATAGAAACCAAAAATGGACCCGTTATGAAAATTACCGAACAATACATTCCTTAACTCCTCTAGTGTGATACCATAGATCCATGACCGATACAGCACAGCCAACCACCTTTACCGCCGAACTAGCCAAACTCAAATCCTTGGTAGACGCTGTCCAGCTCCCCGAAGAACTCCGTGGTAAAGCCGACGAAATGTTGGCTCGCCTGACCCGCATGGTCGACACTGGCGTCTATAGCGCAGAGTACGACCGCTCTGCCCACTATATCCAATGGATCACTAGCCTACCTTGGGGGCAGTACACAACCGACAAACTCGATATCGTTGTAGCCCAGCAAAACATGAACAAGTCCCACTATGGTATGGCCGAGCCCAAAGATCGCATCCTCGAATATCTTGCCACCATCAAACTCCGGATGGATCAGGGAGGGGAGAAGACCGTGCACGCTCCAGCCATTTTTCTCGTCGGGCTAGTAGGTACCGGCAAAACAACCTTTGCATATTCCCTGGCTGAGACAATGGGTCGCAAATTTGCTCGTATCCCGTTTGGTGGACTAGGGAGCGCTCGCGACCTGCGGGGCAAGTCCAGATTGTTTGCCGAGGCCGAGCCAGGTGCCATCGTCAAAGCCATCCGTGACGCTGGATCCTGGAATCCCATTATTTTGCTCGATGAAATCGACCGTGTCAGTGCTGAGGAGCGCGCCGATATCATGGGTGTGTTGGTCGAGCTACTCGATCCCACCCAAAACAATCGTTTTCTCGACCACTATCTCGATTACCCCATCGACTTGTCTCAGGTCCTCTTTGTCGCAACCGCCAACAACACAACCAATGTAGCGACGGCCGTGCTCGATCGTCTCGAGCTCATCCAAATGCCTAGTTATAGCGACGAAGAAAAGATCCATATCTCACGCGAATTCTTGCTCCCCAAAGGACTCAAAGACGCAGGGCTCCTGCCGACCCAGCTCACCATTGATCCCGCCGTTTGGCCGGTAGTCGCCCGCCCCCTTGGTTACGATGCTGGTATCCGTACGCTCCAGCGCACGATTGCCGCTCTTTGTCGCCGCGTCGCCCGCGAGATCGTCGAGGGCAAAACTACTCAGGTGGTAGTCAACACCGAAAACTACAAGCATTACATGCAAGCATACTAATATGGAAGAAAATCTAATTCCCACCGGTTCCCCCCAGCCTGCTATCACTCCAGTCGCTCCTGCGGTAAAAACTCAGTCCTTCCCCTGGTGGATCACAACCCTCATTTTATCTCTTGTCTTTGCCGGGATCTCTGGATACCTCTACTGGCAAAATACAGACCTCAAATCACAGATCACTGCCAGCCAAATGGATCCTTCTTCTTCACTAGAAACCACACCTCCATCAAACTCCACTTCCACCTGGCAAACATACAGCAATTCAAAACTAGGTTTCGAAATTAAATATCCTACATTCGTTAACGTCAAATCAGAATTAAATGATCAACACAATCGGGCCACCATGTTTGAAGGCAAGGATCTCAATTTTGAAATTTCCCTCAAAAGTGGTTCTGGCATCGACCTGGAGAAGTATTATTATATGGATACGCCTATTGCGCGAACAACGACCTTAGCAGGTATCCAGGCAAACGTGTACGAAATGCCAAGTGGGTACTGTGATGGTCCTAGTTGCAGTAAGCCATCCATCTCTATTGTTACAGTATACGGATCAGATATTTATAACCTGATTTTTTACGGAGACACTCTATTGTCAGAAACAGAAAATCAAATCCTCAGTAGCTTCAAATTCACCTCTCTAAACGAACACGATATTAATATCCTAGATACTATTCAAAATCTGACAAAACCGATGGTATGGATCAAGTCGTTAGATGGTAGTTTGTTGGACGATCAGGGCAATGAAATAATGGGGACACTGATTACTTCCAAAGTCAGCTCAAAAGAAACCAACAAACTTGCTCCATATCTTGTCACTGACACTCCGATTGTGACAAAATACGGGTGGAAAGAAAGTGTTTCTGCAGATGGGATGGGGCAATCTCTCATAATCTACACTAAAAATAGTCAGCAACTCATTATTCGCTTACAAAACGGACAATATCGTATTTTATTGTCAAAATAAGGACCTATGAATCCAAACCAAACCCAATCTATCAAAATCATCCCGCTCGGCGGCACCCCCAACGTCCACGATAACATGTACGTTTACGAGTCCGACCATGACATCTTTATCGTCGACTGCGGGATGGGTTTCCCTGACGAAGGAGTCTCAGGTGTAGACCTCACCATCCCCGATATCACTTATTTAAAAGACAAGCAATCCAAGATACGTGGCTTTGTCGTGACCCATGGCCACGAGGATCACATCGGCGGCTTCCCCTACATCATCCCCCAGCTCAGAGAGGGGATCCCGATCTACGCCAGCAAGCTGACTGCCGGTTTTATCAGAGAAAAGTTTAAAGAGTTCCGCATTGATCCCCGCATTCTCAATGTAGTCAAAGATCGCCAGCCCATTTCACTGGGCGATTTTGAAATCAAAATGATCCCCGTCACCCACTCAGTCCCAGACACCAAGCACTTGATCATCAAGACTCCCCTGGGCAACATTTATCACGGTTCTGACTTCAAATTTGACTGGACCCCCGTAGGCCAAGAACTACCCGATATCCAGTCTATGACGAGAGCTGGGGCCGAGGGAGTCGTACTCCTCCTCTCGGACTGTTTGAGATCTGAGAAAAATGGTTACTCCTTGTCCGAAGCGATCGTCGAAGATTCGTTTGAGCGCGAGTTTAGAGGCGAAGAAAATAGGATCGTCGTAACCACCATGTCTAGCAATATCTCGCGTATCCAGCAAGCTCTCTGGGTCGCCAAACGTAACGGTCGCAAGGTTGCCTTTGTCGGCTTCTCCGTCGAGCGCAACGTCAAAGTGGCCGCTGAGCTGGGCTTCCTCACCATTCCTCCTCGCTTGGTGGTAGACAAGCGCAAAATTAGTACTCTACCCAAAGACGAACAATGCTTGATCATCGCTGGCTCTCAGGGTCAAATGGGTTCTTCTCTTGAGCGGATCGCAACCGGTGATCACAAAGCCGTTACGCTCGACCCGGGCGACAAAGTCATTTTTTCTGCCGATCCGATTCCCGGCAACGAGAGCAACGTCTATCGTTTGATTGACTTGCTTAGTCGTCACGGCATGGGTGTTTCGTACTCCGATATTTCATCTGATCTCCACGTCTCTGGGCACGCCAGCGCCAAAGAGATTATGATGCTCATCGCCATGACCAAGCCAAAGTATGCTTGGCCTACCGGTGGCACTCATCGCCACAATATCCAATTTAGCAAGTTGGCTGGTGAAATGGGCATGTCTCTCGACCACGTCATGATGCCAGAGAACCAAGCCGTGATTATCGAGCCAGGTGGCCATGTCCGCTTGGGTGAAACCATCAATCTCAAAAATGTCTATGTCGAGTCTGGTCTTATAACCGAAGCCGACGAGCACATCATGGATCGCAAAATGATGTTCCAAGAAGGGGTGGTAGTGGTTGTCATCTCGACTACCAAACAAACAGGCAAACTCGAAATCGACATTATCCCCAGAGGTATTACTACCCAGATCGACTCTCAAGCTTTTACCGATATCAAACTAGAGTTCGCCTCAATCATGGACGTACAAGACATGACCAGAGATAGGTTGTATAGTAAAGACAGGGTAGCCAAGGAGATGAGTCGCTTGTTTATCAAACATGTCGGCAAAAATCCCGTGGTGATCCCCATAATTATCGAGGAGTGAATTCTATTCTGCTAGAATCTAACATCTAGCATCTAGAATCTAATACTGTATGTCCAAACGTCGTGGTCGGAGAAAAAATCCATTCAAGCTCAAGCTCAAAAAAGACATTGTCTATAGCATTATCTCCGTGCTATTTGCGACCCTTGCGCTCATTACGCTTCTCTCTTTTACTAGGCAGGGAGCAGTGCTTAGTACCGTCTATGCAGTTATGTACCAAGCCTTCGGCTGGACCATGCTCATTGTGCCATTTCTTTTCCTCTGCATCAGTTTGATGATGACCTCTCTCAAATGGGCGCTCGCCTCGCCCTCTCTCCTGCTTGGAGGCACTCTCATTTTTACTGGTCTCCTCGGCCTCACTCAATCCGGCAACCTCGGCGAAACATTCTTTACTTCGATTGCGATTTTTGTCACGGGGTTTGGCGCCGCAGTAGTTTACTTTGCGGTCATGTTTATCGGCATCATGGTTTTGACCAACACTCCCCTCGAAGATTTTGTGCTCTGGATCGCAACCGGCTTTAGTAGTCTAAAGTCAGCGCTCAGTCACAAAAAGGATCCTTCCGCCAAAGCCGCCCCGACCAAATATTTTAGTGGCGACAACCTAAAAACCAAAATTAATATTCCAGGATCCGAGGACATCAAAGAAACCCCGGTTATCAATACCCCCAAGCCGCTACTCAAAAAAGATGTCGGTGGCGATTTTGAGGCCCAAATCAACACTGGTGCACACGAAGGTGGTACTACCAAGATCTGGAAATACCCACCTCTCTCACTCCTCTCTACCGAAAAGGGTAGTAAAGCGGATAGAGGTGACATCAAAGAAAACGCCTCAATCATCGAATCAACTCTCGACTCGTTTGGGATCCGGGCCAAGGTAGCCGAGGTCAATGGTGGACCAGCCATCACTCAATATGCCATCAAGATTGCCGAAGGGACCAAACTCTCCAAAATTAAAGGTCTCCAGACAGATCTAGCCTTGGCACTGGCGGCTCCTACCGGCCAGATCCGCATCGAGGCTCCAATTCCAGGGAGGAACTTGGTCGGCATCGAGATCCCCAATCGCTCACCAGAGTACGTCACGCTATACGAGATCATGAATCACCCTGATATGAAGCGAGAAAAGAGTCGTTTAGCTGTCGGCTTGGGGTTGGGTGTCTCTGGTGCTCCGGCCATTGCCGATATCAAAAAAATGCCTCATGCGCTCGTAGCCGGCTCGACTGGCTCGGGTAAATCTGTTTGTATCAACACCATTATCACCACGCTCTTATTCAGGAACTCGCCCCAAGAACTCCGCTTTATCATGGTCGATCCCAAACGAGTCGAGCTCACTGGTTACAATGGTATTCCCCATCTACTTACTCCAGTCATTACCGATACCGAGCGCGTGATTTCTGCTCTCCAATGGGCGACCAAAGAAATGGACAAGCGCTACAAAATGTTTGCCGAGGTCGGTGCGAGGAATATCGAAGATTACAATGAGCAATCTGGTTTCACTGCCATGGAGTACATTGTCATCGTAATTGACGAGCTCGCCGATATCATGCTCCAGGCTCCCTCCAAAGTCGAAGATTTGATCGTCCGTTTGGCTCAAATGGCCCGGGCTACCGGTATCCACTTGATTGTTGCCACCCAGCGGCCTTCAGTCAATGTCATTACCGGGCTCATTAAAGCCAACATTCCCACTCGTATCGCCTTTAACGTGGCCTCTATGATCGACTCACGCGTTATCATCGATAGTCCCGGTGCCGAGAAACTCCTTGGCAAAGGGGATATGCTCTTTGTCCCCCCAGATCGTCCCTTGCCTACTCGTATCCAAGGGACCTACGTCACCAATGGTGAAATCAAAAACTTGATCGATTTCTTGAAAGCTAGTGGTGAAGATGCAATCGAATACAAAGCCGAAGTTACCGAAAAATATTTAGGCGAGGAAGATGGTGGCGCAAGTAGTACCGAGCGTGATCCATTATTTGAAGAAGCGGCCGGGGTTGTCATTTCAGCCGGCAAAGCCTCTACTAGCTACCTTCAACGCCGCATGTCCTTGGGCTACAATCGCGCCGCCAAAATCATGGATCAGCTAGAGAAAGCAGGTGTTATTGGTCCAGCCGAAGGTGTCAAACCCCGCTCTATTCTCGTCGCCAACTTAGAAGAGCTTAAAGCCCGCGAGGCAGAATGAAAACTGCTGGAGATTTGCTCAAGGAAAAGCGGTTGTTAAAAGAACTTAGTTTAGATGACGTCTCCAAGAAAACCAAAATCAAGCTCGAGTATCTCCAAGCTATCGAAAATTCTGATTTT
Source organism: uncultured Pseudomonadales bacterium (assembly GCA_964502225.1). Classification (GTDB taxonomy): domain Bacteria; phylum Patescibacteriota; class Microgenomatia; order UBA1400; family UBA12108; genus CAJAUT01. The sequence continues at coordinate 2,765 of CAZCUC010000014.1, read as the reverse complement.
GCCAGTTTGCCTAGCGCTACCTTTGCCAAAGGCTTTCTTCGTAACTATGCTAGTTTTCTATATTTAAATCCTGACACCATTGTGGCCATGTTCCGCCGCGATTTTACCCAAAACTTAAAAGGCGAGATTATCCCTCGCGGTTTAGTCGAGCCAGTTGGAACCAAGCCTCGTTATTTTACTGTCAACGTCATTCTCTCCTCGCTCGCGATTCTCGTTTTTTTGGGTTTCCTGGCTCTCCAGCTTGTCTCATGGTGGAGCTTGCCCAAACTCAAGCTTATTCAACCCCAAGATGGGGAGACCTACGGTGAAAAAATCACTTTCAAAGGCATAACCGATCCCGACGCCACAATCGAGGTCAATGGTCAACTAGTGATCCTCGATCAAAAAGGGCAGTTTTCACTAGATCTCATTTTCCCTGCAGGCACTCATACCATCATTGTTAAAGCTCAAAATCGCCAAGGCAAATCTACTTTGCTCGAGCGCACCTTCACCGTAAGCAAGTGACCCCTCCCCAAAAGGACTCTCCTTAAAAGGAATTCCCGGCTGCAAGCCGAGAAGGGCTCGTCGGCAGACGAAAGGAGAGGAACCAGGACAGACCATACAGGTTGTGTTAATATAGATGCATATGGACCTGCCACAGACCCTCTTACTTGTTGTCATTATTGCTGTCTCAGTTATCTTAATTATTATTGGCATCCAGATCATTGGCTTGCTCAAAGATGCCAAAGAAACGCTCAAGAAAACCGACATGATTCTCGAAGATGTCAGCTTTCTCTCTCGTAGTTTGACCCGTGGCTCTTCGACCATTTCTCATCTATTCACTAGTCTCGAGTCCGGCATGCAACTAATAGGCATGGTTACCAAGCTCGTAACACCAAAGAGTAAAAAATAAGCTTTATGTCCGATTGCCAATGCAAAAACCACCAAGACTCATCCGGCTTCACAGCCGGGCTATTGCTCGGGCTCGTGACCGGAGCGGCCAGCGCCCACTTCCTCATGAATACTGACAAAGGCAAGGAGATACTAGAAACACTCAAAGAAAACGCCGGTGAAGCCATCGAGTCTATCAAAGACAATCCCGCCCTCGTGGACAAAATTGCCGACCTCCAAAAAACCATGGATGCCGCCCGCGCGACCATCAACAACGCCGCCGAGCGCGTCGTCGAGGCCACAGAGCCAGCCAAGTCCGCTCCCAAAAAGAATTTTTTCCAAAAAATGGGCGCCTCCCTCGGCAAGTAATTTCTCCTCTGCTATAATTCCACTCATGAAAGCTAGTGAAATCCGCACCAAATATCTCAAATTTTTTGCTGATCGTGGTCACGCCGTGATCCCAGCCGCTCCCATTGTGCCACTCGAAGACCCAACTACGCTGTTTACTAGTTCTGGCATGCAACAAATGGTTCCATACCTCAAAGGCGAGAAACACTCTATGGGTGTTCGCATTGTCGACTCTCAACCCTCACTTCGCACCGAAGACATCGAAGAGGTTGGTGACAACAGACACACCTGTATGTTTGAAATGCTTGGCAACTGGTCTCTCGGTGATTACTTCAAAAAAGAGCAACTACCCTGGATCTGGGAATTTTTTACGGTTGAGCTTGGTTTGCCCAAGGATAAGCTCTACGTAACCCTATTTGAAGGGAACGATTTTGTATCCAAAGACCTAGAGTCATACGATATCTGGAAATCATTAGGTGTATCCGACGACCATATCTTTTACTATCCAGGCAAAAAGAATTGGTGGAGTAGGGCAGGCACTCCTGACCAAATGCCAGTAGGAGAAATTGGCGGACCAACCAGCGAAGTTTTTTATGAGTTTCCCGAAGTAAAACATGATCTTAAGTATGGTGACAAATGTCACCCTAACTGCGACTGTGGTAGGTTTATCGAAATTGGTAATTCAGTTTTCATGGCCTACGAAAAAATCGAAGGTGGCCTTAAGCCGCTCCCTGCTCAGAACGTCGACTTTGGTGGTGGACTAGAACGCTTAACCGCTGCTAGCAACAATGATCGCGACGTTTTCAAAATCGACATGTTTGCACCGATTATCAAAGCAATTGAAGTCTCATCTGGCATATCATACAAGGGTAACGAATCGCCCATGCGGGTGATTGCCGATCACTTGCGTGCCGCCACCTTTATGATGGCGGAAGGGTTAGAACCCAGCAACAAAATGCAGGGCTATGTCTTGCGCCGCCTGCTCCGTCGCGCCGCGGTCAAAGCTCGCGAGCTAGGAGGAGACGCCAAAACCATTTTTGCCGGTAGCATTCCTGCCGTCATTAAAGAATATAGCGAGGCAGGATTTGTCCAAGCCGACAAGGTTGCCCACGTACTGTCCGTCATGGATGCTGAAATGACCAAATTTGGCAAAGCCTTGGATAGAGGCCTCAAAGAAATAGATAAAGCTAAAGCTGAGGATCTAACCGCCCATTTTGTCTTCGACCTCTTCCAGTCCTACGGCTTCCCGTACGAAGTAAGCGAAGAGTTGGCACTCAAGAAAGGGGTAAAGCTGGACAAAGCCGAGTTTGACAAAGTTTTTGACGAACACAAACAGGGTAGTCGCACTGCCTCTGCCGGTATGTTCAAGGGTGGTCTGGCCGATCACTCTGAAATCACCACCAAGCTCCACACTGCCACCCACTTGCTCCACAAAGCACTCCGTACCGTGTTGGGGAGCGAAGTTCACCAGGCTGGCTCCAACATCACCCCCGAGCGTCTGCGTTTTGATTACACTTATGCTGGCAAACCTACCCCTGAACAGCTCA
>CAZCUC010000013.1:3787-24172 GCA_964502225.1 uncultured Pseudomonadales bacterium | reverse complement strand
GTTCCAAAAGAAAAAATTGCGCAGGCCGGGTAGGCCGAGAACTAGGACAATTTTGCACCAGCAAAATATGTCCGCTTTTCGACTTGGAATGACGACAAGCTCTCTACAGTTAGGAGCTAAAACTCGAGTATTTCTTGATCGAGTACTGCCAGAATCGACGGGTCAAATAACCCAAGAGTCCTACACTCGTGACATATATCCCCAGGTGGTACCACGGCATCTGGCCAAACAAAAGCTCAACCGGCACCGCCGCCGCCAAAGTAATTGGGAAAACAATATTCATCAACGTCCCCACCCCTCCCTGATATAGCCTCCTTGGGTACTGCCCCAGATCCTGGATAGTAAACCACAGCTGTTCCCCAACAGCCAAATACTCCACCCAAAACAACCACGTCTGGAAAAATAAATAAATCAAGTATAAAAAGATAACCGCCAACACCACCGATCCGCTGTACATCAAAATATTTATTATCCCCACCACGTGTGGTTCACGCAACAATCCGTATCCTATCATCGCTACACCTACCAGGAGAGAAGAGATCGACCCAAACCAATATCTACCTGTCGTTGCAAATATCTGCGAGTCAATCGGTTTGAGTAGCATCATATCTAGCGACCAGTTATCGTTACCTCTGATCCGCTCGGTCAGATCTTCCAGCTGGACCATAAAAAAGATCGTAGTCAGCGACTGCACCATTTTCCATGTCCCAAATAGCACATAATTCTCGTACTTTGTGTACCCCAAAAAATAATCTACTTGGCCATAAATTGTCTCAATAAACATGACTTGGATTAGTGACCAAAGCGGGATAGTCGCCGCCGCAAACCAAAATGTTGCCGGATACGCGATCAGCGACTTTAGATCCAACTTAAAGTTTAGCCTGTACATGAGCAAAAACGATCGTAACAGTCGCTTCATTTTAACCCCCTGTCCCTTCGTATTTACGTAGTCCCGCGCGCCACAACACTTTGTACACGGCATAGAGTAGGACTATAAAAATGGCTTGTTTAAAAATCACTCCAAATGGATCTGTTTGTTTCCCCAGTGCTATAGCCACTGGCTCAAAAAAGATATAGCGGAATGGTAGATACAGCGAAATCGTCTGCACCATTGTAGGGAGCAAAGTCATCGGAGCTAGCATGCCCCCCATCAGGTGGAGCAACATATCATTCATCTCGGCAATCGGCCAAACTTCGCTCATCCAAAAAGCCAAAATCCCAATAATCGCCTGCAACATCCCAAAGATTAAAGCCCCCCCGATGAGCGACACTATGAGCACCGGCAAAGTACTCAAGTTAAAGCTAAATTCTAGTGTGTCGCGAGTCAGGTATAGGATTAGCGCGCACACGGGCAAACTCAAGATTAGCGAAAGTAGTTTCCAGGCCTGTTCCCATACTGCCTTACCCAAGATCACACTGTATGGTTGTAAAAGCGATTTGTTAATATCTCCCGACCGGATCGCCGTCCCGACAGGTCTAGCAAACTCCCCGCCTACGATATACCATCCAACCGTGGTCAGTAGATAATAAAGGATAAAATCACTTTGATCATATCCTCCCACACTCGGCTGTTGTTCCAGAATCGCACTCCACACAAACACCATAATAGTTGGCCCGATGGCCCCAACCACCATCCATGCAAACAGGTTGGTACGATACTGAAACTCGCTTTGGATCGCCGAAAGAAATCTATACCAGTACTTTTTCATACTATTTAGTAAAGTATTTGAGGATAATATCTTCCAGCGTAATCTCCTGGATATCTAGGTTGTCTACCTGAAACGCGGTGAGGATCTCTGCCGCTCGCCTGGCGTGATCCTTGCGTGGGACCGCAATCACTGCTTTCCACCCCTCGTAGGTCACTACTCGACCATATTGTTCCAGTTTTTCCTTTGGTACATCGTCATCAAAGTCGAGACTCAAGTATTTTTCTGTCGCATACTTTGAGATCAAGTTGGCGATCGCCCCGTCATACACCTTGTGGCCATGATCAATCATAATAATCCGATCACAGACGGCCTCCACGTCTTCCATATTGTGCGAAGTCAATATAATCGTCGTGTTAAATTCACGGTTAATTTTCCGCAAAAACTCACGCACTCTTTTTTGGGTCCCAATGTCTAGTCCGATCGTCGGCTCATCCAAGAACAACAGTTTTGGTTTGTGTAGGAGAGATGCGATCAGCTCGCACTTCATCCGCTGTCCTAGAGACATTTTGCGCACCGGAGTGGAGAGTACGTCAGATATATCAAGGAGTTCCACCAGTTCATCCAGTGTCTTACGGTACTCGTTCGTCTCGATCCCATAGATCTCTTTGTTCATGAGGAATCCGTCCGTAGGTGGCAGGTCCCACCACAACTGATTTTTTTGGCCTAGTACCAGAGATATTTGTTTCTGAAAAGACACAACCCTCTCAGTCGGAGTGTAACCTAGGACATCTATCTCACCGCTCGTTGGATACAAGATCCCGGTCAGCATCTTTAGTGTTGTTGTCTTCCCTGCCCCATTGGGACCGAGGAATCCGACCATCTCCCCTTCTTCTATCGCGAACGAAACTTTATCTACCGCTTTAACCGTTTTATATTTGCGGTTAAAGAGCGATTTGACCGACGCCCCAAACCCCTCAGCCTTTATCGGCACACTAAAATGCTTCGACAAATTTTTTACTTCAATCACCGGATCTACACTCATCCCCTAATTATAGCCCAATCTATCGCATAAACGGACTGTCAAACGAGATGTCCACATCAAAGTCGCGCTGTGCCTTTGGCTGTGACAGGATCAGCTTCATCACTGCGATATTCTGCCTCTGCAATCCCAAAAATCCTTCGGTCCCGATGTCTCTCTTCATCTTCTGATAGGTCTGTGCCTCAGCCCCGCTCCACGACAATAAGCGGTCATACGGCGCCAAACGGCTCCTAGTTGGAGCAATGCCAATGCTATAAAGCGAAGTGTCCATCTCTGACCCAAACTGCATAGTCCCGCGACCAAACATCATCTGGTTAAACCCAGCGCCGATAGATACATTCTTGGCCCAGTTTTTGTCATTCAAGGCATTTTGCACTTTATCGAGCGTTTCCCTCATTTGCTCTTTCTCACGATCAGACAGCATATTGTCCCCGAGCGTGTCACGTTTGGCTTCGATCACGCTCAGATAGTAATCTTTTACTTCATCCTCGCTCCCATATCTACTTATCAGATTATTGTAGTTATCAAGCAACTTTACCGACACATACCAAGCATAATATATATCCCTCCGGCTATCCCGGGATACAGTCCCAGACTGTGCACCAACAGCTAGTTGTGTTTTCTTCGCCCAGTCATACGCTTTCATCCAGCCCTCATATCCATCACCCGGCAGTCTAGAGAGATAAACATAATCTACGCGGCCATTGACGGTAGGCGGATATTTAACCACCAGCTTTTCCAAGTTGATCCCAATCGTACCCAAGATCACCACCATGATCCACGCCATTTCTACGCGAACCCAGGCTACTTTTGGATATAGGTATCGCATCATCATCGTCACAGCCATACCCATGATCCAAATGAGTAGCACTAGGCCATATAGCCTGGCGAGCGACAACCCATGATAGCTTTGGTATAGCCATACTCGGCGGAAAATCGAAGTAATAAAAATCACAAACTCTACCCCAAGCAGGGTTTCTAGCCCAAAATATACTCTCCGTACCATCCCTCGACTATTTTTGCCAAACAAGAGACCTGCCCAGGCTACTCCAAACACCATTCCGGCAACTTTCAAGAGATCCCAGAATCCTCGCTGTACATACTCCGAGTATGTCGCGACTCCAAATCTTGAGAGATCAGTTTCTTTGGCGACTGTCACAAACACATACGGCCACTGGATTACCAAAAAAGCCAACAGCACAGCCACCACCATGGCAGTCACCACGACCACTTCTCTGCTCCAGCTGACTTTGCGCAAGTAGTAAAGTGGCGATATATATTTCCCCACGCTCATGAACATGGACGGAATCGTCGCACCCAAGATAAACAAAGAAAATATCGTCCTTGGCAGCCAATTGTCCCAAAAGTCCTGGGTAAATATCCAATTGGTGTAGCTAGCAAAAATTGGGTCCGCTTGCGACAGTGTTGATGTCAGCCATAAAACCAGCGGGATCCCAAGCACCACTCCGATCAAAATAGATTTGAACCATGCCAGGCTTCCGTTGTCTTTATTGGAGATCCCAAACACGCCGTAAAAATTACCACTCATTAGCTCAATCAAAAACCTGATCCCTCCAGTCAAATACGACAATCCCATCATAATTGGCGACAAAAACAGTTCCAAAATACCAGATACCCACCGCGAGTTCAGCAGGCTGTAGCCCGCAACGATCGTGACCGCACCAAACGATAGACCAATTAGGACATACTTTTCTGGACTACTCACAAATTGGAGCGCGAGAGACAGCACAATCGTCGTCGCAAGATAGAGTCGGGCAAATACACTATTGCTACTATTACGAAACATCCCAATCACTAGGGTACAAATCCCGATCATAATCAATGCCGCCGCGACCGCCCCAAACGAGTGGAACAAAAACAAGTTTGCAAATCCTACAAAAAGAAAAATATATAGCCAGCTACCCTTGCGCTGAAGTTTTTCATACATAGATCTCCCCACATTATACACAATTTTATCTGCTAAACTACCATCATGGACAGCTTTACTCTCACGATTTTTGGCATCACCAGCAACTTGGCGCAAATAAAACTTATCCCCACCCTCTACGATCTGGTCGCTGGCCAGTTTTTACCGCCTGATTTTCATGTCATTGGTGTGGGCAGGACTAGCTACGACCAATCACAGTTTAGATCCTTTGTCAGTCAAGTCTTACGCCAGCCAAACCGCCACCACACCCATTCGATCGATCCAGCTATCGAACAGCAATTATTTACTCATCTCACCTATCTCTCTGCCGACCTTACCGATCACGCTAGCTATACCGAGCTCAAACATCTCCTTTCCACCCAAAAAACTCACAACCGTATGTTTTACTTGGCCACTTTCCCCTCGCTCTACAGCTCTATTTTTACCAATCTCAAATCTACCGGTCTCGCCGACGCAAAAGGTGGCCTGCCTCGCGGCAAGGAGGGATGGACACGATTGCTAATCGAAAAGCCGATCGGCACCGATCGCGACTCCTCAATGGAGCTCAACAATCTCCTCACCAAATACTTTCGCGAGGACCAAATATTCCGTCTAGATCACTATCTCGGCAAAGAAACCCTGCAAAACATCCTGACTTTCCGCTTTGGCAACGGCATCCTCGAGCCACTCATGACTTGCCAACATATCGATCAGATCCAAGTCACTGCCGCCGAAGACTTTGGGATTGGCAATCGCGGGAGTTACTATGACACAAATGGCGCCATCAAAGACGTCGGTCAAAATCATCTGCTCCAAATGATCGCCCTCGCCACCATGGACAAGCCAACCTCCATGGACAATCTCGCAATTACCAAGGAGCGCGTCAAACTCTTGCGTAGCCTCAAACCCAATCCCGACTCCCTTGTGATCGGCCAGTACGATGGATATCACAAAGAAAAAGATATTGCCAAGGACTCCGATACCGAAACCTATTTTTCCTTTACCGCCGAGATCGACAATGATCGTTTTAGCCATGTCCCGATCTATGTTCGGGGTGGTAAATACTTGGCTCGTACTGCCACCGAGGTCGCCATCATTTTCAAAGACAGTCCCAACGTCCTCATCTACCGCATCCAGCCAAATGAAGGGATCGTCCTCAAAATCAAAACCAAAAAACCAGGACATACCGTAGAACTAGAAGATTCGTACATGCAGTTTTGTTATCCACACGACAAAGATCTCCCCGACGCCTACGAAAAACTGATTATCGATGCCCTACGTGGCGACCAAACATTCTTCAACGATGCCGACGAGGTCGATGCTCAGTGGGCCTTTACCGATCCCTTAATCGCCGCCAAACACTACCTCACCCCCACTGTTTATGCAAAAGGTACTTGGGGTCCGCCCGACGATATCTCCTGGCTCGAGCCCTCGACTGCCTTCTGCAGTTTCTAATTAGGATTTCTTCACGCTGTGTCCCCCAAACTTACCCCTCATCGCCGAGACCACCTTGTCTCGGTAGTCTTCACTTTCTGCCTTTGACCTCTTCCTTACCTCGAGTGACTCTTTGATTATCGGCACCTCTACCCCTATCTCGCTTGCCGCTTCTACTGTCCACTCCCCCTCCCCTGTATGATCAATTTTTGAAGATATATCGCTCAGTTCAGGATCTTCAGCCAAAGCTTCCAGTGTCCAGCCAACCAAGCGAGACTCGATTACTGATCGGTGTTGGTAAATATCAAATACTGCTGGCATATCGATATTAAACTGACTCTTTTTCAGCACTGCCGCCCCCTCCGCAATCGCTTGCATCATCCCGTACTCAATGCCATTGTGTACCATCTTGGCAAAGTGGCCAGCACCCACACTCCCAATCAATTTGTACGACTCCGGTGCCGAGACTGCCTGCCAAATTGGGATCATATGTTCATAAATAGCTCTCTCTCCCCCGATCATCAAACAGGCACCTTCTCTTGCCCCCTTTGGGCCACCAGACACTCCCACATCCATAAAACTAATCCCTGCCTCAGCAAGTGATTTCGCTCTTCGTAGCGTATCGCTATAGCGACTATTACCTCCATCAATTATTAAATCTCCGCTAGCTAACAAAGGCACCATTTTAGATAAAAATTCATCAACTATCGCGCCCGCTGGCAACATCAACCAAATTACGCGCGTGCCTGGTGTAAGACCAGCAATCATTTGCTCTACACTTTCCACATTCTTCAGTGGATGGTCACTCCTATTCCACGCAAGCACCTCGTGGCCTTTTTCTTGGAGCTGTGCCACGAGCCCTGCACCCATCTTTCCCAGTCCTACAAATCCAAGTTTCATTGCTAAATCATATCACTGCTTAGTTATGGTCGCATTATCTACAAAAACGTGCAGTGGATTCGCCAACAAAAAAATCAAGCTCGACCAATTTCATCCCGCAACTATATCAAAATATTACAGTTTCGCAAGCTCAGCAAAAAATTCCAAGTCTCGCGCTACCACACTGTCCCAAGTTGGCTTCATATTGTGGTCACTGGCGGGATAGGTGAAGTACTTCACCTCTTTTTCTTCCTCCCGCAAGGCTTTTACCAGATCATCGCTCCACTTTTTCGGTACAGCCTCATCCAGACCTCCCTGGTGTATTTGCAATGGCATATTTATGGCAGAAATATATCTATCTATCGAGTATTTAAACACATCATAATCTTTTTCAAAGTTAGCTATTTCTCCTCTCAGCCACTTCCCGCTATCGCTCGCATCATCAGTATAGTAAAGGATATTGTAGGGAAAAGGCTTGCTAACCGGCGCCCACAAGGTCAGCCCCTGCACCCCCCAAACTCCACCACCCTCATCTCCCATCCCAACTTTTGTCTTACCCAGCACTTCTGCGACAGTAAGCATAATTTGACCACCATTACTATGACCCCACAGATAAATCGGTCGGACAGTACTCATGCTTGCAATTAAATCCAAGATCTCAACTGGCTTGACTAACCTTGCTCCCAGCGCATTCTCATCTTCTTTATCAGATTCTCCGTACCCAGAAAAGTCTGGGGCATAGGTTTCGTAACCGTTTTTGGCAAAATATATTGCTACATTTCTTGTCCCCATGCCAGATTTATAAACATCTTTTTCCACATACCCTCTAGCCATAACGACTTTGCCTCGAGGCATATGAGTAAACTTGGGTTCATTATAAATTCCGCTAATCCTGCGCCCCTCGCTGACATAGTAGAACATTCTACTCTCACCCCACTCAGCCTTTTCAATTATGGGACCATACTCAATTTTGACCGGTTTGTAACTTCTTTTAGTCAAGTTCTCGATACTATATTTTTCGTATGGTAAAACTCTCACTTCTGGACCAACTGGATCTACAATCAAGCGATCATCTAACCATCGAAAGTACCCCCACAATCCCAGTAAAATCGTCACGACTACGAGTAAGCTAAATCTTAATCGCACGAGTTCTTCCCCCCTTATCCTCCACCCTGTAACCCAGCTTCTCGATATCCGCTCTGATCTTGTCGGCTTCGCTGTAGTTGCGCTGTTTACGCACTACTTCCCGCTGTTCGATCAACTTCTCCACCTGCTCAGGTATAGTCTCATCAATTTTCATAACTTTCTCCTTTCCTAAATCTAAACCTAAAATACTATCAAACTGGCTCAAAAGGTCTACTTTGTCGTAGTTTGGTATATTACTCTTAACTACCTCCCACACTGTTGCCAGCGCTTCGGGCATATTCAAATCATTTTCTAGGGCAGACTGAAAGTCGTTTTGGTACTCCTCTATTTTGGCCAGTTTCTCACTCGACAGCGTTGTGCGATCCGTTTTATCTGACTCGGCCGCCTTATAAGCTTCCCTTAGCTTGGTGAGAGCCGCTTGCGCCGCCGTCAGTGCCTCCCAGGTAAAGTTGATCTGCCGACGGTAGTGTCCGCCCATGTAAAAGTAGCGCAGTGAGAGTGGATCAAAGCCCTTCGCGACAATATCGGCCACGGTGTAGGCATTGCCCAAGCTCTTCCCCATCCTCCCTCCATCAACTAGCAGGAAAGCCCCGTGTACCCAGTATTTTACAAACGGCCTCTTTCCAGTTGCCCCCTCTGCCTGGGCTATTTCATTAGGGTGGTGGGTAGATCTCAAATCCTCTCCCCCCACATGAATATCAAATTGGTCACCCAAATATTTAGCTGACATCGCCGAGCACTCTATGTGCCAACCAGGGAATCCCACCCCCCACGGGCTCTGCCACTCCATCTGCCTTCTGGACAAACCTGAGCTGGCCTCAGGACTAAACTTCCACAACGCAAAATCACGCGGATTCTTTTTCTCTGGATTGGGCTCGAGCCGTGCTCCTTTTTTCATTTCGTCTAAATTGGAGAGCTCGCCGTACTTGAACCCCATGGCTTCAAACTTGACTGTATCAAAGTAGATCCCATCCAGGATTTTGTAGGTAAATCCCTTGGCTTCGAGTTTTTCTATCATCGCAATCTGCTCGCTGATATGATCAGTCGCTTTGCACACCACACTAGGCATGGCAATATTTAGCAGTTTCATCTGACTCATAAACTCATCACTATACCCCTGGGCTATCTCCCACGCCGTTCTCCCCTCTTTTTTTGAGGCCTTTTCCAGCCTATCCTCACCCTGGCTAGAGTCCCCATCATTGTCACCAGTCAAATGCCCCACATCGGTCAAGTTCATGACATCTTTGACCTCGTAACCAACATAGCGGAGAGCCCTTACCAGCAGGTCTGAGAGCGTATAGGTGCGAAAATTGCCAATTGTCGGGGTTGAATAAACTGTAGGGCCACAGGTATACATGCCCAACTTACCCTTTTCTCTCGGTTCTATCTCTTCTACTTTGCGGCTCAGTGAGTTGTATAGTTTCATAGATTTGTACCTTTCATTTTAGCATCAAACTTGTAGGCAAAATTAACTCCATGTTTTTTAGCTAAAAGTTGCGAGGCTATCACCTCGACTTTCTCCCGTGCAATCCCGACGGTATCGTAGCTGTTACCACCATAATTGACCAGGATCGCCCCTTCCTCACCATCTATTTCTATCTGGTATACCGCTTGTTTTAAATAAAATTTGTTGACTTGGTTCATAGATAATCTCCATTTTGATATAAAAAAACTCCCTAGTGGGGAGTTTGTATCTTGTTGCTATGTTGCCATCCACACTCAGCAAGAACACTCCTCCCCGCATGTACATGGACAACAACACAACAGATTAATCATGTAGACCAATATACCATATCTAGGGATAAAAATAGAGGGAAATTTGTCAGCTGTTTCAAAGAAAAGATTGCGCAGGCGTGCTAGCCGAGCAACAGGCCAATTCGCCACCAGGCGAATATGTTGCCGTTTTTCAACTTGAAATAGCGACAAGTTTACCAATCCGCTTTACCCCGCCCCCCACGCCTTATTCTCCGCACTCGCCTCCCCTTGTGCCGCCTTGAGCCCTATATCCTCCTGTTGTTTCTTTTGGAACTCAAATTCTTTTTTCTCCTCTTCTTTTCGTTCTTCTACTTTCTTGCGCTGTTCTTCTTTTTGCTCAAATTCTTGTCGCGCCTTCTGCATCCCACCCTCTACCGTGGTATCCAATCCCCACTCCCTGACTAGTTTACCCCTTATTTGGGCGAGCTCAATATCATCTTTCTTTTCTGAGAGTCCAGCATACTTTTGGAAGTCGTCCTGAGTCTTGAATCCTGCTTTAGCTAAATCCGCCATCGGATCTGCTGGAGTCTGTGGCGCAGATTGTTGTGTCGCCTGCACCCCCTGCTCCATTTTCTGTCCGACAGCATCCTTTACCACTTCCATTGGCTCGCTAACCACACTTTTCACCACGTGCTTCGCCAGTCCCGCCAGATTTTGCCCTACTTGTTTCCAAACGCCCATATAACACAAGGATAACAGACAATCAGAATACTCGGAAGGTCAGAGATCCAGAATATCTGATTATCAGATTCTCCGACAAACTGATTCTCTGAGTTATCCAAATGTCTGAAATTTCACCCCAATCTCATCTTCGCCCACACCAGCAATCCCAAGATTATCGAGGTATACAACAGAGTCCTACTCAAATCCTTCAGAATATACTCACTCGAGAGATACCCAAACTCACTGACATCCCTGATCGCAGTCCTCTCCCCCACTGCTAGCTTAAAATTCTTCAGTCTATACCCACTTTCAATTTTCTCTGCCCGAGTTTTACGAACTTTACTCATTTGTACCTTCATTGTATTCTCGACTCGACTTCATATCTTCTTCTATTAGTCTTCGCAGATACACCGCCCTAGGTATCCGCTTTTGCTTTGAGACCCAATCCAAATATCTACCAATCTCTGGAGAAATGAAGAAGTTGAATCGAACATCCTGAGCTGATGCAGCATATTCTAGTGCATTCGCCACAACTTCTTTAATATCTTTGTCACCATACTCAAGAAGTATTAGCTTGTCATCAACGCGACCACGTAAAAAAAACGGCTCCCTGCCCGAGCGATACAGCGCAACTACTGGCTTTCCGGTATCAAGTGCGTAAGTCAAAATATGACCGACGTTAACCGTCGAGGGATAAGAAATCTCAACAAAAATAGTATCTGCCGCCCGTACATGCTGGACTACCTCTTTATACCAACTTTCTATCTGCTTATTGTCAGCCAAGTCACTATCGTTAACTTTGGTAAAAAGATGGCCACTAAAAACTGACAATCCATGTGATTCGAGAGCTGTGTTGATCTGTTTGTAGTAACTTTCTAGTTCGGTGCTTTGGGCTTGCGATGCAATGAAGACTACTTTCATAGTAATTATTATATCATTTTTGGGAAAAATCAAAATGTTTTGGAAATACTTCTATGCTCTTGAATTCCTCACCAGGGATTAACGATAACTTTACAGTTTCATGCTTTAACTGATTGGCATATTCATACTGTGATGGAGATAATATTCTCGGGTACAAATTACCCTTACTTTCCTCTAATGCCCCCACTCCCACCCAGTGCTTTGCAATAGACGTAGATGTGCTACCGACACCGATTGAATCATCTTTTGGTAAAGTAGATAATATTACTCCGCGCTTGATTTTATCCTTCTCTAATATGACTTGGGTAGCCGCGTACTCGTAAAGGACTGCCCTTTTCACTTTCTCTATTTTCTCTTGATCAGTAAGCTTTGTCCAGTCCTCGACACCATCCCACTTAATATTCAAATTAGCTCTGCGAATGTAATCATCTTGTTTTGTCTGTGGCCAAGCATAAAACTCTTTGTCTGCCAAAACCAATGCACTCTTCAAAGCTTTGTTGTATTGAGCCCTACTGTGCTTATCTAGGTCTCTCTCAATCCTGATCTTTATATTACTAGGCAAATATGGCTTAAACTGATCTATTAATGCTTGAAATGACTCAATATAAGCAACGACCTCACTTTCACTTAAATTATTATGTGTTTGAGGTAAAACTGTCAAAAAATAATAAGTAAGGTTAACTCCTCCCTTATATGCCGCTGCTACTGGAGCTACATACGATATTAGGTATGCCAAATTAAAATATTCCGCCCAATTAACCTTAGGGGCGGATTGAACTCTCCACAATTTATAGGACCCCTGAGCAAAAAAAACATCTATTGGCCGTTCCTTAGTCAAAGACTCATCTACTTCACTTTCCACTAGCTTTATACACTGCTCTTCCAATTTCCATTTACGATATTTTTTAGAAAATAGTTTTGCTATAATATAGGATTGAAGACCTTTCTTTTCAATAATTTCCGCATCAGCTTCCATCAGCGCATACTCGCCGGCACCCTCTAGTAAATTGCTCAAAAATGTTTGTACTTTCAACATAGTTAGAGATGCGGGAAGGAGTCGAACCTTCGTCTCTCATTTTGCAAACAAGCGCCTGACCGCTCGGCTACCGCATCAAATCATTTTATATATTTTACCTTTATTGAAAATTAATTTATATCGTTTTTCTTGTTAATAACGCCTGCATTAGCGTCTGATCATCGGCATATTCTATCTCAACACCAGTGGGAAGTCCACGACCTATCCGACTAATCTCCACTTTTACCCCCGCGAGGGCTTGTTGGATATACAGCGCAGTGGCCTCTCCTTCTAGGCTAGTATTGGTAGCCAAAATGATTTCTTTAATTATACCCTTTTTAGTCCGAGTAACCAAAGTATCGATATATAGCTCGTCAGGACCTATGTTGTTCAGGGGGGAAATTGAGCCATGCAGGACATGGTATACCCCTTTGTAGCTCCCAGATTTCTCTATCGCCAGCACGTCCTGGAACGATTCCACCACGCATACTTGACTATCATCACGCTGAGGATCGCCGCAAATACTACACTGCTCCTGGTCAGTCAGATTATGGCAAATCGTGCAGATCTTGGTTAGTTTTTTCAGATTAGACAGCGAAGCGGCGAACGATTCGAGATCTCTTTGTGGTACCCGCAACAGATAAAAAGCCAGTCTTTGTGCCGATCGCCTCCCAATCCCCGGCAATTTCTCAAAACTATTGGTCAGGTCTTCAACGACTTTAGGCAACTTCATAACAACTACCGGACAATCAGAATACTCAGAGAACCAGAGTTCCAGACATTCAGAAGGTCAGAGTGCTCCGATTTTCCGACAATCTGATAATCCGGCACTCCGAGTTTTCCGATTGTCTGAACCATTATCATTGTCCCCCACCCATTCCACCGAGGAGTCCTTTGAGGCCACCAGACATTTCCTGGAGTTTTTTGGCCGCCACTTGCTGAGATTTTTTAATTGCCTCATTGAGGATTTTGACTAGTCGCTCTTCGTATTTACCATCAATAGTCACGGTCTCTACTTTTTGGTCCCCTGTCATCACTACCCGGATCCCGTTCTCTTCGACCTCGATTACTTCGGCCTGCAACTGCTTTTGCATTTGCACGGCTTGATCGCGGATTTTCTTTAGCTGACTCACTTGCTGTCCCATTTGTTGGAATTTATCAAACATACTGATTCTCCTTTAACTAAATATTGCTATCGCGTCCTCTATTGTACCATCGCCGAGCCCTTCCGTAGCTTCTAGCGTAGGAGGGTGCCCCGATACCACAGAGTTTGCCGATATTTCCACCTTTACCTTCATACTGCTCCCGACTGCTCGGGTGATAATATCTTCTAGTTTTACCAGGTTCTTTTCACTCATCAACTGTTGTTTATGAAAGTCATACTGCACATAGATCGTGAGCTCATCACCTTGGATCTTGCCAGGTTTAGCTTTAGACAAAATCGTGTCGAGAGCCAAGTTGTTTTGTCCCAAGCTCAGCAAGACTTGCTTCCACACATCACTTGCATCCAGCGTAGACAAAGGTTCTTTTAGTTCCGAACCTTGCGCAGTTTTAGGCGATTGATCGGAACTTTTCGTCACATTCGCTGTTGATGTTTTTGATTTGAGAATTGGAGGATTTGTGATTGGAGAATTGTTTTCATCTTGCCCGCACCACTCTACAATCGCCACCTGGATCAGCAGTTCCCCGTCCAAACTCGTGGCCAGCCGCCTCGCTACTTCGTCTAGTGCAAAAATCAGTTTAGTTACCCCGATCTCCATCTCCCCTGTGAGCAGTTTATCGCGGAGTCCACGCATCAAACTCACGAGCAAATAGCTCAGGTCTACCCCGTTGGCAGTAGCTTCCTGTAAACTCGCTAGACTAGCCTGCACATCATTTGCTCCCAGTGCTTGGATCAATCCCCCTATCTGATAATTCGCACTGCCAGAGATAATCAGCTCTATATCCGCCAGTTCAACAGCGTCACTCCCGGAGAGGACCATGTCTAGGATTTTGACCCCATCACGGAAAGATCCATCCACGGCTTTGGCCAGATACTCAATCGCCTCCTCTGCCACCTTTTTTCCTTCACCATCCACCACCCGTTTAAAAGATCGTTTCATTTCTTCTGGTGTGGCTTTAGTAAACTTGATCTGGATACATCGTGACACGATCGTCTCTGGCACTTTGTGTAGCTCCGTCGTACACAGGATAAACAGGGAGTGGCTCGGTGGCTCCTCCAGTGTCTTGAGGAGCGCGTTAAATGCCTCGGTGGTGAGCATGTGCACTTCGTCGATAATATAGACTTTTGTTTTCAAACTGGTCGGTGCCAGGCGGATTTTCTCTTTGAGCTCACGGATATCATCGATCCCACGGTTGCTGGCCGCATCGATCTCGATCACGTCCATCGCACTCCCATCTAGGATAGACTTGCAGGCACTACACTCATTACACGGCTCACTGAGCTTTTCCCCATTTTTCTCACAGTTCACGATTCTCGCTAGTACCCTGGCAGTGCTAGTCTTGCCTGCACCCCTTGGGCCAGTCAGGAGATAGGCATGCCCAATATTGCTGGCTTTGACGATATCAGCAAGAGTCTTGCGTACCCCCGCAAGGTCAAGTTCTTCGATCGTCCTCGGTCGGTATTTGAGATAAAGATTCATGCATCTACTCTATCAAAATTTACCCACGCTTAGAATCTATCAAACAGGTACACAAACAACGAATAATCTTCTGCCGATTGTTTTTGTGCATTGCAGGGTCAACATATAAAAATAGCATCGTACAGATTTGACTGTTTTGGTGCAGAGTAGTGGATCCTGGCCAACGGCCAAGACCGTCACACAAACCAAAATATGTCAGATCGAACGATCACAACAAAAAAACTTACTCGTGATGATACCCCAGCAAGTGCATCAGTCCATGCTCAGCCAAAAAATTGATCTGGTCATCTACTTTACACTGCTTCTCTAGCGCCTCCTCTACTGCGACGCCATAGCAGACTACTATATCTCCTAGCCTCAGCACCCCATCTGGTGAAGCAATAAACGGTCGTTCGTCACCTGGATCATTCAGCGGGAACGACAACACATCGGTAGGTCCTGGCAACTGCATATACACTTTGTGTAGCTCTGAGATCTTGCGCTTACCCACTACTTGCACGTCCACTTCGACCTTGTCCATCAGCCGGTACTTGGCCAGCACTTTAGTCAAATGTGCCCGCAGTCCAGCTCGGTCAAACGGGAACTTGGCATCAGCAAGAATGTTGATATTTATCATACTGTGTACATTTATTTCCCAAACAGTTCCTTCACGATTCGCGACACAGTTCCCCCCTCAGCTCCCTTTCCCACAGCCTTCATACTGACGTTCATGGCCATCCCAAAATTCGCCGGTTTCGCCGATTCTAGTACTTCTTTTACTTTAGCCCGTACTTCGTCCTCACTCATCATTTTTGGCAAGTATTGTTCGATCAAATCTAGTTCGTACTGCTCCTGACTAGCCAGCTCCTCCCTACCCCCAGCCTTATACGCCACAATCGATTCTCTCCGTTTTTTAGCTTCTTTTTTGAGCACATCTACGACCTGCTCCTCACTCATTTCTGGAGCATCAACCATTGCATACTTGATCGAAGATATCATGAGGCGCAGTGCATTTAGCCGCGCCTGATCACGCGCTTTCATCGCGGTTTTCATTTCGTCCTGTAACACACTCAACAAAGTCATTATTTCTTCTTACTCGCATTCAATCTCTGCATGCGATCAGTATATTTTTTACGCTTGATTTCGTTGTTGCGTTCTTTGCGGAGCATCGAAGGTGATTTGTGGAACTCGCGTTTGCGTGTTTCCTCGATCACGTTTTCGGTCATGACTTTTTTCTTGAAACGACGGATTACTCCGTCTGGTGACTCGTCTTTTTTCGCTTTTACTACAATTGGCATTTTACTTAGACACCCCCTTGATCATCTCTAGTAGGTCATTCAAATGTAATGTGGTGGGCTCTTTTTGCTCACCTTTATCTGACCCAGAGAACAACATGTGACCCGAGTTGTGGTATACCCACTTCTTTGGATCCTCACGTAGAGCTATTTTATCATAAATAGCTTTGAGAGGCAGTTTTACCCCCGGGGCAGTTTTTATTTTCAGGTGGCCCTTGTGCACATCACTAATTACCACAATGTCGTAACCCATTTTCTGGGCGGTTTTAGACACGTCATCCGCCGCCGTAGTTACAATGATCCCCTTCCCCCAAGCAGATTCAAATTCCTCACCTTCATGGATCGCTTCTTTGCCATTTTGCCAGTCCTTCAACCTTTGGTATACCCCGTCTAGGTAGACAAACACCATCCTCAGGACCGCCTCGTTGTCATGGGTTTGCAATCTATGGAGTGCCGGGATGATCTCGTGGAGCATGAGTGCCATGCGCGGGTGATCGGTACCAGGCCAGTAGCAGTCCGCAAACGTATCTACTTCGAGTGCAATCTCGACCATCTCCTTTAACGCCTGGTCATCTTCATCAATCAATTTTTCGGCTACCAGCTCCTCCCATACTAGTTTAGAGGCACAGGTAGTAAAGCCACCGGGCTTGTGATGGTCAAATTTGCCCGCGCCAACATCAACATGCACAATGTTTGGATCATTGTCTGGAGGGAGGTCTTTGTAAGTATGGGGTGCTGGCACAAACTCAAATTTCGCGTCGCCATATCGCGATTGGTCAAACCGCACCAACAACCATGAGCTCATTATGGCGTCTAGATCTGGGTGGATGTGCGTCACGATCAACTTGGACATAATACAATTCTATCAGACAATCGGAAAACTCGGAGGTCCAGATGCCCTGATAATCAGAAAGTCGGAAAATGATAACATTAAACTATGATAAAAGACGTAACAGATTTAGAAGTATATCAAATCTCACTGACCCTAGTTCAAAAAGTATATGAATTTATCCGCCAATTACCAAAAAGCGAACTTGACTCAGTTAGTCAAATTCGACGCGCAGCCAAATCAGTCACTGCAAACATAGCAGAGGGATTTGCTAAACGTTCATCTGAAAAAGAATTTAAGAGATTCCTAAAAATATCGATCGGATCCAGCGATGAAATAGTTACTCATTTGCGCACAATTTACTTTGCTGTGCCAAGGCTTCAACAAAACATGAAAGAGTTAGCCAATGAATACAAAACTCTCTCAAAAAGGATTAATATGTTACATTCAATCTGGAAATCTGACAGATTCTGACTCTCTGATTCTTCCGATTCTCAGAGTATTCTGATTGTCTGGCAATCTGAGTTTTCCGATTGTCCGACTAGCTAAAAAACAAATCCTTCACCGTCACCCCAATCAGTAGTGCGATCAGGAGTATCATCCCCACCCCGTTCACATATCGCTCCACTTTGACCACGCGCTTCCTCCCCACAATTTTCTCGAGCACGATCATCATTAGTCTTCCGCCATCGAGCGCAGGGATAGGTAGTAAATTAAAGATCGCCAGGTTCAAAGAGATTATCCCGGCAAACCGCGCCATGGTCACCCAACCCTCGCTAGCCGCCTGCTGTCCTACCTTCACGACTGCCACAGGACCACTAATATTTTTGACCAGCTCTACCGGGTGCGAGAAAATACGCAAAAACTCTCGACTCCACGCAACTGCCTCTTTCATCCCCTCTACAGCCCCATAAAACGGTGCCTGGTACCACACTTTCTTTTCGTAGGTGATGATCGGCACAGTCGAGACGCCGACCCCCAGCGCCCCTTCACCCTCGGGAGGGTTTTCCCTTGGTATCACTTCTATTACCCGCGAGCTATCTGACTTTAATCCATTCGTATCGACTTTGGCCACATATAGACTTATCATTTGTCCCTTTTTATCTTTTACCAGCGAGACAAATTGGTCTGCCGTCGCAATATCGGTCTCCCCCACCCTCACTACCACTTCGCCCACTTTTATCCCCGATATCTCCGCAGGAGAATCTTTGGTTACTGCCGAGATCATCACTTGCTCACCGCTAAATTGGGGTATCCCCAATTTCATATATACCAGGCTAAACATGAGGATCCCAATCAAAAAGTTTACGGCCACCCCAGCCACGATCACTAGCGCCCTCTGCCAGGCTGGTTTCGCAAAAAACATATGCCCGTGCGTGAGTGGGTTGATGCGCTCCCACAATGTGGGATCAGACTCTTCCCCTGCCAGGCGTACAAAGCCCCCGATCGGCAGCCAGTTGAGGGTATATTCTGTTTCTTTATGTTTAAAAAGTTTGAGGGCTTTGGGCGGTAGTCCTATGCCAAACTCAAGGACATGGATCCCAAATAGTTTGGCGATGAGAAAGTGGCCCAGTTCGTGGAGTAGTACGAGCGCCGACAAAACCAAAATCGTTAACATCTGATTATGATATCACGAATAATCGATCGGGTACCCATAGGGCCAGGCCTCGCAGGTCCGATCGATCTACCTGCAAGGCCTGGCCCTGCAGGACAAAATCTCAATTTACAAACAAGCAATACTTATAACTCTGATATTCTCCCCAGTTTTCCCGGAGATCACTTTGATCATCGCTTCGATTGTTTTACTGCTATCTCGCAGATAATCCTGCTTTAATAGCTCCTCGACAGATTCTGGCTTCATCGATGCCACTTGCATGGCGATCTCTTTGCCCAGTTTCTGGAAATCCTCGGTTTTAGCGACAAAATCGGTTTCGCAAGCTAGTTTAACCAGCGCCCCCACTTTGCCGTTAAAGTGGACATAAGCAAAGACATAGCCAGCTTCTGTTACCCGCTCGGCTTTGTCCTCTGCCCGCTTCATGCCTTTCTTTTCGATCCATGCTTTGGCTTTTTTTATATCACCATCGCACTCGGTCAGGGCTTTGCGTACATCCATGATCCCTGCGCCTGTCTCGTCTCGTAGTTCTTTGATTTGGTCTACTGTGATTGCCATAATATCCCCTTTCTTAAATCCTAAATCTTATATCTTATTTCTGTTGGCTCTTCGCTTTGAGAAGGCCTACTTCTACAGCCGCAGTGATCGCAGTGACTAGCATCACGACAGATTTGAGCGCATCGTCGTTGGCTGGGATTACGTGGGCTATGCCAGTTGGGTCACCATTCGTATCCACTATCGCAACGACGGGGATCTCCCGGTGGGTAGCTTCGCGCATGGCGGTAATTTCACGGGTAGGATCCACGATAAAGACAGCTTTGGGTAGTCCCTTTAGGGTCACAAGACCGCCATACATCCGCTCCAAACGGTCGATTTCGCGCTTTAGGAGGACTTGTTCTTTTTTGGTGTATTTTTTGTAGTCGCCTGCTTCATATTTTTTCTTCATGTCGATCAGTTTGTCTACTCTGGTCTTGATCTGCTCCCAGTTGGTAAATAGTCCACCCACCCAGTGAGTAGTCATAAATGCCACACCCAGTCTCTCGGCTTCTGCTTTGACTGTATCAGCGGCCTGAGCTTTAGTACCTACCAGTAGGATCTGGCCACCATCGGCCATTACCTGGACAATGTAGTTGCAGGCATCAGAGAGAGCTTTGCGGGTCTGCACCAGGTCAAAGATCTGCACGCCGTTCTTGACTGCATAAACATAATCATCCATCCGGGGGTTGCGACGCTTGATCGAGTGACCAAAATGTACCCCAGCCTCGAGCATGTCTTTCAGACTTGGGAGTTTCTCAAATTCCTTCACTACTTTTGGAGCTTCAGCGACTTTCTCTACTTTTTTCTCCACTACTACTTCTGCTGCTTTTTCTTCTTTAACTTCTACTACTTTAGGAACTTTAGTTGCCTTTTCCGCCTTGACGGGTTTGGCTACTTTTTTCTCACTAACTTTGGCTTTAGTTGCCATATTTTTATCTCCTTTCTTGCCCCCAGCGAAGCCTTTAGGCGAAGTGGGGTGCCACCTCTAAGAATATCTGCGTTAGCAGGAGACCGTTCTTAGATGTAAATTTTTATAACTCTGGAATTATAGCACAAAATCTAA
>CAZCUC010000013.1:0-3687 GCA_964502225.1 uncultured Pseudomonadales bacterium | reverse complement strand
AGACCGTTCTTAGATGTAAATTTTTATAACTCTGGAATTATAGCACAAAATCTAATGATTCACATTACCAAATTACTCTGTATTCGAATCATTTTGATCGTGCCGATGTGGTAAAACCATGCAGAGTAAATGATATATAGAGTTTTGACCATCTTCTTCAGCTACTTTATGTATAACAATCTCAGATTTTGATTCCTCTTGAACAGCTGCAAGAATTTGTCTATTCTGCGCAATAGCTCTCAGTTGCATTATAGCTTGTGTTATGTATTCCGACATGAATGTCATTATTCGAATTATGCGTAATGAATGTGTATATGTCAAGTACCTGCTCTTATTTCAATCCAGCTTGTGTTCATCTAGCCACTCTGCAAAGCCCTGCTCGCTCCCCTCTATTCTCTTATAAAATATCCACTCAATCCAGGCCATAGCTATCGTCAAAAACTCCGGCGGGTACTCCTCATCACATACGTCATGTATTTCGCGTTCGCTCGTACATCTCCAATGCATTTTCCATCAATGTAGCTATCGTCACTGGCCCCACGCCACCCGGCACCTCAACCGACACTGATGCTTTTTGATACACTTCTTTGGCCATATCTCCCTTTGGTGCACCCACGTCTATCACTATCGCGCCCTCTTGTACCATCTCTGGTGTGACCAGCCCTTCTTTCCCCACACACGATATGACCACTTTACCTTCAAGGAGTCTCCTCGTAGGGTCGTTTGTATCAGAGTCTACTTTTGTTACCAGTACGCCTTGCTTTTGTAGCTCGTTACACAGGGCACTCCCCACACTCCCCCCCGCTCCCATCACCACATATTTCCCCAAGTTTCCAATTTGAGAATTTGAGAATTTATGATTTGTCATTTCAGCTAATATCAAAAGTGTTGCCTTCACGACTGGGGGGATCACCTCGGATTCCGGATACCGCAGTCCATCCACATCTTTTTCTGGCGGTATCGCCTTTAGCACTTCCTGCAAGGTCTGACCTTGCAGGCCCGGGACTGGCAACTGGATCATCACCCCACTCACATCCTCCCTGTTCCCCAGCTCTACAATTTGCTCTCTCAAATCTTGAGTCTTAAATCCTAAATCTATCTCCAGTACGTCAAATTGGATCCCCACCCTCTCTGCCGCCTCTTTTTTCAACCTAGTGTATAGCTTGCTCGCCGGATCATTTCCCACGAGCACACTTACGATTTTTGGCTTACTTGCCAGGTTCTGCACCTTGTAAACCAAGTCGCGCTCAATTTTGTCTGCAAATCCACGGCCATCAAACTTCATATGACTTCCCCACAATTTCCGCCCAACTCGCTTCGTAACTTGGGTCACCATGTAACATTGCCAGTAATTGTTCAAGCTCCAACCTCGCTAATAGAGAACCCATTATTCGAGTTTCGTTAAAACTTCCACCTAGTACAATCACACAGTTGCTCAAATCAGGAATTATCTTACCACCATCCCACTTTACCAATCTCCCATCCTCATCAACTATTTGTCCACCATATGGCGAATCTGCTTTTTTATACGTCACCACGACCAAAACCGGTTCTCCCTGAGCACCACTATAAGGATAAACTTCTCCAACCTTTATCATAAATTGTATTATAAGCTACTGAATTTCCCGCTCAAGCGTTAAGTATCTAAACTTCACTCCCTTTTCTTCATATACTTCATCCATAATCACCTTGGTAAACTCGGAATAATCCGGGAAAAAAGTATCTGCTTCAGGATCGACCGCCTCCACAACGGTCAGATATAGTCGTTCAACCTTTGGCATAGCTTGAGCATAAATCTGCCCGCCGCCGATCACAAATATCTCTTCGCTACCCGGCGCTTTTTGCGCGACTTCTAGTGCCTGAGCCAAAGAATTAATATCCCCCGTGTGACTGATCACAATATTCGTTCTGCCAGGCAGTACTCGTCCGATCGAGTCATAGGTCTTGCGCCCCATCACGATCGGGTGGCCCATGGTCAGTTTTTTAAATCGAGGCAGATCCCCCGGTACCTGGAAAAGTAACTGGTTGTGTTTGCCTAGCTCTCGATTTTGCCCAATCACAGCAATCGCACTGATCATATCAGTTAAAACCCTCCCACCACCGTGATATCACCTTTGATCAAGGGGTGTGGATCATAACCCACGAGCTCAAAGTCCTCAAACTTAAACTCGTCAATCTTTTTGACTTTGGGGTTGATCTTGATCTGAGGGAATGCTTTGGGCTCCCGTTTCAACTGTTCCTTGCACTGATCCATTAGGTTTTCATAGATATGTACATCGCCAAATACGTGGACAAACTCCCCTGGTTCGTATCCTGTCACCTGCGCAATCATCATGGTCAGCAGTGCATACGACGCAATGTTGAATGGCACTCCGAGGAAGAGGTCGGCACTGCGCTGGTATAGCAGGAGCGAGAGTTTGTTGCCCGTGATATTGATATGGAACATGGTGTGGCACGGCGCGATCACCATCGAGGCAGAGTGCGACCCAGACATCTCATATATACACCCAGCATTCCAGGCAGAGACAATGTAGTGTTTTTTCATTGGATACTTTTTAATTTTCTCTATTGCCCATCCCAGCTGATCCACTTCTCTTACTTCACCAGTCATCTCATCGTGAGCTGGCCAATTGCGCCATTGCACCCCGTACACAGGCCCCAGATCTCCCCAGATTTCGAGGAACTTGGGATCACTTTTGATCCTGGCCATAAACTCTTCAAAGGTCATTGGCTCGGTTGCCTTCCCGTCTTTTAGCGCCCATTCATATTTTTTGTATGCCCACTCGTCCCAGATATGGACATCATTGTCCACTAGGTACTTGATATTGCTCGATCCCGATAGGAACCAAATGAGCTCGTGGATGATCCCCCGGGTAAAGACTTTTTTGGTAGTCAGGACTGGCAAACCTTGGGACAAATCGTAGCGACAAATCCGCCCGAACACACTTTTGAGTTTCACTCCTGTCGAGTGGCTCACTTTCCACTCTCCGTTATCCAGGATATCCTGCATCAAATCTAAGTATTGGTATTCTGGGTGTTTAATTTTTGTCATACTTTGAGACCTTTCAATCAATTATTCGATTTGTATATAATGAAGTTTACCATGACATAAATTGTTCCACATTCATCTCGCGCAACTGCATGTAACTAACAAATTGTTATATGACGCAGATATATTTCGCAGTCAAAAAATATAAGGAGCATCCATGTCAAAACTACAATCACAAGATCCCATTATTTCCACCGCCATCAAATCCGAAAAAACCCGTCAGTTCGAAGGTCTCGAGCTCATCCCCAGCGAAAACTACGTCTCCGAGGCCGTGCTCGAAGCCATGGGCAGTATCCTGACCAACAAGTATAGCGAAGGCTTCGCCGGTCATCGCTACTACGGTGGCAACACCCACATCGATACCATCGAGCAAGAGGCCATCGACCGTGCCAAAGCCCTCTTTGGCGTCGAGCATGTCAATGTCCAGCCATATTCTGGTAGCCCAGCCAACTTTGCCGTCTACAATGCCGTACTCGAGCCAGGCGACCCCATCTCAGGCATGAATCTCTTGGATGGAGGCCACTTGACCCATGGCTGGAAAGTTTCCGCGACAGCCAAGTTTTTTGACTCTCACCCCTATCACGTCAAACCAGACGGTCACACCGACTTTGAAGAGCTCGAGAGGATCGCCAAAGAAT
>CAZCUC010000012.1:0-25543 GCA_964502225.1 uncultured Pseudomonadales bacterium | reverse complement strand
ATGGGACAAACTCGGGTAAGTCGTTAAGCGGGACTTTGCGAAATTCCTGCAATCGCAAGTCTACTGTGTAACCTTTAAAAACTGGTAATCTTCTCATCATATATTTTCCTTTCTAATTCCATCCGTGGGGTGGTTAGTCCCACGGATGGATGATTTTTATAATTTAGCACTTGGTACAACCTGACTGATGGGCTTCTCATCGAAATATAAATCCCTCTCGATCCCTAGCCCAAACTTGCCATGATAATTTTCAAGCTCAGTCAGCGAGAAAGAACCCCATTCATCATTCCAATCACCAAAGATTGAAACGTATCCGAAAAACTCCTTCGACTCTGGGTCATATTCCGTGGCGTACCACGTACCCGCACCCATAGGATTGAAAAACTTCGCAACCACAACGGGGTCGCTACTGCCTTCCTGTCTTCCTAGCTTGGCGAACCTTGTTAGTAGTTCTTTGGTTAATAACTTCATATATTTTCACCTCCTTTCATTTGGGTCTTCCCAGATAATTTATTGTTGGGAAGCATGCCCATGCTTCCCATACCAGGGGAACCCAAAGCAGGGTGAAATTTTGCAAGGGCGTAGTGAAACGAAGTTTATTGAAGCGAAGCGAAAACCCTTGCAAAAAGAGGGGTAAGACCCCTTCTTAACTGCCTCAGTAATCTTCATAAAATCTTAATATCGGCAGGAGTACGATTTGACTATGAATATCAAGTCTCAAGACCTAGATAAGCAGGAATTGATCCGAAGATTACGTTTGGTAAAGGATATTGTCAGTAAATTAATTGATCAAATGGAAGCCGGAATTGATTGGGAATTAGCACACACGCAATTAGTAGTTGCCATGACGCAATTGAGGTATGTGAACCGCCGATTAGCCATTCACCACCTTGTGGTTTGCATAGCGAATAGATTAAAGAAACAACAAAAACCAGACGAATCGCAACAAAATATTAGTGAATTTATAAAAACATTTAATTACATAAACTAATATGTCACCAAAAACATTAATTATCTGGATGCTCGTCTTTATAGCCTCGGTTGTTGGAATTGCATTTCTTTTGACTGCCGGTCAGGCACCTACTCCTGCAACAGCTTCATTTTCAACGCAAGACACCGATCGCCCTAAGGCTGAAACGAGTAATACTTCAAGAAATCTTGGTGAGATAAAAGTGTCAGATGTTAAAGTTGAAGACTACACAGTTAAGAACGCTGGTACCAAGCCACTACAAATCCTGAATGTTAATTCAAGTTGTGGCTGTACTGCCGGACAGATTATCTACCAAGGTAAAACCAGTAAGGAATTTAGCATGCACACCCAGAGCGGGTTTGTCACCGAAATTGCCCCAGGTGATACCGCTACCATTCGTCTAACCTATCGACCAGCTTCGATGCCGGTCTATGGGCTCGTTGAACGCGAGGTCTACGTAGA
The DNA here is from genome assembly GCA_964502225.1 of uncultured Pseudomonadales bacterium. Classification (GTDB taxonomy): domain Bacteria; phylum Patescibacteriota; class Microgenomatia; order UBA1400; family UBA12108; genus CAJAUT01. Next base: position 24,111 of record CAZCUC010000012.1, on the reverse strand, counting down.
AACGAACGATCCTGCAAACTCAAAAATGATATTTAGTGTTACGGCAAAGGTTAAATAATTATGGATACAAATTTTCTATTTGGCATTTCGTTAACGGCATCGTTCCTCGCGGGAGTTTTGGCATTATTTGCCCCATGCTGTATTACGTTCCTACTGCCCTCATATCTAGGCACAATCTTTAAAGAACGAGGACGGATCATGTACTACACGCTTATCTTTGCGCTTGGTCTCGCATTCGTGCTCGTTCCCATCGCGCTAGGCATTCGTTCAGCTATATTTTTCTTAGATGCTTATCACACACCCATCTATTATCTCGGTGCACTTATCATGATTCTTATGGGTGTTATGACCTTAAAACCCATCTTTCACTTGCCACAGTTTTTCCACGTCTCTGGATTACAGGGCAAGAAAGTAAATACAGCAAGCGTGTTTGGATTAGGACTTATGTCTGGCCTTACCTCAGCCTGTTGTGCCCCAGTCCTTTTTGCAGCAGTTACCTTAACGTCGCTTTCACCTTCCCTATTCCAGGCATTAATAGTATCGCTTGCCTATGTCGTTGGTATCGTGATGCCCCTCTTTATCATGTCGATGTGCTATGAGAAAGCTACCGGAAAAGTCACGGGGGCAAATAGACAAAAGATTTATACAGTACTCAAAAATCTTGGAGCAGGCATCTTTTTCCTCACGGGTATTTTGATAGCGGTGTTTAATTACCTCGGCAAAATTCAAATGAACCAGATGGAGCCGTACAGTATCAAAATTCGGATGATCGTTTTTGAAATCGCCAAATATTTCCAAAACCCACTGGTTGATCTAGCAGTGTTCGGAATAGTCCTTTATGCCTTTTATAAACTGCTGCGCTACAAAGGAGGCCAAGGTGAAAAATAAATTATTCCCAATCCTTCTCGTCAGTGTCGTAGCTAATACTGTTCTTGTAGCCGTCTTACTTGTCCCAAAGTTATCAATATGGAGAGCTAATGGGTTTAAGTCTGTGAGTAAATCAACTACAACTCAAATATCGACTGCAAATAAAGACAACGTATTTGACGAAGTAAATCCTGTTTCAGGCTTCAAAATTAATGCTAGTTATGGCCAGCTCGGTCCGAAAATGATTGCAATGGGAGTCATCGATCCGGACAAGTTTAAAAGCACTTATGAAAAGTCCAATCAACCACTCACTCCAGAGCAAGAGCTGATACTCTCAAAAGGTTCAGATGAGAAAATATCCATTACTCGAGAGAATTCATATTTTCTCCTTAATTACTTCTGGGCGGTAGGACTTGCTAATAAATCGAAAATTTTAGATGAAGGCGAAATGATCAAGTATGGCGGCAAAGTTGGAGCTGGTAACTTCGCCTCAACTGGTGGCTGGTCACTGGCTAAAGGAAATGCGATGAATTACTACTCTAAGTCCTCTCTTATTCCTCTAACAAAAGGGCAAGAAGCATTAGTTGAGCAGGTGGCCTCAAACATCTATAGACCGTGCTGTAATAATTCGACCGCATTTCCAGACTGCAATCACGGGATGGCACTTTTAGGAGTACTGCAACTCATGGCCAGTAATGGCGCAACCGAAAAAGAAATGTATGAAGCTGCTAAATATGTGAATGCATTCTGGTTCCCTGGCAATTATTACGATTTGGCGCTCTACTTTCAGAACAAAGAGGGTAAGTCATTCAAAGATATTGATGCGAAAACCTTATTAAGCAAAGACTATTCTTCTGCTTCCGGTTGGCAAAGTGCCAAGCAATGGTTAGCTGATAAAGGCCTTATACAACAACCACCTAAAAAAGGTGGTGGATGTGGAGTCTAAGTCATATGACTTCAATAATGTTTACAAAGGAATTACAAATCTTTAAAGCCTTTGCTAATGCTAAGCGTCTTAACATAGTGTCGCTACTGAGAAAGCAAGAATTAAATGTGCACGAGCTCGTTAGTTTCATGAAGTATCGACAATCAAATATTTCACAACATCTCATGATATTAAAAAATGTAGGCATAGTAACCTCAAGACGGGATGGGAAAAATATGTATTACCGACTATCAACATCCACTATTGGAAAAATTCCTGATATTATGATTAAAGAACTAGATAAGTCCTAACCTATGACATCACAATCGAAGGTTCGTACATATAGTGAAAGCGCAAAGATTTTAGCTGCCCCTTCTGAAGTATTTGATTATATCGACGACCATAATAAATTTTCCTCCCACATGAATACCGCAAGTCCAATGATGGGTGGCGGCAAAATGAACACCTATGTTGATGAGCTTAAAGGGAAGGCTGTAGGATCTCATATCAAAATGGACGGCAAAGTGTTTGGAATCTATATATCGCTGGACGAAGTGGTAACTGAGCATGTTCCACCACACCGTAAGGTTTGGAAAACAGTCGGCACTCCAAAGCTTCTCATCATCGGTCAGTATCAGATGAAAGTAGAAATTGAACCTGATGGCTCGGGCTCTAAGCTTACCGTATCCATTGACTATGAATTACCAAAATCTTTCGTCTGGCTTGGCAAGCTGTTAAGCGGATGGTATGCCAAATGGTGTGTCCAACAAATGCTCCATGGAACACAGCAACATTTCATATCTTAATGATTTCTTCATGTTTTTTTAATATAATACTCACATGAGAGTATTAATTGTCGAAGACGAACGTCGTCTCTCTAATATCATCAAAAAGGGTTTTATCGAGGACGGCTTTGCTGTTGATCAAGCATTTGACGGTGAAGAGGGGCAATTTCTTGCAGAAAGTGAGCAATATGACCTGATCATTCTTGATATTATGCTCCCTAAACTAAACGGGTTAGAGCTCTGTCGAGAACTTCGGAAGAAAAATATTAAAATTCCAATCCTCATGCTTACCGCAAGATCAACGACGGAAGACAAAGTTGCAGGTCTTGATAGTGGAGCTGATGACTATCTCACCAAGCCATTTTCATTTATAGAATTTCGCTCCCGTGTTCACGCCCTTATTCGTCGCAGTCATCAGGAAACATCACCTATATTAACAATCGACGAACTTGAATTAGATCCACTAAAACATACCGCATCCCGCGATTCTAAGTCACTTATCCTTACGCCCAAAGAGTTTGCTGTATTGGAGCTTCTCATGCGACACAAAGGAGAGGTTGTATCGCGCACAATGATTATCGAACATGTCTGGGATTATAATTTTGACGGCATGAGTAATGTAGTTGATGTATTTGTGGGCACTCTTCGAAAAAAAGTTGACTCAGCGTCCAAGAAAAAGCTTATCCAGACTGTCCACGGCGTGGGGTATAAAATTGAATAACATGAATAGAAAATCTATACGCTTTCGATTGACGTTATGGTATTCCGTCGCATTTTTTGTCAGCACTGCTATTGTTTTTGCCGGATTCTTCTATATCACCAAGCAAACAATTCTTAATCAGACAGACGAGTCCATCATTGCGCACGCACAAACACTCATGAAGATCGTAGGAGATGAAGAACCAAGTATGGCACAGGGTGTGTTTAACCAGGGAATAATCAGTCAACAGTTTATGGAAATGCCGGGAATGTTGGTATTGATTACAGATAAATCAGGAAAAATTACCGGTAGTTCCCAGAGCGGAGCAGACGAAAACACAATTCTCAAAGACCTTATTGAAAAATCCTCCAATATCATTAAACCCACATTTGTTGAACGTAAGATTGGCACATCAACTCTTAGAATTGGCGTATTCCCCATTATGCAAAATGAGCAGTCTAACGGTCTTATTTTTATGGGAGATCCTGTTGATGCAATCTACCACTCTTTCAATAGCCTGCTTTTGACGTTGGCTACTGTATATCTTCTTATCGCAATCCCTGCGTTAATTGGTAGCTATTTGCTGGCAAAAAGCGCCTTACAACCAATCCATAAAATGTCGTCAGAACTACAATCAATTACCAGCCAAGACCTAAATCATCATGTTGCAGTTCCAAATACAGAAGATGAGGTGTCGGAACTTGCAGTTACTTTCAACGAGTTACTGAAACGGCTCCACGAATCATTTAAGCGAGAACGTCAATTTATTGGTGACGTTGCTCATGAACTCAAAACACCCGTAGCCACCTTAAAAGGAGAAATTGAGTTGGCATTGTCTAAAAAACGTACAAATGAGGAATACCAAAAAGCTTTTGGCGAAACACTCATCGATGTGAATAGACTATCTACAACAATCAGAAATATTCTGGATTTGGCGTGGATTGGTGCAGACAAGGCAATAAGTACGAATCAACAAACTGATCTTACGGCTGTACTTGTGGAACTGAAAGATATTGCCGTCAAACTAGCCGCTCAAAAACATATCATGGTCAAAAGTCATATTGCCGAAGGCATTCAGGTTGCCGGATCAGAAGACAAACTTTCCCGCGCAATTCTTAATATCCTCGATAACGCAGTGAAATATACGCCGACGAATGAGACAATTTCTATTTTTCTGCGTACCAAAAACAGTGAGGCGATGGTTGAAGTTATTGATTCAGGCAATGGCATTCTAGAAAAAGACCTACCCCATATATTCGACCGTTTCTATCGTGGGTCAAAAACTGCTAAAACACTTGGCTCCGGTCTAGGACTCGCAATTGCTCAAGGAATCATAGAGTCCCACGGTGGCACTATTTCAATAGCAAGCAAAGTCGGTAAGGGAACACGCGTCACCATATCGCTTCCACTGAAAGCCAAGTCCTAATCTTCATACTTTCTTAATCTGGTCTTTTCTATAATCATGGTAAGGAGGTTAGATATGGATCACTCAAAAATGGATCATTCAACCAATGAGAATGCACAAAAAAAGACAAACTGGCTACTTATATGCCTAGGAGTAGCTGTGGTGATATTTATAGCAGTTAAAGTATTTGCAGTACCACTAACAAACGTGGTGTACTTTGGAGCAATATTAGCATGCCCACTCATGCATATATTAATGATGCGAAATGGCGGACATAAGCACTAGCTCTATCTTCATAAATTCTTAATAACTAAATAGGTAAAATTAACTATATGAAAATAAATAGACCGCTCATCATCGTAGTAGTACTAATTATTTCCGGCTTCTTTATTTGGAAACAGACAAGTACACCTAACCTGAAAACAGATACTCAAAATAATGTTGTCCAAACAGATGAATTAACTACTATTAAACTGTCCAGCCTACAAAATGGCGATTACACACCAAAAACAGTCAAGGTAAAATTAGGTACAAAAGTGAGAATCGAAGCAGATCCAAACACACTCACTGGATCCATGGGTAGACTTATTATCGATGGATATGAATTGAGTAAGGATATAACCCCAGAAAGTAATGTCCTGGAATTTATTGCAGACAAGCCTGGGCAATTTAGGATGCACTGTGCAAATAATATGGGTAATGGCACGCTCATTGTTAAATAGCTCTTAGAAACATATTTCCTCCCGTGTAGTATGATGGGATAAGACTTGTTTTATCTGGAAATTTAAGGAGGACGAGCATGAAAAATAATAATGTAATATATGGATTAGTAGGGGCAATAATTGGCGGCTTACTGGTTTGGTTTAGTATATCTTCAGGCGTCCGGTCTAATAATTACGGCATGATGCGAATGATGGGATTCGGTTCATTTAATCAGTCAAATAATAATGCAGAATCTTCCCAGCTTGACGCTCACTTTATCGAACAAATGATCCCTCATCATGAAGATGCCGTTACCATGGCTAAGCTCGCTCAAACAAAGGCTAAGACTCCGGAAGTAAAACAGTTGGCAGAGAACATAATTGATTCTCAAGGCAAAGAAATAGACCAGATGAAATCTTGGTACAAATCTTGGTTTGGGAAAGACCTACCTACAGGCAGAGCAGTCATGAACCAGCACGGCATGATGGGTAGCACGTCCTCCATGCATATGGGAATGATGGGCAACGACTCAGACGCAACACGACTAGAAGATGCTCAAGATTTTGACCGCGCTTTTGTTGAAGACATGATTCCACACCATCAAATGGCCGTGATGATGGCAAGCATGTTAAAGGATGGCACGACTCGTCCTGAAATGAAAAAATTAGCAGACGATATTATCACAGCACAGACGAGTGAAATAAACATGATGAGATCTTGGCTTACCAATTGGAACAAATAAATATGTATACCTGCTCGATGCATCCGGAAGTGAGAGAGGATAAGCCGGGAAGCTGCCCAAAATGTGGCATGGATTTAGTTCTTGAAGAAAATGGAAAGTAATTTCTTCACCCGGAATTAATCCTAAGCTCACGATTTCTTCATATACGTACTGCTAGACTGCGGATATATGTATGACTATGGAAACTGGTTACTCGTTTTTCTCAATATCGGTATATTTCTCTATTTCTTAAAAAGTTCGTTTAAGCCAAGAACAAAAACAGATTGGCGAACATATCATACCTTCGGGGCATTTATCGTTGCCTTATTTGCAGAAATGTATGGCTTCCCGCTCACAATATATTTATTAACATCATTTTTTGGTAAAAAACTTGGTTTAGATTTCACCCATGATAATGGTCACATCCTCAATACGCTTTTAGGAATCAAGGGTGATCCACACTTTAGCATCCTTCATATCATCAGTTATGCCCTTATTATTGGCGGATTCTCTCTCCTGGCTAATGCATGGGAGATATTGTACAAAGCTCAAAAAATACAAAAACTAGCAACGTCCGGAATTTATACATATATTCGACACCCTCAGTATTTAGCTTTCATCCTCATCATCCTTGGATTTCTTGTGCAGTGGCCGACACTTATCACGTTACTCATGGCGCCGGTTCTTATATGGAGATACTTCCGCCTTGCAAAGACTGAAGAACTGGAGTTGTACAAGCAGTTTGGCATTTCCTATACACGATACTTAAAACGTACATCTGCATTTATCCCATCGCCCCAGCAGGTACTACAGAGATTAATAATCTAACCTGCCTCTGCGAATATCTAATTAGGTAACTTATGAATCAAGAAACAAACACTATGTCAAACAGGGAACCAATTAGGGCGAGTGTAGCAACGTTAGCCATACAGCTCGTCAGTCTGCTTGTTTTTACCGACCTTATCTACAGCATAATTAACTTCTTTTTGATGAAAGTGTATTTTTTGCAAGGAGTTTTACCTTTTGATACCCATAGATATATCATCTTTATCTTAGCGATGCTTCATATTGGAAAGAGCATCTTTCAGGTCATATTTGTGTTGAAATTTGTTATGAAATGGATCGGTAGCTCTTACTTTATCGACGACACACATCTTGTCAAACGAGATGGCATTATGAGTGTGATTGAAAAGACATTTGATCTAGACAATATTCGCTCAATTACAATTAATCAGGGTATATTGGGGAAAATCTTTAATTTCGGAGATATTGTCATAGAAATAAGTGCTCCTGGCGATTATCTCGATCAAATCCTGCTTTCAAACCTCGCTGACCCTCAGAAATTTGAACAAAAAATTCGTGGACATTGTAAGTTTGTGCAATAAAACAAATGCATGCATAATGAAGTAAGTATGAAACCTATGGAAATGACCATGTATACCTGCACGATGCATCCAGAAATCAGGAAAGAAAAGCCAGGGAAGTGTCCCAAGTGTGGCATGACGCTCGTTCCTGTTGAAATGAACCATGAAGAGATGGGTCATTCGGAACATAAAGCTCATACGATGAAACTAACGTCCGAGATGTCCATTTGGGAAAAACTCAAAATGAGTATGACTATGACCATGGGTATGGATCATACGGGACTCGCCGGACGAGAAATGGCGAAACTGATGGAAGAAGATATCAGAAACAAATTCTTCTTCGCACTCCTTCTTACGATCCCAATTCTTGCTTATTCAATGGGTCGAACGATGTTTGGCTGGAATTTACCATCCCCGCTACCTATTCCTTGGTTACTTTTTATTCTTACCACGCCAGTATTCTTCTATAGCGGTTGGTTATTCTTATATTCATCCTATTTTGAGCTCAAGACGCTTCGCCTCGGCATGTCGGTTCTTATCGCTGTGGGTATTACGGCTGCCTACGGATTTAGTGTTGTTTTAACGCTCCTTGGAAGTAGTGACTCATATTATGAAGCTGCTGCGATGCTTATCACTTTCGTCCTCTTTGGCCATTGGATGGAAATGAAGTCACGTCGTGGCACCACCGATGCACTTCAGGCCTTATTTAACCTTGTTCCCCCGCAAGCCAGATTATGGAAAAATGGAGTGGAATCAATGGTTCCAACAGCGAGTATTGTGCTTGGTGACATATTGATCTTAAAACCTGGTGATAAAGTGCCTGTTGATGGTGAGATTATCGAGGGAGAGACTGCCATCGACGAATCGCTCGTCACAGGCGAATCGCTACCTGTTTCCAAGTCGATTGGAGATTCTGTCATTGGCGGATCAATTAACACCTCGGGTTCTGTAAAGTTTAAGGCGACTAAGGTTGGAGAAGATACAGCGCTCGCCCAAATTGTGAAGATGGTAGAAACCGCTCAAAACTCCAAAGCCCCCGGACAAAAAATTGCTGATCAGTTTGCAAAGTATTTAGTAATTTTGGCTGTTGGTGGTGGACTCTTGACTTTTACCGTCTGGTTTTTTGTACTTGGGCAACCTCTCCTATTAGCACTTACTTTTGCAATCTCGACCGTCGTCATTGCTTGCCCAGATGCGCTTGGGTTGGCCACCCCAACTGCGGTAGCTGTAGGTACGGGACTTGGTGCGAAACATAACATTCTCATCAAAGATGCACCAACTCTTGAACAGGTATCAAAGATACAATCGGTAGTACTGGATAAAACCGGCACACTCACCGAAGGAAAGCCTCGCATAACCGACGTAGTGGCAGCCAAAGGCTTCACAGAGGATCAAATAATTGAGCTGGACAGTGCTGCTGAGGCCAAATCTTCTCACCCATTAAGCATGGCTATCCTTGAGGAAGCGAAGCGAAGAAAGATTGTTGTTCCATCAAAGGTAGAAAAATTCAATAACCTTGCCGGTCATGGCGTTGAGGCTGTAGTAAATGGCAAACATGTGCTTGTGGGTACAACAAGGCTCATGAATGACTGGAAAGTAGACACGACAGCCTTACAAGGCGATATCGACCGACTGCTCTCTGAAGGAAAAACAATTATGATTTTGGCAGTAGATAAAAAAATCGCAGGTGTCGCCGCTGCCTCTGATCCAATTAAGGCAAACGCCAAAATAGCTGTTACCCGCATGAAGGAAATGGGACTCGAAGTTGCCATGATTACCGGAGACAATAAAAAAACTGCTGAAGCGATTGGGAAAGAACTGGGTATAGATAGGATTTTTGCTGAAGTACTACCGGAAGACAAAGCCTCGTATGTAAAGAAACTCCAATCAGAGGGTAAATTTACTGCCATGGTTGGCGACGGGGTAAATGATGCCCCAGCTTTGGCTCAGGCCGATATTGGGATTGCAATTGGTGCAGGAACCGATGTAGCCATAGAAACGGCCAAGGTGGTCCTCATGAAATCAGATCCTGCCGATATATTACGAGCAATCCGACTTTCTAAAGCCACAGTCAGAAAAATGAAGGAAAACCTAGTCTGGGCAAGTATTTACAATATCTTGGCAATCCCAATCGCTGCTGGGGTACTCTATCCACGCTATGGTATCACTTTACGCCCAGAATTTTCCGCGCTTCTTATGAGTATTTCTTCAATTATCGTGGCTACAAACGCAGTACTCCTGAAACGAGCTGAAAAAGACTTGATAACTGTCTGAAAGTTTTAAATCTTCCTCACAAATCTTCATAAAATCTTAATACCGGCTCTTGTATGCTCTAACAATGAGCAAGCAAAAAATTCAAATCAAAGGCATGCACTGCCGATCATGCGAGATATTAATTGAAGATGAACTTAAAAAAGTTCACGGTGTCCAGTCTGTTTATGTGAATCATAATACAGGAATTGCTGATGTGAACTGCGACTGTGAGTTAGATGGTAACGAAGTTAAGCAAGCTATTGAAAAAGCCGGTTATACGATTGGTGAAGACGGCAAAATTCATTTCTTTTCCCGCAATCACAGAGACTACATTGATGTCGGCATAGCTTTCTTTATCACCACTGCATTATTTCTAAGTGCAAAATCCTTCGGACTTTTCGATCTAAGTAAGTCGATCTCAGGTAGTTACTCTAGCCTTCCAATTGTTTTCTTGGTCGGTTTAACTGCTGGCGTCTCTACGTGTATGGCGCTTGTTGGAGGCTTAGTTCTTGGTGCCTCATCTCGGTTTTCAGAGCAATTCCCCAATGCAACAGGTATGGAAAAATTCAAGCCACATTTGTTTTTTAATCTTGGAAGAATCATTTCATATACCATTCTTGGTGGTGTTATCGGACTCGCCGGATCATTCTTTCAATTATCCACGTCAGTTCTTGGTTTATTAACGGTAGCCGTTGGATTAGTTATGCTTCTTCTTGGAGGCCAGTTAATCGACATCTTTCCTATCTTGAAAAAAGTATCCTTTACTCTTCCCAAAGGATTATCCAGGATGCTTGGTATTGCTGAGAAAACACAACTTGAATATAGCAATAAAAACGCAGCTATCATGGGAGCTACTACTTTCTTTCTCCCATGTGGCTTTACCCAAGCAATGCAACTCTTTGCTATGAGTACTGGTAGCCCCATTCAAGGTGCATTAACTATGGGTGTGTTTGCCCTCGGTACAGCGCCAGGTCTCTTGGGAGTTGGCGGATTAACATCAGTCGTCAAGGGAAATGGCGCGAGATTATTCTTCAAAACAGCTGGAGTAGTCGTCATTATGCTTGCATTCTTTAATGTCGGAAATGGATTAAATCTCCTGGGTGTTCCACAAGTTCTCGGTGCAGTTACTTCAAAGGCGACTGCAAAGTCTGATCCCAATGTCACTATGGTAAATGGGGTGCAAGTTGTTCGCATGACACAAGCCTCTTCTGGTTACTCACCAAACAAATTTACTATCAAGAAAGGTATTCCAGTTAAATGGATTGTGACATCTAAGGATGCCTATTCCTGCGCCAGCAGTATAGTTTCCCAACAGCTCGGTATTCGTAAAAGCTTAGAGCTTGGAGAAAATGTATTTGAGTTCACTCCAAAAGAAGCCGGCACCATTCGTTTCTCATGCTCGATGGGTATGTATACTGGGTCATTTACGGTAGTTGATGAAACTGGCAGTGCCCCATCTACCACCCAAATAGCCAGTACGACACAAACACAAAATACTCAGGCAGCAGGCTCGTGCAGTGCCAGTGGCGGAGGGTGTGGTTGCGGTGCCAAGAAGCAGGTTATCGCACAAAATAATAATCTACCTGCAGGAGAAACGGTCAACCAGGGAAATGTCCAACTTATTAAAACGACCTATACCGCGAGTAGTGACATTCAACCAAATACTTTTACCGTCAAGGCCAACCAACCTGTACGATTTGAAATTGATGCCAAGGAAGATGGTCAGGGGTGCATGGGAAGCATTACAGTGCCTACGCTCACACAAAAGATTGAAATGTTAACCAAAGGAGAAAAAGTAGTCTTTGAATTTACCCCAACAAGTAAAGGAACATACAACATTACCTGTGGTATGGGGATGCAAAGAGGTCAAATACAAGTTATTTAAAGGAGGAAATTATGAAAAAACAAACCATTAAATTATCAGGCCTTACTTGCCCAGCCTGTAAAAAAATTACTGAAAAAAGAATAGGAGGGCTGGATGGCGTTACATATGTTGAAACTACGATTGAAACCGGACTGGTAGCAATCGAGGCAAATCGAGAAATTTCTGCCCAAGAAATTAATAACGTATTGAAAGATACACCATATAAAACCATTTAAAACAAAAAACATATGAAAAGAACAATCAACTTAGATATTAAAGGAATGCACTGCCAATCATGCGAAATGCTGATTAAAGACGAACTTATTTCCCTTCCGGGGATCAAAGATGTGAGTGTCGATCACAAGGCGGGAAAAGCAACAATTATCACTACCAACGGTCAGGTAACCGATCAGGCAATTATAGACGCGGTAAAAAGTGCCGGGTATCAGAGTCTGATCGTGGGAAAAACAGGGACAAACAATGGTCATATGCTAACGACAAACGAAGTATTTGAACAACAAGCAAAACCATTATTTACACTTCCTCCTGAAATCGAAATAGATGGAAAAGTTGGTAGAGACGATGATGGACACTGGACTATTAAAGGAACCTTGCGTTTCGGATCAGCCCAAAAAACAGAATCGACGCAATCCATAACGCCTGACGGCGTTGTATCACAACTTGCCCTAACTGGTAAAACAGAACGGACCAGTCTAGTCATTTCAGGTATGCACTGCTCATCGTGTGCCTCTATTATCGAACGTCAATTAAAGAAAGTTCCGGGAGTTGCAGAAGCAAAAGTTAATTTTGCCTCAGAAAAAGCTTCGATTCTCTATAACACTGGATCAGCAAAAACTGATGATCTAATAAAAGCCGTGGAAAAAGCCGGATATAAGGGAATGCTAGCCAGCTCAGAAGATTCACAAGCTCAAGCCAAACGTCAATTATCTGAAATCAAAGGACAATGGAAAAAGTTCATGTTTGCCCTGATTTTATCTTTCCCAATGATATATTTCATGTTCCTTGATTTCTTTAGTTTCTTGCCTGGAGGTAAAACACTACTTCCTTATATAGGCATAGTGTCATTTATTTTAGCGACTCCGGTTCAATTTATTACCGGCTCGAGTTTCTATAAAGGTATGATTTCAGCTCTAAAGATGCGTACCTTCAACATGGATAGCTTGATCGCTATTGGTACATCAGTGGCGTATTTTTACAGTGCTGTCAATTTTATTCAGTACTACGCGACCACCAATTCTCTTATTGGATTGGCTGGAGCAAAGATTCCAGAACTATACTTTGAAACCGCAGCGTTCTTAATCACCTTTGTCATCTTGGGTAAATATCTCGAGGCAAAAGCAAAAGGAAGAACTGGTGAGGCAATTAAAAAACTCATGGGACTTCAGGCAAAAACTGCCAGAGTAATACGAAATGGTGAAACTCTAGATATCCCAACTGATCAGGTTGTTAAAAATGACATTATTGTGGTTCGTCCCGGAGAAAAGGTTCCAGTAGACGGCGTAATTATGAAAGGTTCCTCCTCAGTCGATGAATCGATGATCACAGGAGAAAGTATGCCGGTTGAAAAACACGTTGATGACATGGTTATCGGTGGAACAATCAACAAAGTGGGTAGCTTCGAGTTCATGGCGACCCGTATTGGATCTGAAACAACGTTGTCTCAGATCATTCGACTCGTTGAGGATGCGCAGGGGTCTAAAGCACCTATTCAAGCAGTAGCAGATCGTATTTCTGCATACTTTGTACCAGGCGTTATCGCTATAGCGGCGCTCACATTTGTGGTCTGGTTCTTCCTATTGGGAGCACCACTTTCATTTGCGCTTATGGCATTCACTGCGGTGATTGTAATTGCTTGTCCGTGTGCGCTTGGTCTAGCTACCCCTACGGCCATTATGGTAGGTACTGGGGTTGGTGCTGAGCATGGGATCCTCATCAAAGGTGGAGAGCCTCTTGAGAGTGCCAGCAAGATCAATACTATTGTTTTTGATAAAACAGGCACGATCACCAAGGGCAAGCCCGAAGTGACGGATGTAGAGGACTTAGGGGAACTTGACGAGGAAGAAGTGCTCATGATTTCGGCTAGTCTCGAAAAGCAATCTGAACATCCACTAGCTGAAGCTATATATTCTTATGCACAGGAAGAAGGGGTTGTTCTCAAAGAAGTGGATAAATTCTCAGCCATTCCAGGGCATGGTGTAAAAGGAATGATCGGAAAAGTTGAGTACTTCTTTGGCAACCGTAAGCTCATTACTGATACGTTGGGCTTAGACATAGCCAAATTCGACCGAAAGCTCACTCGTCTGGAAGAACAAGGTAAAACTGCCATGATTCTGGCGACCAAAAAGGGAGTTCTTGGATTCATTGGAGTAGCCGATACGGTAAAAGAAACTTCTCGAGAAGCCGTTGAAATGCTTACCAAAATGGGTATCGAGGTATGGATGATTACTGGTGACAATACAAGAACTGCCAAAGCCATTGCCTCTCAGGTTGGCATAACAAACATCCTGGCAGAGGTATTGCCTCAGGACAAAGCGAATGAAGTCAAGAAACTTCAGGATGCTGGCAAAAAAGTTGCGATGGTTGGAGATGGTATCAATGATGCACCCGCACTTGCTCAAGCTGATTTGGGTATTGCCATGGGATCTGGCACGGATGTGGCCATGGAAACTGGTGGTATTGTGATCATCAAAAATGATCTTCGTGATGTCGTACACGCCTTGGAACTTTCCAAGACGACCGTACAGAAGATACAGCAAAACATGTTCTTTGCGCTCTTCTATAACGTCATTGGAATTCCAATTGCCGCGAGAATATTCTCGTTCGTAGGCTTGGTACTCAAGCCTGAACTTGCAGGCCTTGCCATGGCTTTAAGTTCTGTGTCAGTTGTAGGGAATTCACTACTCCTGCGCCGTTACAAGCCAGGAAAGAAGAACTATATCTCAATGTTTGCACCAGCAGTGATGATGATAGCGTTCACTTTCCTATTTATCGAATTTGCACGGTTCAGTTCCACGATGGCAGCTCCGGCAAATATGGAAAAGCAGGAAAAAACCGGCCAAGTACAGGTCGATAAAAACGTTGTCATAGCCAAAACTGCGGAAGGCATGGAAAAGCAGTTTTATATGATCAACGGCACCGCTTCTAAGGAGTTAGTCAATAAACTCCCAAGCGATGGGTTTAATACTGTCTATATTGGTGGCAAGAAATACACACCAGTGTATATCGGCTACGATGAAGCCCAATTGATGATGAAGGAAAAGCTTTTCACCAAGGAAGGCGACACTATTTCCGGATTCTTCGGAAATGACGTAATCATTTCAGGAGTCTTGGCAAAATCTAACACAGTGGCCGATAACTACCATTTTGTTAAAGAAGGATTCAAAATAGCCGAAGCAAAATAATACGTAATAAATACGGCAAGATAGCCCGTTTCGGCGATTATAAATAATTAATCGCGACTGGACGGGCCATCTTGTTGAGATTAATCTCTGCTACCAAATATCTATTGAAATGTTTCAAGGTTGTCTCTACAATCTGTAGTAGACATATGAAGATAAAAGCTTTGAGCGACCTAGAACAAGAAGTCATGCAAATCGTTTGGGAAAACGACTCAATTTCAGTTCGTGATGTACTCAAAAAGATATCTGAAACAAAAGAATTAGCATACACAACCGTTGCAACCGTACTTTTAAGACTCCAAGAGAAAGGCTTGCTCACAAGAAACGATAAAGACTTTGCCATTCTATACTCGCCAAAAATTTCTAAAGAAGATTACAGTAAATCAATAGCTGGCTCCTTCTTTAATAAGTTTTTTCAGTCATTTGGAGATACGGCGATCGCTTCATTTGCTGAATCAATTGAAGAGCTGCCCAAAGAAAAGAAAAAATACTTTTTAGAACTCTTGGAAAAACATAATGAAAATAAATAATTACTTGATAGGCTTTGTTGGTCTATTATCGTTTCTGACGATAAGTTATTTTTTTGTCGTATTTAAATACTTTCAAATACTGATTCACCACAGCATCTATTACTGTCAGGAAATGGTTGAAGCACTAAATCTCCATCTCCCTGGTGATTTGGGAAAAATAATTGTTGGAGTCCTCTTCTCTGGAGCATTATTTACTCTGTTTAAAATACTCAAAACTATCAACGCAGTATATTCTCTTAAACTCAGGCTTAAAAAGCAGGCGGTTAATAAACATGAAGGTCTAACGAATCTTTTGGATAAACTTGGGTTAACTAACCATGTAGCCATCATTAATCAAGATAAGCCTCAAGCCTTCTGCTTTGGCATCACGAGCCCCAAGATTTATATATCAACTGGAATGATTAAACTCATGAGTATGAACGAGCTTGAGGTAATACTTAGGCATGAAAAGTCTCACTTGGAGCATAAAGACTCACTGACCCTTTTTATAGCCAGCTTGATTGAATCATTATTTCCATTTTTCCCAGTTATCTCAGATTTTGTCAGAGTTTATCGTACCGGTAGGGAAATCCATGCGGATTCTGAAGCGGTAAATGGAATGAGTGAAAATAAGTCTATCTCAGAGGTCTTAAAAAAACTTTTAAGATATGAACCGATGCCACGTTTTGCTTTTATCCCTGATATTATTTCGGAAGATAGCCTTGAAGCTCGGATTCAATCACTTCATTCACAGAAGACTACCTACAATAAAATCGGTTATAAAAATTTAAGCTTGAGTATTATTTCGCTTCTAATTCTCGTAGGCTTGATGGTCACTCCAGTCAAAGCGATAGAGCTTCATGAATCAGGTGGTGACGCAGTTGTGCTATGTGCTGATAATAGCGACAATTGCGCCCTAGTGTGCCGTCAGAGGGCTCTCTTAGATATGCAAAGCCACATGTCGAAACAATCCCTCAGAAATTTTAGTTCCCAATATTGATGTAGTTAGATAGTGTTGACGACTGTCTTAATATCTACTACACTTTGTAGTAATATGACAGAAAATAAACCAAATCCAATTGTTATGCCGGTTCTTGTTATTCTTTTAGTTGTGGGGTCATTTTTCCTCGGTTCTCTCACCACTAAGGTTAAATTATTGGAAAAAGGCAAAATTTCTGGCGTCCAAGACACTGTGGCTAACCAAGCTCCTGAAGCTGCTCAACCACCAAGACCAACCAAAGGAACTGCGAGCGTTGATGATGATCCAATATTGGGTGACAAAAATGCACCCATTACCATCATTGAATTTTCAGATTACGAATGTCCCTTTTGCAAACGTCACTTTACCGATACTTTTCCTCAGTTAGTGAAAAACTATATTGAAACAGGCAAAGTCAAGCTCGTCTTTAGAGACTTCCCACTCTCTTTTCACGACCCATTGGCAACCAAAGAGGCTGTCGCAGCCAACTGTGCTAAAGAACAGGGTGGCGACAAGAAGTATTTTGAATTCCATGGAGAAATCTTCAAGCGAACGACATCAAACGGCAACGGTCTTGATGATGCCAAAATTAAATCTATCGCCAGTGACCTAGGATTAAACATTTCTTCCTTTACCACCTGTCTTGCAAATACTGCAATGGCTGACGAAGTAAAGAAAGACACGGCTGATGGCTCTGCGGCCGGAGCATCTGGTACACCAACATTTTTAATTGGCAAATCCACAAGTGATGGAAAAATCGAGGGAGACCTACTTGTAGGTGCTCAACCATTTGCAGCTTTTCAGGCAGTAATAGATCCACTCTTGCAATAGTTATGACCACACTGCTTCGAATAATCCAACAACCCAAATATTTATTCTTAGCTGTATTGGTTGCAACCATCTTTATTGTGCTAGCTGCCTGGTTACCAAACCTTCATCTTGTTACCAAAACAATGACCTCAAAGACCATGACGCTGTGGCAGAAAACGAATTTATTAACGAGTTTATTGGGATCTCTTGAAACCAATTTCTCGACGCTATCTCGAACTACGACAATAGTGTCTGCTGGACTCGCCGGAATTCAAACAAGTCTTATGGTTTACTATCTACGTCAAACTACCAAAATTCAACAATCGATGGGCATGTCAGTTATGGGTGTAATTGCTAGCCTATTGGGTGTCGGTTGTGCATCATGCGGCTCTGTGATACTTACCACATTTATTGGACTCGGATCTGCATCAGCTTTGCTGGGAGTCTTGCCTTTGAGAGGTCAAGAATTTGCATTTATCGGCATGATAATGCTTCTTGCCGCAATTCTTTTTACCATGAAAAAAATTAATCAACCATACCTTTGTAAGGTGGGTAATTAAAAAACCTATGAAAACAAAAATGCTATTAATACTTGTAGTTGCGCTATTTGGGGCAATTGGACTCTTAAGTATGAGAGCAAATTCACTATCAGTTCTTGGTGTGAGTACAAATAGTAGTGGAACTATTTCTCTCACTACAAATCCTGATCCACTAAAACCTGGCCCCGCTACATTCCTAATTAATGTTCAAGGTAAAGATGGCAAAAAAGTTGAAGATGCCGTCGTTTCATATGACATTAATATGACCACTATGGATATGGGAGCACAAAGCGGAAAAGCATCCTCTCAAGGCAATGGTCAATATACCGTGCCCGCCAAAATGACTATGAGGGGTCCTTGGAAAGTTAGCATCTCAGTTAAAATGACTGATGAAAGTGTTGAAAATAACGACTTTACTGTTTATGTGCAATAAAAAATATAAGATAGTATTTAAAATAGGAGGCTATTGTAATATGCGATTACGAAGCATTGAATTATGTTAAAAGATAAATTTGTTTTAAGTATTATTGGGGTTACTGTTTTAATCATGGCTGGAGCTGTTTTTTATTTTAGTAAGTTGGAACCTTCATCAAATGCAAATCCTAACGCCACTACTCCTGTATCAGAAGAAAAACAAAAGTTACTTGAAGTAGTCGCTGATGATTACATTAAAGGCAATAAAGATGCCTCAGTCACTCTTGTTGAATATCTAGATTTTGAGTGCGAGGCTTGCGGAGCATATTATCCTCTGGTTAAACAACTATCTGAGGAATTTAAAACTGAAGTTCGGTTCGTGAACCGTTATTTCCCTTTACCTGGACATAAAAATAGTATGACGGCAGCAACTGCAGTTGAGGCAGCGGGTAGACAGGGTAAATATTGGGAAATGAATGATATCCTTTTTGAGAATCAAAGATCCTGGGGTGAAAAACAATCTCCAGACCCGGTCATTTTTGAAGGTTACGCTCAACAGATTGGGCTAAACATGGATCAATACAAAAAAGATGTCAAATCAAAAGAGGTGAGTGAACGGGTGAACCGAGATAAAACGTCTGGAACGCAACTGGGTGTCAACGGGACTCCTTCGTTTTTCCTAAACGGCGAAAAGATTCCCAATCCCAAAACTATTGATGACTTTAAAACCTTTATTCAAGCTGCGATTCTTAAAGCTCCCAAGCCAACTACTGAAGTAGGAGGAGAAAAAGTGCATGAGCACGCTGATTTGGCAATGTTTATAAATGGCAAAAAAACATTATTACAAGCCAAACCAGAATTTTTTGAAAAAGATCCAGATATACATTCCCATAAAGATACTGAAGAGGTAATTCATAAGCACAAGAAAGGGGCTACTTTAGGTCAGTTAATTGATTCATGGAAAGCGAGCCTGCCAGATAAAGTTGAATGGTATGTTAATGGGGTTAAGCAACAAAGTGATTTTAGAAAATATGAATTTACCGATTTAGACAGAATAACTTTAAGTTTCAGTGATTCAATCTTCAGTCCAACTGAAAAACAAGTATTAGAAGTTACTGATAGAGCTTGTGTTTATTCTGAAAAATGCCCAGAACGAGGCAAGCCACCTACAGAAAACTGCGTCGGTGGCTTAGGGACTGATTGTATATAGCGAAGCGTCATGTGCGGTAAACTTAGATTATGCTTAAAGAACTACTCAAAGACTCTAAATTCAAACAATTGGCGTTAACCCTTGGCTTAATTGTGCCAATTGAGTTTCTTTCGTTCTTTTCCATCCATTTACCTTGGTTTATTGAATATCCACTCTTTGCCAGTATTATTTATTATTTTGGTCGAGATGTTATCGTCGGCGGCGTACAAAGCCTCGTGAAGTTCAGATTCTCAAACATAAATTTACTGATGACTGTTGCTACCTTTGGGGCGATCTACTTAGGGGAGCTTGAAGAAGCAGTTGTCATCATCGTTCTCTTTGCAGTCAGCGAAGCCTTGGAAGAATTTGGTATTACTAAAAGTCAGAATGCTCTGGAAGAATTAGTTGATAAAACTCCAAAAACCGCGTTAATTAAAGGGCATGAAACCAAAACTCCAATTGAAAAAATAGCGATTGACGATATTGTGGTCGTAAAGCCTGGTGACTACATACCTCTTGACGGTTTAGTCATCAAAGGCGAATCACTGGTTGATGAAAGTGCTATTACAGGTGAGCCACTGCCGAAAAATAAATATGAAGGTGAGTTTGTTTTTGCCGGCACACTTAACAGTCAGGGATATCTGGAAATAAAAGTAACTAAGACCTCTAAGGACACAACCTTAGCCAAAATAGTTGACCTAACATTCCAGGCAGCTGAACGTAAATCTCAAGCTGCTAAATTCATCGAGAAATTTGCGGCCTATTACACTCCAACAGTATTTATCGCATCCATTTTTCTGACTGCTATACCTGTTGTTATCCTTGGACAGCCTTTCAATGCTTGGTTTCCTCAAAGTCTAACTCTTCTCTTAATTGCTTGTCCTTGTGCTTTAGTTATCTCCACCCCGATTACGATTTTTTCTGCCATTGGAAATGCTACCAAGCGAGGCGTTTTAATTAAGGGTGGCCAATTTTTGGAAGAGATGGGTCGAATCAAAGCAATTGCTTTTGATAAAACCCGCACCCTCACCAAGGGAGAGCCAATTGTGTCTGATGTAATCCCTCTCAATGGTTATACCAAGGGAGAACTCCTAGCTTGTGTGGCAGGAGCAGAGGCATTTTCTGAACACCCTATTGCCAAAAGTATCGTCGAGAATTCAAAATTGTTTCCTCAAAAAGACCATGAGTACGCAAATTTCAAGGCAATCATGGGCAAAGGAATTAGTGGTGAGTGTCTCGTATGCGTTGATAAACATCACTGTATCGGTACACTTCAGTTTGTCATGGAAGAACACAAAGTAGATGAGCGGGTTATCAAAATTGTTGAACAATTTGAAAAGGAAGGGAAAACAGCTATCGTCGTCAGTGACGATAAAAAAATTGAGGGTGTTTTGGGAATTGTTGATGAGATCCGACCAGAGAGTGCCCAGACAATTAGACAGCTGCATTCAGTTGGGGTAAAAGCAGTGATCTTAACAGGAGATAATGCTTCGGCAGCTGGATATGTAGCCAAAGAAGTTGGCATCGATGAAGTTCATGCTAGACTCTTGCCTGACGAAAAAGTAATTCAACTCAAAAACCTGATTAAAAAATACAATAACGTAGCGATGGTTGGTGATGGAGTCAACGACGCTCCTTCACTCTCTACTGCTTCTGTTGGTATAGCTATGGGAGCAATAGGTTCTGAAGTAGCTATAGAAAATGCTGACATAGCTCTCATGAATAACAACCTCACTCTGATTCCCTTTCTGATAAAACTGGGGCACAGGGCCAACCAAACAATCAAGCTAAATATTGCTGCTGCAATTGGTGTTAAAGCAATATTTCTACTATTGGCACTTTTTGGAAAAAGCGGACTAGCGCTCGCCATTTTTGCCGACGTTGGGGTAACAATACTAGTGGTTGCTAACGGTCTTCGATTATTTTCTTTTGATTCAAATAAAAATATATGATGAATATGAATACATATAATCAGGATTTTCCTTTACTGCGTGACGGTAAGATTATCTATTTTGATAATGCCTGTCAGACTTTGAGGCCTGGGTCAGTGATCAAGGCAATGAATGAGTATTACGAAGTCTACCCTGCTTGCGGAGGCAGAAGCATGCATAGATTGGCTGCTAAAGTGACCGAACAGTGCGATTTGGCAAGAAAGTCTATTGCCGATTTCATCGGGGCAAAACATAAGGAAGAAATAATCTTTACCCGCAATACCACTGAAGGAATCAACCTTGTAGCCAACTGCTTTGGGCTAAAAAGCGGCGATGTGGTGATAACTTCAGACAAGGAGCACAATTCTAACCTCATCCCTTGGCAGGTTCTTAAAACACGGATTGGAATTGTACATAAAATTATTCCTACAGATACTAACGGTCAATTAGATATGCTTGCCTATGAGCAGGCATTGTCAGGAGCAACCTTGGTTTCCATGAGCATGACATCAAACTTAGATGGTGTCACTTTCCCGGTTGAAGAGATCATTCATATGGCGCACAAAGCTGGCGCCAAAGTATTACTTGATGGAGCCCAAGCTGTGCCACATAGAAAAATCAATGTAACTAAGTTAGATGTTGATTTTCTGGCTTTTTCAGGACATAAAATGCTTGGTCCTTCAGGAATGGGAGTCTTGTACGGCAAACGTGATTTACTAAACGCGCTCAGCCCATTTTTGGTTGGAGGTGATACTGTTTCCAGTTCTACCTATGATAGTCATGAGTTTCTACCAATTCCGGAAAAGTTTGAGGCAGGACTCCAGGACTATGCTGGCATTATTGGACTAGGTGAGGCAGTAAGATACCTGGAAAATGTCGGGTTTGATTTTATTGCAGAAACAGAACACACGCTTAACGCATATGTAAGCTCTCAGCTTAAAAAAATTGATGGGTTAACAATTATTGGGCCAGAAGATCCTAACCTTCGCGGAGGAATCGTATCTTTTTACATCAAAGGCAAAGACCATCATCAGATCGCTTTAATGCTTGATGAAACAGCTGGTATTTGTGTCCGTTCAGGTCAACACTGTGTTCATTCCTGGTTTGCCTCAAGAAATATTCCTGGTTCCGTCCGAGCCTCATTTTACTTTTACAACACCCTGAAAGAAGCAGAAACTTTTGTTACCAATTTAAAGAAAATAATCAGTATTTTATAAGCATATGTTTTGCATTATCGCTTTTATTGTTCTTTCAATTATCGCCATCTTTAACGTCTCCTACAGGGAGCTGGCTAAAGAGGCGTATGAGTGTGTATTTCGCCGAGTAACTTTCCGTCCCTGTAATACAGGATTTAAAGAGAAGATGCAGGCCAAATTAGTTGGCAAACTTTTAACTCGTTCGGTTGTTGCTGCTCGCTTTTTAAACAAACACTTTGAACTCCTCGCCTGGCTACTCTTTATTACAACCATAGCGAGCGTCTTCTGGACTGGCAAAGGCCTTTTCAATTTTTACATGTATGGCAGTTGTAATGGTTTGAATAAATCCGGTTTTTGTGCCCTTGATCCAAAGGGTGAAAATAATAAAGTTTCCCAGACTGGTGGCAGTTGTGGAACAGGTGAGGGAGATGAGAGTAAAGTTACACTCGCTGGCGTAAATCTTTCACTTTTTCCAAATAAAAAAACAGATTCAAAAGACGAAGTAGTTCTGATTGGTTGTTATAGTTGCGACTATACGAGAAAAGCTTATCCGCTCGTAAAACAACTCATCAGTGAAAATAAAGTGAATTACACATTCGCTCATTATCCAGTCAAAGAGGAAACGCTCTATCTTCTCCCAATTGGCTACTGTGCCTACAAACAAGATCCAGATAAATTCTGGCAATTGAATGACAAGCTTTTTGCTAGTGAGAAAAGCGATATAGCCAAAAAAGAATTCGTTGATACTCTTCTAAAGGATATCGGGTATGACGTTGACGCGATAAATTCTTGTAGTACCTCTACAGAAACTAATTCCGCGGTGGTTGAAAGACGTATTCAACTCGAAAAAACTAGCATTTATGGCACACCATTAGTTTTTATTAATGGAAAAGGTCTAGTGGGCCCCAAACCTTACCGTGTTTATGAGCGAATTCTCAAAGGTTGGAGATTTTGGTAACATGATCACCATTAAAGAAGAAACAATTATCAATGTTAGTCCTGAGAGTATTTTTAACTTTCTTACTCGAATAGATTCACTTTATAAAACGTGGCATCCCAAAGACCACGTATTTTGTAATGTTATTTATAAAGATTTAAATGAACATGGATGTGTCTTTCACTTTCTCGAAAAAGTTGGTGGTTTTCCCCTCTATTTGATAGTTCGAGTCTCAAAAATAGAAAGAAATGAATATATTGAATATAAGCCAATATTTCCTCTTTCAATTTTTAACTTGGGAATGGGATCATTTACCATAGAGCGTGTATCAGATAAATTATCTAAACTCACAGCCTATGTAGAGTACGGAAGTGGCGTTCCGTTAATGGATAAGATTATTCAAAGATTTGTAAAAACTGCAGTAATAAAGAATCACATTCATGAAGAGGGCCAAAACCTAAAAAATTACTTAGAACATAAATTGCCTAAAGATAATCATCATAAGAAATAATAGCTTTTTTGATCTTTGTCTTGGAACTAATTGCTAAAACGCTCTAACTCCTTGACATTTCCTCTGGTTAGGATTATATTTCCCTCAAGTT
>CAZCUC010000011.1:3702-30444 GCA_964502225.1 uncultured Pseudomonadales bacterium | reverse complement strand
TCGAAGGACGCATGATCAAACGAGTAGCTTGATACTGTAATCTTACTCTTCACTTCTTAATGTACAAAAGTACATTAAGCCCCTACCGTAGCCGCAAGGCGAAGGGGGGTTTAATAGTTTAAAATATAAATATTGGCGACAGAATTGTTCCGGTGATTAGAGCGGTGTGGCACCACCTCTTCCCATTCCGAACAGAGTCGTGAAACACATTAGCGCCGACGATAGTATATGGGCAACTATATGCGAAAATAAGTCATTGCCGGGGCAATTGTGTCGCCAATATCGGATCAAGCCCGCTACCCAGCGGGTTTTTTTGTGGATCTATAATGATTGACTTTGATCTGCTATTATGCTATAAATCTATAACCTATAACATAAATTTAGTTGCCTATATGAATTTTTCTAAATTCCTCGCAAACCTCAAAAGTAAATTCATTGGAGCTCCAATCACTTTAGAAGATACAAGTTTGCCTGGTATGTTGGGCTCTGGGGTCACATATCGCAAAAATAGTTACATTACCCATACCACCCTGCATCACTCCAAATCCGCCATGTCGACATTTGTGCCATGGCAAACAACTCTTATTGTTTTGATCTTTGCGACTCTGATAACTGGGTTCGTTGTTAATCCTCTATCAACTGCCATCACCACAGTAGGAATCTTGAGCTTTGTGTATCTAATTGACGTATTCTTCAATCTCTTTGTCATCCTCAAGAGTCTCCACATGCCCCCAGAGATCACGGTGACAACGGACGATCTGGCCAGTCAATCCGACCGCAGTCTGCCGGTCTACACTATTTTGTGTCCTCTCTACAAAGAGGCGCACGTGCTACCGCAATTTGTCGAAGCCATGCAAAAAATGGAGTGGCCCAGTCACAAATTAGAAGTCATGCTCCTACTCGAAGAAGACGACCACCAAACAATCGATGCCGCGAGTAATATGGATCTGCCCCAGAACTTTCGCATTGTCGTCGTCCCAGATAGCAGTCCCAAGACCAAACCCAAGGCTTGCAACTACGGCCTGGGGATGGCTCGGGGTGAATACATCGTAGTTTATGATGCCGAGGATCAGCCAGATCCGCTCCAGCTCAAACAAGCCTATTTTGCATTCAAGCGTAGCGGGAATAAAGTCGTCTGTCTCCAAGCCAAGCTCAACTACTACAACCCGTCCCACAACTTGCTCACTAGATTGTTCACTGCCGAGTACTCCCTTTGGTTCGACGTTATCTTGCCGGGACTCCAGTCAATCAACACCTCTATTCCCTTGGGTGGTACCAGCAATCATTTCCGCACAAATGATTTGCGCCAGCTAGAGGGGTGGGATCCCTTTAACGTCACTGAAGACTGCGATCTGGGCGCACGCATTTTCCAAGCAGGCTACAAAACTGCCATCATCGACAGTACCACCCTCGAAGAAGCCAATAGCAACGTCAAAAACTGGTTCCGCCAGCGCTCTCGTTGGCTTAAGGGGTATATGCAGACCTATCTCGTCCACATGCGTAATCCGCTTAGTTTCATGCGTCGTCATGGCATCCATGCCCTCATTTTCCAGTTGATCGTCGGTGGTCGCATTGCCTTTATCCTGATCAATCCCTTGCTCTGGGCACTCACCCTTGCATATTTTGCCCTTTATAGTTATCTAGGTCCTTCGATCGAAGCTATCTTTCCTGGTGTGATTTTTTACATGGCTGTTACTTCACTCCTCCTTGGCAACTTCACTTACCTCTACAACTATATGATCGGCTGTGCCAAACGTGGCCACTGGAGCTTGATCAAGTATGTCTTCCTCATCCCAGTCTATTGGCTCATGATCAGTTACGCCGCCACCATCGCTCTGTTCCAGCTCTTCTTCAAGCCTCATTACTGGGAAAAAACGATTCATGGTCTCCACCTCGATCACGCCGCACTGCTCCATGTCAAAAAACTCAAAAAACTCGAGGCCTCAAAGAGTCGCGGTCGCAAGTTCCAATATCTCGCTGACTTTTTTGCCGGTGAAGTGTTTGCCAGTGGGATCTTGGTAGCCTCGTCCTTGATTGGTAACGTTCTCAACTATCTCTACAATGCCTATCTCGGTCGCAATCTAGATTTAGGTGATTTTGGTACTATCAGTTTAATTGGTAGCTTTCTCTACTTAGCGAATGTTCCCTTTAGTGCGATAGGTAGGTCCGTCACTCACCGTACTGCCTACCTTTTTGGTCAACATAGTCATCCTGTCAAAGAGTTCTGGCGCTATGTCCGCACTCATAGCTACCGTTTTGCATTTGGTTTCGCCTTGCTGTGGCTACTAGTTAGCCCACTCCTGCGCAACTTTTTTCATACCGATAGTATTTGGCCGTTTGTAATTTTTGCACCTGTCTGGGTGGTGGGCATTCTCTCGAGCATTGATGGGGGATTCCTCGGTGGTAACTTACGTTTTACTTTAGTTGCAACATTAGCCTTAACTGAGTCCTTTTCCAAACTTTTACTAAGTATTTTGATTGTAAAAATCGGTCTACACGATTTTGTTTATGCCGCCATTCCGCTCTCTATGCTTATTGTTTTTGTCATGCAGTGGTACTTTGTCAAAAGTATTCGCACAACCAGCTTGTCATCATCACAACTTGCTAGGGCTACTATCTTTCCAAAGAGATTTTTTGTGACTTCGATTCTGACTACCCTCACTGGGATAAGTTATCTCTCTCTCGATCTCTTAATTGCCAAACACTATCTTTCACCAGAGAATGCCGGTGCGTATAGTTACCTGACCTTGGCCGGAAAAATGGTTTTCTTTATGGGCGGTCTAATCTCGCAATTTTTGACCCCCATGGTGAGTCGAGATTTAGGTGCAGGTAAAAAGAGCAATTCCGTATTTATCAAAATACTCGCCATGGTCGTCAGTATCAATCTATTCTCTTTTGCATTCTTTGGGTTACTAGGACATATTACCGTGCCCTTTTTGTGGGGGGAAGCGGCTAGGGGTATTACTCACTACCTACCCTTCTATGCCTTTGGGATGGTCTGTTATAGCCTTAGCTCCCTGATTATTACTTATCGCCAAATTCGCGGGAATTATGCCTTCCCCATAGTAGGGTTTGCCTTGGGACTGCTCCAGGTGATTGGCATGGTTTTGTGGCACGAAAATATTGCTCAACTAACCTTGGTTGTAACAATCTCCGGTTTTATCTCACTAGTAGTCATCACACTCATGCACCTTTTCTATGCTCCACTCGTAATTATCGGACACAACCTCCTCGACTTATTTGGAATTTTTGGAGCTCTACCCGAAAGACCACCTCTTGAGAGAGGCAAAATCAGGATTCTCATCTTCAACTGGAGAGACTTAAAACATAAGTGGGCAGGTGGAGCTGAGGTATACATACATGAGTTAGCCAAGCGGTGGGTACAAGACGGTCATGCAGTCACTTTATTTTGTGGTAACGATGGCAATAGTCCCCGCCACGCCAAAGTAGATGGGGTTACAATCATCCGGCGCGGTGGCTTTTTTATGGTTTATTTCTGGGCTTTTCTGTATTACCGAGTCCGCTTACGTGGGCGTTATGATGTCATCATCGATAGCGAAAATGGTCTTCCATTTTTCACCCCCCTCTATGCGAGAGAAAAAATCTTTCTCCTCATTCACCACGTGCATCAAGAAGTCTTCCGCAAGAGTTTAGTCCCACCATTCTCATGGCTTGCTCAATTCCTCGAGAAAAGATTTATGCCACTAGCCTATCGCAAAACCGAGGTTATTACAGTCAGTCCCAGTAGCAAGGCCGAGATCATTGCACACCATTTAACCAAACGTGATCCCCATGTCGTCTACAACGGAGTCAATTTAGATGTCTGTGTGCCAGGAGTAAAATCCAAGCTCCCCAGCATCCTCTATCTCGGACGCCTAACTAGCGCCAAGAGCGTCGGGATATTGATCAAAGCAGTCAAGCAAATCACTCTCGAGATACCAAATCTCCAAGTCACTATTGCCGGCGATGGGCCGAATAGGGTTTCACTCCAAAAATTAACCAAGGCATTAGGTCTCGAAAATAATATTAGCTTTACCGGCAAAGTCAGTGAAAGTGAGAAAATTAAACTCTATCAAAGTGCTTGGGTCTTTGTTAATCCCAGTCTCATCGAAGGATGGGGGATCACTACGATTGAAGCCAATGCCTGTGGTACACCTGTTGTCGCCAGTGACGTCGCCGGCCTCCGCGATGCTATCTACAACCAACACTCCGGCATCCTCGTACCGTATGGTAATGTCAGCAAATTTGCCGTCACAATCACTCAGCTCCTTATAGATACTAAGAAGCGCAAGCAAATGTCGCAACAGTCAATTAGCTGGGCAAAAAAGTTTAATTGGGATCAATCTGCCAAGCTCGCATTATCAATATTAATCAAATAATTATGACAAAAAAACTTCCTTCTCTCACTATTGGTATCCCCGCCTACAACGAGGAAAAAAATATTGCTAATTTACTTGATTCTATCTACGATCAAGTTTATCAATCTGTAAGGCTCAAACAAGTCGTTATAATCTGTGATGGTTGTTCTGACAATACGATCAAGATAGTTAAAAGATATAAAAAACATTATCTAAATATTAAGATAGTAACCTCTAGCCATCGCAGTGGAAAAGCTTCTGCACTCAATAAAATATATGATCTCTCGAATTCGGATTATTTAATGACAATCGACGCTGATGTGGTATTTATGGGTAAAAAAAGTATCGACAAAATGGCTAAAGCCATGATTAATAATTCACGACTAAACATGGTTGGGCCATCGCACATGCCAACAACTAGTCATACTCTATTTGGCAATTTGAGTAGGGTGTCTGCATTATTATTCCTGGATGCAGTCTCCCAATATAATCATGGAAGCAATTTTTATTCATGTATGTCAGTAGAGTTTATGCGCAAGTCATTTTATAAATCATATCGTTTTCCCGCGGGCACGATCGCTGACCAGTGTTACGCCTACGGACAATCTATCAAAAAGAATCATCATGGATTCAAGCTGATCAAGGGTGCTTTGGTAATATTTGGCGTTGCACAGACATTTCACGACTGGAGAGTTCTGAGTGTACGTTCAACAATTGGTGACAAAAGCGATACAATTAAACACTTCGGCAACAGTGTTTTACCGCTCTACACCATTCCTCGAGAATTGTTAATTAGATCTACTTTAAAATGGTTACTTAAAAGCCCAATTTATTGTGTTGGTGCTGTTATTATGAATCTATTCATTCGGATCTTTCCCTATAATCATAAAGTAGAAAATGGCGTTTGGGAAATGGTGGAGAGTTCCAAGGAGTTGTATTTATGATTAAAAGATTGCCTACGCTTACGATTGGTATCCCAGCTTATAATGAGGAGCGTAGCTTGCGTGATTTGTTAGCTCAGCTATCTAAGCAAGATTTTCGGCTGACTAGACTTACAAATATTATCATCTACTCAGATGGTAGTACCGATAGAACAGTAGAAGTAGCTAGTCAATTTTCTAATCTACCAACTAGTGTCATCAATCAAGAGCATAGGAAAGGTAAAGCTTACGGATTAAACCAGATTATTAAGAAAGCAAACACTGATGTGCTAGTCTTACTAGATGCAGACGTAGTAATCAGAAATAAAAATACTGTCGACCAATTAGCACATCGTTTATTGAGTGAAGGCTTTGATCTCTGTGCTCCAAAGGTTTTACCTCTGCAAAATCGTGGTTGGATGGCAAATATCTTGATCCCTAGTCTCGTTTTTAAGAATCAGCTCTTTGAAAAAATTAACGCGGGAAATAATATTTATACATGTCATGGACGCGCCCGTGCATTTTCTAAACGCTTATACTCACAAATTAATTTTAAGGATATCAATGAAGACGCTTATTCTTACCTTTTCTGCCAGTATCACAACTATAAATATCAGTACCTAAGCAATCTTATTGTTTACTATCACTTACCAACCAATTTGCCCGACCACTCTCTTCAAAGCACTAGATTTTTCCAATCAAAAAAAAGATCTTATATCGAATTTGGTGAAAATTTTGTAAAATCAGCATACAGCATACCAAAATGGCTATTTATAAAGACTTTCTTCATTTCTAGTCTCAAAAATAGAATGTTAATACCATATGCAATTTTAACGTTGTACTTAAGTCTAAAAGCCCGTTTAATCAATAGGATCACCAATACTTGGACCATTTCAAAGAGTTCTAAGAATATTAAAAATATCTACAATATAAAGGATAATCTATGAAACCAAGTAGCTCAGTCAAAAAATTTGTCATATGTATGATTGGAAATTATGATCCAGGATACACTTCAAACAAGTTAACTATCCAAGGATTCAAAGATAATGGGGCAGAAGTAGTAGAGGTTAACGACCCAATTACAGTTACCGCACTAAACACCAAGTCAGAAATGGGGTGGTTACAACTAATTAAGCGAGTTCTCAGGAAGTATCGCATTGTTGGTAAAATTTACGAGAAGAGACGAGATATCGCTCGCAGTGACGTTATTTACGTGGGTTATCCCGGACACTTTGACGTTATCCCTTCCTGGGTAGTCGCCAAAATTTTTGGTAAGAAACTAGTTTTCAACCCGCTTCTGATTTTCTATACTGGTTTTACCGAAGAGCAAAGCATATTAGCCAAGTCGTCAATTCTCGCGAAAGTCGTAAAGTTTGGTGAAGGATTAGTATATCGGATGTGCGACCTTGTTATTGCAGATACTCCTTACCAACAAGAGTTTATGGAAAGTATTTTTGGAGTTCCAAAGCATAAAATTAGAACTGTAGCGCTTGGAGCCGACGACATGTTTTATCCATACACTCCCTACACAAACCTAACCAAAAAAATAAATGTCACTTATTATGGTTTATATGTTCCGATCCACGGGATTGAATATATTATCGAAGCGGCCAAAATACTCAAGCACGATCATGATATACATTTTGATATGATCGGCAACAGAGGACAAGTGTTTGACGAAACTATAAGTAAAGTAAAACGACTCCAGCTCAAAAATATTAGTTTTTATTACGATATTCCTCAAACAGAGCATATCCCCATTGCTCAAAAAGCCGATATTTTCTTTGGATTTTTGGCAAAACATCCTAGTATCGATCGCGTAATCCCAAATAAAGTTTATCAAGGGTTATCACTCAACAAAGTAGTTATGACTGCCGAGGCTCCAGTGATTAAAAGTGTCTTTACTCATAAAGAAAACATTTACATGGTTCCACCTGGAGACGCAAATTCTCTCGTCTCAGCTATCTTGGAGTTAAAAAATGATCCAAAATTACGACAGAGAATTGCCAACAGTGGACATGAATTGTTTGCAAAAAACTTTTCACCAAAAGTTGTAGGCAAAAAGATAATTGAGTTTATGAAAGATGTTGTATGAATAAGGTATTAAAATTCGTTGCCATACTAGGATCACTAGTACTTAGCTTTGCTCTCTTACTTGTTGTAATCAAGGGCGATCGTATAGCGGATGGTTCATTAGCCAACCAAAGCGAATACTTTGGGAATCTTACTGGTCCATTTGAAAGCTCTGGTAGTACCTCCAGGTATGCACTGGTAGAGGCCATAGTAAAGAACAGCTCATTTTTCTTCGATGACTCACAAGCCGCTCTGGCGACGCCAGATTTAGTACAGCACGCCGGGAAATATTTTTCTATATTCGCACCCGGTGTATCCTTTCTCGCTGTTCCTTTCTATTTGGCTGGTACTCTGCTTGGTGCACCCCAACTAGCGACTTATCTATCTACCACCATCATCGCGCTCGTGAATGCCTATTTAGTATATTTGCTCGCACGTAAACTTGGTGCTAGCTCGATAGCATCCATGCTAAGTGGTTTTATCTTTTTGTTTGGCACCAATGCCCTAACATATGCACTAACCCTGACTCAACATCACTGGAGTATTTTTATTATCTTACTTTCGGTCTTAACTATGTTTAAAGCTCCCGGTGTCTTGCGCAACTTGGCGCTTGGGTTATTTTATGGGATCGGCGTTTTGATCGACATTCCCAACGCAATTATTTTGCTTCCACTAATTATTTTTGCGCTTTCGCAAAATTTGGTATTCGATAACAAGAAATTAACCTTAAAAATTAATTTACTTTTTGTTTATCTTGCCATCGGATTGATACCTGTTTTGACAATATTTGGATTTTATAATCAACAGGTCACTGGGAGCTATTACAAGCTAGGTCAGTTTTTGGGGAGGTCAGAATATCCCCCAAAAGAAGTGCTCGAAGTTGTAGATCAACCTCTAGATCCTTACCAACCTACGCTACCGTTTTATACTCGCCTCCAAGTAGATGGGCTTTATATTCTCTTGTTGAGTAACGAGCGGGGATGGCTCTATTACTCCCCGATTGTTTTTATTGGCTTACTCGGATTGTTCCTCTCCATCAAGCGAGCAAATTATCCTCAAATTACCCTCGCAATTATTGCTATGGTTGCAATGACAGTCCTGCTCTACGCTTCATTTGGAGATCCATGGGGTGGGTGGTCATTTGGCCCTCGCTACCTATTACCCGCTACTGCCTTACTTTGTATAGGCCTAGGTCTATCCATAGACAGGTGGTATAAGAGCTTTATTTTTGGTTTAGTTTTTCTGTTTATATCGTCCTATGGGATCTACATCTCCACGCTGGGTGCTTTCACCACTACTCAAGTACCACCTAAACAAGAGGCAGAGCACCTCTCAGTTTTTATTCCCTACACCTATGCTTACAATCAACAGCTGATTGATCAAAACAAATCTGGATCGCTAGTTTACAATTTCTGGCTCAAGGAAAATTACGCACTCAGAGAACTAGTTTCGATACATCAAACGATTGGGATCGCATTTCTTACCTTTAGCTATCTCATATTCATAATCTCTCGTTTGAAAAACCCTAAATTATAGGATATAATATCTCTCTTATAATATGTACGACATTATCCTCAAAAAACTAGCCGAGAGAGAGACGCCAATCGACGTGATCGTCGCTGGTCTTGGGTTTATGGGATTTGGCTTTATTTCCTCCATCAGGCAAACTCAGGGGATCAGAGTACCACTTATCATCACTCGCCGTCCAGCAGAGTCAAAAAAGTTCCTTGAAGCAAATGGATTTTCTGCAATCTGCGAAGACAATCCCAAAAAAATTGCCGAGTTTGTCGAGCGTGGGTTTATTTGTGTTTCTAGCGATCTCGATTTAATCGCCAACTACCCCTCCGACGCCGTGCTCGAAGTAACTGGAACTGTAGCTTACGGCACAGAAGTGGCATTACGCACTATCGAGGCACGCAAACACATCATCACTATGAATCCAGAGCTACAAGCTACACTTGGTTCAAAACTCAAAGACCTAGCCGATCAAGCTGGGGTTGTCATTACCGATGTAACCGGCGACCAGCCAGGATCACTTGCACGGCTAATTGGCCAATCAAAGTTAATGGGGTTCAAAGTTCTCCTAGCCGGAAATATGAAAAGATATCTCAATCAACACGCCAAACAAGACGAAATGCAGTCGTGGGCTGATGACAAGGGTCTCTCAGTCCGCCAGACCGTCTCATTCACCGACGGCACCAAACAATCAATCGAAATGACATTGGTCGCCAACTATTTTGGGATGGAGATTACCCAGTTTGGTATGCGAGGAGCTGAGGTAGAAGAAGTCCAAGATGTGCTCAAAATTTTTCCGTGGCACAAACTACCCGAAAACGGTATTGTCGACTACGTGATTGGTCGCAAACTATTCCCTGGCATATTTGTTGTCGCTGAGCATCCTGACAAAAATCAGCAAAAATATCTCCGCTATCTAGGTCTAGGAGAGGGTCCTCGGTACGTGCTTTTTGAACCGTATCATTTATGTCACCTCGAAGTAGCCGGGACTATCGCCCAGGTCGTCATGTTTGGTCAGCCGACTATCAACAATAGTACTCATCCACTGACCACTACTATCGCAGTGGCTAAAACCGAACTCAAAAAGGGTGATATTTTAGATGGTATCGGTGGCGATACAATCTACGGCAAAATCGACAAAGTTACTCTCGCAGGAGACTATTTACCGATTGGTTTGGCAGAAGGGGCGATCATCCTAAATACACTCCATCAAGATCAGCCAATCAAGCTAACCGATGTTAGTCTTCCGATCAATGCCGCTACCATCCTGGCTGGCTTGGTTAAAGATCCTGTAGCCCAATGATAGTATTATAGCTATGATCAACGATCTAGCTCTCCATGGCAAGCCTCGATTATCACAGAACCGACGCTATCTCACCTACGGCGATGGCACTCCTTTTTTCTACTTGGCTGACACCTGGTGGTTTGGGGCAACAAAAAGGATGCCTTGGCGGGCGTTTAAACAGCTCGCAGATCTCCGTAAGCGTCAAGGTTTTACCGCTATACAAATCGTCGTGGGATACCCACCAGAAATAGATCCTTCCTCACCACACGCCTCAAATAGTGGCGGGTGGGCACTGAGTCCAGATAGATCTATCAACCATGCTTACTTCGTGGAGCTAGACCAAAAAATCAAATATCTAATCGAGCTAGGGATAGTCCCAGTGATTGTCGGGAGTTGGGGATACCATATAGATTTGCTGGGTGAAACCGCCATGGTTACAATCTGGCAAGAAATCATTACACGATATGGTCAGTACCCCACGATCTGGTGTTTGTGTGGTGAAGTAGACCTCCTCGCCCCTCCGGTGTTCTCCAAATCAAGATCAAATCGCTCAGTGTACCAGTTAATTAAATCCTGGCTTCACAACTACCCTCCGATAATCAAGCTCATCAAAACGCTCCGGCGTAGTCCACGGGTAGAGCTAAGTTCTCGGCTGGAAAAATGGTCCAGAATTGCTGAGTTAATCAAGATTAGTAGTTCAAATTTGCTCACTGTCCACCTCCATTCTTCACAATCTGCCGCCGAGCTGTTTAAGCAACCAGCTTGGCTAGATATCAATACAATCCAGTCTGGTCACAATCATGATGGACTAGGGTTTATGATTAAATCTGCTCAGGATGGTCAACCACTCAATCTCCCTTTTATTAATCTCGAGCCATGGTATGAAGGGATCTTGAACGACTTTGGCCCCAGCGACCAGCGTCACGCTTTTTGGGCCTGTGTTCTATCGGGAGCCAAGGGGCATAGTTACGGTGCCCACGGTATCTGGCAGATGTCTAGTCTAAACGATCCCTTCCTCACTCACTGGGGCATCTCCGATTGGGAACAGGCCTCTGGTTACGAGGGAGCCAAACACTTGGGCCTAGCCAAAAGATGGTTGATGAAAATACCGTGGTGGGACCTAATCCCTGCTCAACATAGGTTGATCGAAAGCGCTAGCCGGGCGACTCTCAACCAACCAATTCTCTCAGAAATCAAAGACGTTCTGACCTTGGTATATTTGCCTATTGATCACCAAAAAACCTCATACAAAATAACTAAATTTAAGACAAATGTGACCTACAAGGTTGACTATATCTCGCCAATAACACTGCGTACAAAGTATACTGAAATATTTAGGAATCAAAAGACCTGCACCTTAAAAGGTTCATCCTCTCAAGATTGGATAATTTTGATCTCCCAAAAACCTTTACTTCTTCCTCGTATGTAAACCAGATACAATAGGTATGAGCTTGGGATTCTTTTTTAGGAATTTTCGCTGCACAGTTCCGATTTTTCTTTCAAAAATTTTCCCAACTCTTTCAACAAAGTCAGCTACCAAAGTCGGGTTACCAGTCACCAAATCCATCGAGGTAAAATTGATCTTGCGACCATCAACTCCCCGGATCAAAGCTCCAGCTTCTTCCAGGATGCAAAAAACTGCCGCATTATCCCAGGGTTTAATACAGGTGTAGAAAAAAAGATCCGCCTTGCCGCACGCCACTTCGATCATTTCACCGATCGAACTCCCCATCATTCTTCGCGAAGGAGAACCGTAAACCTTGAGGATATCTTGGTGTAAGTCGCTCACTTCGTTAATAAACCCCATGTCTGTGTTTATTGAAGATTGTTTTCCATCAACAACATTACCGACACATATTTTTTGACCATTCATGAAGGATCCTCTCCCAGACTCGCCGTAAAACAACTCATCGTGATATGGGTCATAGACAACCCCAGCCGCGCTCTGACCATTCTGGATAAACCCAAGCGAAATAAATGAGTATTTTCGCTGTGCGCGTGCATTTGCCGTGCCATCAATTGGGTCGATCACCCATAGTCGCTCAGCGCGTACACTCTCTTCTGAATAACTCGGCGATTCCTCTCCAATAATCGTATCATTTGGGAATTTAGACCTTATTTCTGAGGTAATCATTTCCTGGCCTACGGTGTCCCAAATGGTTACGTAGTCGTTGATTCCGCCATCATTATTCCGCTCAGATCCCGCAATGTTTCTCTGTTGGATTTCTACCGCAGCTTTTCTGACCGCAACTACCGCTACCTGTAGTTCAATCGAAAAACTATCAAAATTGATTCCATCCTGCATATACTCAATTATACTAGACGATACAGGGAACCCTGGCTTTTACCAGTTAGTTACCCTATAATACAAGGTCTATGCAACTCACCATCTCACTTAAACCATTCAACCAAATCAAAACGTTTTTTCTCCGCTGGGAAAAATTAATTATCTTACTTGCCCTCACAAGTATCTCGATTTACTACTTCTGGTTTTATCTGCAAAACGGATTGGGTTTGTCTTACAACGACGCACGGTCTCATCTAGATATTGGTCGCCGGGTAGTCGAGGGATTAAAGCCTGGTGCGGCCCAGCTAGGGAGTGTTTGGCTCCCACTCAACCATCTCCTAATGGTTCCACTCATCTGGAACGACTGGATGTGGCACTCTGGGTTCGCAGGCGCAATCTGGAATATGCTTGCTTTTGTTGGTACTGGCTTGATCATCTCAAAGTATCTAAAAAAACTCAGAGTCGGAGTACTAGGTCGGCTGGCTGGAGTTGCATTATTTGCGGCCAATATCAATGTGCTCTACTTACAATCAACCGCCATGACCGAGCCTATTTTGCTCTTTACCATGACGGCTGGGTGCTACTACCTCATGCGTTGGCACGACAATGACCAGATTATTGAGCTAGTCAAAGCCGCTTTTTGGATTATGCTTTCAACCCTTACTCGCTACGACGGTTGGTTCCTCCTCGCTTATGCAACAGGGTTGATTATGATCCAGGTGTGGCGTAAGCACGGGCTTAAGCGTGTCGAGGGCGTTAGCGTCATGTTTCTCACTTTAGCCGCGCTAGGAGTGGTTATCTGGCTCGGGTGGAATTTACTCATTTTTGGAGATGCTCTCTATTTTGCTCTTGGTCCTTTTTCAGCCCATGCCCAGCAATTGGTCATGGAGTCTGCTGGCGCCCTGCCTACTAAAGGTAATTTTTGGTTGTCGACTAAAATCTATTGGTATGCCCTGTTATACAATTCCTATACTTATCCGGCCATTCTCGCTTTGATTGGACTGATTGTCTTGTCTCGGGATAAAGTGCTTAGCTTGAGTATCCGCCTATCTACTTCCTCATTACTATCCCCGTTATTTTTTAATATTTTAGCTCTCATCCTTGGGTTTTCAGTAGTCTATATCCAGGGCATCTCTGGCGATACTTGGTTTAATGTCCGCTACGGTGTCATGCTAGCCCCCACCATCTCCATCTTTACTGGGTACTTGATTGATCGTGCCAAGGTTTTTAGACCCCTCATAATTGGCTCACTTTTATTTGTGCTATTTTTCGCCTTTGGCAATCACGATGCAGTCAGCATCGACGACGCTCGGGTGGGTAGTAGTCAAAAAAACGTGTCTGAAGTTTCTGGATATTTAAATATCCACGCCAAAGATCAGCCTGGATTTATCTTGATCTCAGCCGCCAGTCATGACGCCATTATTTTCTCCTCTGGTCTGCCCATGAAGAAGTTTATCCATGAGGGTACCAGTAAATATTGGGAGAGCGCCACCACCATGCCCGATCGCTGGGCTAGGTGGATTGTCATGCGTACCTACGACGACGCCGATCTTACCTGGAAAGCAGTCTCTCGAGTCCCGGCCTTTGGTGCATATCACGTAGTTGCATCTTACCCCTTTGCTGATATCTACGAGCTAGATGAATCTATGCTTGGCAATCTCGAAACAGAGGCTATCATTATCAATAACAAGTGATTCCTGGACTGTATAATGCTGACTATGAAAAAAATCTTTCCCTTATTGCTCCTTTGCGCTTTGTTTGTGGGAGTGTTGATCCTTTCTCGCAAAAATCCCTCGCCACTCCTTTCGCCAGTTCCATCTCCCAGACCTATTTGGTCAGTTCGTAGCATCGATACTATGAAATATAGTCGTGATATAGCCAGGGAAAAGGCTGATAAAGCCGAGTTTGACCTGGTGATCGAACAACAAGTGGCCAGCATTGCCGCAACTGGTGCCAGTCACATCGCAATCGCGACTCCCTACGACAACGAGTTTATTCCGTACCTCACACGCTGGGTAAACATGGCTCGCAAGTACAAGCTACGAGTCTGGTTTCGTGGCAATTTTTCTGGTTGGGAAAAGTGGTTCGATCATGAGCGAATTACTCGAACCCAACATCTAGACTTGACTACCCAGTTCATCCTCGCCAACCCTAGCTTGTTTGAAGATGGGGATATCTTTACTCCCTGCCCAGAGTGCGAAAATGGTGGTCCAGGCGACCCGCGTATGACTGGAGATGTAGTAGGGCATCGCCAGTTCCTGATTGACTCAACTAGGGTAGGGCAGACTGCTTTCAATCAAATAAACAAAGAGGTAGAGGTCGGCTATCACTCCATGAACTACGACGTCGCCATGGCTGTCATGGATAAAGAGACTACTGCGGCAGTTGGTGGCATAGTGGCCATTGACCATTACGTGCGTTCATCCGACAAAATGATCAAGGATATTGAAATTATCAAAGAACAGTCAGGGGGGAAAATATTTTTGGGTGAGTTTGGCGCCCCGATTCCTGATTTAAACGGGCAAATGACACAGGAACAGCAGGCGGAATGGCTAGAATATACCCTTAACCTACTCATGCAAAACAACTCAGTGATGGGACTCAATTACTGGGTCAACGTGGGAGGCTCAACCCAGCTGTGGAATGACGATGGTACCAAACGTCTGGCGGTCGACACTCTCACTTCGTACTACACTCGCTTAATTCCCCAGTGATTATATCCTATAGACTTGCAAGCTCACCCCAAAACTGCTATCATATAGACCTAATGAAAAATACTATTGCCTTACTCGCTTCTATCTTCTACCTCCTAGTCTCTACGACCTCAGTCTTCGCCGTCTCTACCCCCAGTTTCCCCGCTTGTGCCAATCCCCAGGGTAGCCTCAAAGTCTCCTATAGTGAAGGGGTGCACGGGATTGTAGGATCTGGCGCGACCTACACTGGCAAGGACACTGTCTACACTTTGAGTGATAGCACAACCGCCCAATGTTTTTGTGGGGCCGATGGCAATGGCATCCAGACCAATTGGTGGAAAGCTAGTTCACTGACTGAATCAGAAATCAATATTCTCAAAGCCGATGGGTGGCACTATGTCCCAACCGGCAGTCTCTGGGGTCTAGCAGTCGATCCTTACCTAGCCAAAAATATTGCCTATAGCTGTAACAGTTCGAGTAGTAGCTCTGGTTCGGTCCAGGGCAGTTCTACTACTCAAGATCTAGATAC
Source organism: uncultured Pseudomonadales bacterium (assembly GCA_964502225.1). Classification (GTDB taxonomy): domain Bacteria; phylum Patescibacteriota; class Microgenomatia; order UBA1400; family UBA12108; genus CAJAUT01. The sequence goes on along the minus strand of CAZCUC010000011.1, from coordinate 14,784 downwards.
TGGCACAGGTGGTGGTGAGGTCTTGGGTCTCGCCGCAACCGGCGACTCGGCCTTGGTCTATGGCTCATTCCTCTTGGGCACCTTGCTCCTGATTGTTGGCCTGCGCCGACTCAAATTGTCATAAACATGAAGCGATATTTTGACACCGTTATCATTGGCTTGGGTCTCTTCTTCCTCGGTTTTGGATGCTTTTTGGTTTGGGAGCGCAATGCCCCCAAAGCCCTCGCAGTTGCCCTACCACCAGAGGGGAGTATCGTAAAATCAGCTCCTACCATCCTCAGAGTCGATTCACTCGGGCTAGAGCTACAGGTGATCCCAGCCAGAATCGTGGATCAAAACTGGCAAATTACCAAAGATGGCGTCTCGTATTTGACTACTTCTCCACTCCCTGGTGAGCAGGGCAACAGTGTCATGTATGGCCACAACTGGCCAGCCATCCTTGGTGGACTCAAACACATCAAAGTCGGAGATCAAATCCAAGTTGAGATGAGTAGTGGCCAGCATTTAACTTATACTGTTCACTTTGTCAGTGTGGTAACTAGCGACCAAACACACATCTACGCCAATACCACCGATTACCGCCTGACTCTCTACACCTGCACTGGATTTTTGGATACTAAACGCCTCGTTGTCACCGCCATTCTCGACGCATAAACTCTGGCTTTGTATCCATTCATAATGATCAAATAAATTGCGTAGGCGAGGGGCAAAAATACTTGGCATGCCCAGCCAGCCCCAGGCAAAAAGGTGATCCCACTCACACAATCTGGATTGCTCCACAACAACCCTCCGTATGCCGTGAGAGGCAGAGCCAAGCCCCACCTGATCGCTTCGCCATACTCCCTCCGTCTCCGACACACAAAGTAGTAAGCCAAACTCCCACCGGTGATGGCGATGTACCATGGGTATGCAAGGCACTCCTTGCACGTCTTTACCCCTATTGCTTCACCCAGGACTTGAGCTTGCTCGCTTGTGAGTGCCATCACTGGTTGTATCTTTCCTACCATCTCGACCGTCTCTCTCAGTTTTATCGGGACATGATTCTTGACTGTATTTGAGTTCAAACTTGATCCGCTCATTGTTTCGCCATTGGCTATCGACTGGGTATAGTAACTGCCAGGGGGGAAACTAGCCCCAGTTTGCAGGACAAAGTGTACATTTTTGTGTTGGTTGGGGCCTATCTCCCCCAGCTTGCCCGCAAACTGGCTGATCTGCTCACTGGAGGGCGAGTAAAAGTCTTGGATCAAACGAATATTTTTTACTGTTTGGGATCCCTCGTTAAACACTTTCATGTCATAGGTCACTGCGTCGCCAGGGTAGATGTAGTTGTTAATATTATTCACAGCTTCGAGTCTCAGGGTATTGCTGGGTGAGGTTGAGTCACTGCTTGGTGCATCGCCATTACTTTCGCTATTTTTGTGCGCGAGTACTTTTGTGGTGACGACCGCCGTGTTGTTGGCCATTGATACTTCTTGATTTGCAGTTTTTGCCCACGCTGTCATAGTCAGGGTTTGACCTGATAGCCCGGCAGTCGGGAGGTTGAATTTATGTGTCACGTACTCGCCATGCTTTAGTTCGCTGGTCGGCTGAGTTTGCTCAAGCAGAGCTCTCTCATCATTCTCGACTCGCTCGCGAGTGTCTATTACCTTGGCTACAGCGTAACCTAGATTTTTTATCGTGATCGTATAGGGTATTTCTACCCCTTCATCAACCTCCTCAGGTGCCTGGGCGCTGACTTCGATATCTGGGTAAGCAAAGACTAGGTTGCCGCTCCAGGGTGCACCAATCAACAGGCTCAGTTGACGATATCTAGAGTTGATCATTGTGGTATTGACTAGGGTATTGCCAACAGCCATGGCTAGAGCATCCCCAGTCACGATTCGACTGCTCTCACTTGCAACTTGGGTATTACTACCAGTATCTGCGCTGGCCACAGTCGATGATGACACCTGGGCTTGGTTGTTGATCGCGATCTTGGTCTCACAGTTTTGGCTACAATCTGCACTACTTAAATCTTGGTTTATGCTAAATGACTGCGGGCTAGTCACACTCCCAGGCGACTCTAGATTTAGGATCTTGCCCGACCACAGCCACAAATTTTGGGCCAGCAGGACAAAGATATCCTGCGAAATGATCGTGGTGTTTACCAGCACATTATTTTGGGCTAGCGAGCTTGCCTCCCCAGTGATAATCTCAGTGCTTATTCCACTCTCAGTGTTCGAGCCTGTGTTACTCATAGCCGAAACGCTAGCCACCACTCCACTATCGTGGTTATTAATCGCGATCTCTCCATAGCTCGAAGCGGTTTCTTTCTCTAGTGGATCAACCACTATATCCCCGTCCCAACTCTCCACAATTGCCACGGTGCTCAGCTCCAAATCGGATTGAATCAGAGTTGTATTTACGAGCGTATTCGAGTTGGCTATCGCGATCGCGTCTCCTGTTTGGACTTGAGTACTAGCAGGGGATGTTGCCACATTTGTCCCGCTCATCCCAATCGACGCAGTCTCATTTATCACTTCGGCTTCATTGCTGATTGATAGATCGGTCGTTTGGTTTGGCTCACTAGCACTCGTCTCGCTTGGTTCTTTGCTGGGGAAGGGCTCAACTACCTCACCAGTTTCACTCGTGACTGGGATTAGCTGAGTCTCTATTTGAGATCCAATGGCCGTAGTATTGACTTGGGTCTCGCTGTTTGTGACTGCAACTGCCGCCTCGGTTTGGATGCTAGCAGTAGGGGAGGCCAGCTCCTCTGCCATCGCAGTACTTAGCAAAAACGGATTAAACGCCACTAGCGCAATCAGGGTGCCAACCAGAATCTTTTTTAAACATTTCCCAATAGTTGATCGTTTCATTGTATACACTGACTAGGTCAGGTGGTGGGGGTTGGCCACCACCTAAACCTAAAAAACATTACTCTGCTGATCCAACCGTAAAGTCGGTGTAAGCTACCATAATGTTTGATTTGGCGGTCGAACCCGCATTGCCACTCACCATTTTCTCAAAACTATCACTTCCCCAACCTTTGGCTACACTCCACTGGTCGTTGTTTCCAGTTTTGGCTGTCGCATCGGTAACCGTCATGACTTTTATGTCATCGTTATCGATTCTGACATCACCGCGACTGCAACCACAATTGGGCATGAATGTCGAAGCTACCGATACTCCACTAAAAGCATCACTTAGCGCGACACCGGTGGTTAGTTTTTGAGTTACATCACCACCATACTTAGCGACCGACCACTGATCATTACGACCAGTTGTCGAGACGGCTTCGGTTTTGGTCATGACAAAAATATCATCATTTTTGATACTCACGTCATTTGATGGCCAATTCCAGCTGTAAGCAGATACACTCCCACTCATCATCGCTACCATCGCCATAGCCACAGTCATTCCAGCAATTTTGCTTAGCATATTTCTCACCTCCTTTCAAAAAGCTTTCATCTTAAATACTTGCCTCCATCCATAACTATCTCGATATTCATTCAGTATTCAAATTCAATATAGAATATATTTTCACACTGTCAACTAATTAAATGTAACCGTATATAGAGCAAACTAATACATACTAATCTAAATACGAAATAGATATCCAAGGACTTGTTTCAGCGCCTAGTTTGTGACCATAATGTAGTATGTCGACAACGTCTAGGCTCCGTCATTGGTTTACCCCACACCACACCAACAATTTTCGGGCCAAACTCCTTCACAACTCTGGTATTTTTGTTGTCCTAGCGATGGTCGTGGTCGGGAATGTATTTTTGCGCTTGCTGGACAACCCCTCTCTCCATATCCTCGGGTTCACGTCTTCGGTGACGATCGATGAAGTGGTCAGGGCTACCAACAACGAGCGCGCTGGAGCCGGTCTCAAACCGCTCGTTTACAACGAGAAATTGGCCGATGCCGCTAGGCGCAAAGCCGCCAATATGTTTAGCGAAAACTATTGGTCTCACAACTCGCCAAGCGGCAAATCTCCCTGGGTATGGTTTAAAGACGCAGGTTATACCTATCTCTTCGCCGGGGAAAATCTGGCCAAAGATTTTGGCGACACCTCTAGGCTCATGTCTGCCTGGATGGCTTCACCCACCCACAAGGAAAACATCGTCAACTCCAAGTATAGTGAGCTAGGTGTAGCCGTCGTACCCGGCTCCCTCCAGGGCAACGAAACAGTTTTGGTGGTCCAGTTGTTTGGGACTCCCTCAACTGGCGCAGTCGCCTCTAGTGCGACCACATCGAGAGTTACCCCACCATCGCAAAAACCATCAGCTACACCTTCTCCTAGTTTAGAGCCAGTCGTTGTTGCCCAGGTAGCGGAAATCAAATCCGACGAGGTTATGCCCCCTCAACCCAAGTACAATCACTTTAGTTTGGCTCGCATCCTCAATTTGGTCACCACTGGTCTCTTTATGCTCGCCCTCGTTATCGATCTCTATATAGCCGAGTCCGACCGCTTGACTAGGAGGGTGGGGAACAACTTGGCACACTTAATCTTTATCAATTTAATTCTCTTGGCGACTGTTATCGTCAATGCAGGCAAAATATTATGACCTTTTATCGTCACGACTACGCTAGTCTAGCTGTTCTCTCCCTCGCTTACGTGGTCGCCGTCATGCGTTACCAGACCACTCCTCGCTACGTCATCTTGGCGACGCTTATTTATGGTCTTTCTTACTTGATCTGGGGCATCATCCACCACCTCTGCCAGCACAATTTTCACGCGCGCATTGTGCTAGAATATCTTCTCGTTGCTATCCTGGCGATGGCCATTGTCTCTACATTACTCTTATAAAAGGGAGGTACTATGAAAGGTGTTATTTTAGCGGGCGGTAAAGGCACAAGACTCTATCCTTTGACCTATGCAACCAACAAGCATCTCTTGCCAGTCTACGATCAGCCCATGGTTTATTACCCGATCCAAACCCTGCAAAATGCGGGCATCGACGAAATCCTCATCGTGACGGGAGAATCTCATGCCGGTGACTTTATCAATGTCATTAAAAATGGCAAAGACTTGGGACTCAAGCACGTTGAGTATGCCTATCAAGAAGGTGGATCTGCCGGGATCTCGGACGCCCTCAAGTACAGCGAAGATTTTGCCGATGGTGGATCGATTGCAGTGATCCTCGGGGACAACACAACCGATGCCAATATCAAGTCAGCCGTCGAGAGTTTTGTCTCTGGGGCCAAAGTTTTCCTCAAACAAGTCCCTGATCCCAAGCGCTTTGGCATCCCTCGTTTCAACGAGGCCGACCCAACTATCATCGATGAAATAATCGAAAAACCCGCCGACCCTCCCTCTGATCGCGCAGTGACTGGGCTTTATCTCTACGACAATACCGTTTTTGACAAAATCCGCTCACTCAAGCCATCTGGTAGAGGAGAGCTCGAAGTCACTGATTTGAACAATGCCTATATCAAAGAAGGTAAGCTTGCCTGGGCAGATTTGGATGGTTTTTGGTCCGACGCCGGCACTTTTGCTTCGCTCTACCGCTCCACCGCTTACTGGGCCAAAAAGAAACTCGGCCCTGCACACCAGGACGTGATCGATGGCAAGGTCACCTCGCTGTAGGACTTGACTTTACCCATACAATATCCGAAGATAGAGGTATGCAACCATTAGCTGACCTTTTGCGTCCACAAACACTCGAGGACTATATTGGTCAATCACATCTGGTTGGCCCCGGTGCACCCCTACGCCGTGCGATCACAAATAATAGTGTGCATTCCATGATTCTCTGGGGTCCTCCCGGTTGTGGCAAGACAACGCTCGCCAAGATTATTGCTAGTTCTGTCGGTGCCGATTTCCATTACCTCTCAGCCGTCTCCGCCAAGAAAGACGATATTAAAAGGATTGTGGAAGACAAAAAAATCGAAGATCCTGAGCGAAGTCGAAGGACCATTCTCTTTCTCGATGAAATCCATCGTTTCAACAAAGCCCAGCAAGACTATCTTTTGCCCTACGTGGAAAACGGTGTACTCACCTTGATCGGCGCCACTACCGAGAATCCTAGTTTCGAAGTGATCGGCCCACTCCAATCTCGTTGTCAGATCTATGTGCTTAAAGGATTAACCGAAGATGACCTCAAAACTGTCATCACTCGTGGAGCCAAAATCCTCAAAGCCAAGATTGCAAAGGACGCTCTCGAGTTTCTCTCGACTTTTGCAAATGGCGACGGACGCAAAGCCCTCAATATCCTCGAAACTGCCGCTAGTCTCTACAAAAATATCACTCTGACCAATCTCCAGAACACACTACAGTCACCTTATTTACGCTACGACCAGGCTGGAGACGAACACTACAATACAATCTCAGCCTTTATCAAATCTATGCGTGCCTCGCAGGTCAATGCCGCGCTCTATTATCTAGCTCGGATGGTTACAGCAGGGGAGGATCCGCTCTTTATCGCTCGTCGCCTGGTCATTTTTGCCTCCGAAGACATCGGGATCGCGGTACCGACCGCTTTGGTTGTCGCCAACGCCGTCTTTCGTGCCTGCGAAACGACCGGCTACCCTGAGTGCCAGCTCAATTTGGCCCACGGAGTGGTCTACCTTTGCCAGTGCCACAAGTCGCGCGCGGCGAACGACGCCTTCTTTGCCGCCATGGAAGACGTCAAGACTTATGGCAACCTCGAGATCCCCCTCAAAATCCGCAACGCCCCCACCAAGCTTATGAAGAGTCTGAACTATGGTAAAGGCTATAATATGCGCGACACCGAGTCCTACCTACCTGATAAGATTAAAAATAAGAAGTATCTAACTAGTTAAAAACTCCAATTATTCGAATAATTAGAGGATTAATTTATGCCACAAAAAATATATATTGTTCGCCACGGCGAAACTGATTACAACGCAGAGCGACGCACACAAGGGTGGCTAGATATTCCACTCAATAAAACGGGTCACGCCCAAGCAATGGCCACTTCCGCCAAACTTGTAAACATAAAAGTTGACGCTCTCTACAGCTCAGATTTGCGCCGAGCTCGTGAAACAGCAGATACGATCGCGAGGACTCTCAATACACAAATTGTTTTAACTAAAGCTCTGAGAGAGCGGGACATGGGGGTATTCTCCGGGTGGCGAAGAGGGTTCGAACAAGACTTAATCAAAGATCGCTTATGGGGTGAGTTTGAGACTGCTCGTGACAAAGAAGATATGGATTGGAATGAGCATGGCGGTGAATCTATGCGGCAAATGACTAAGCGAATTGCCATGTTTATGAATAAACTCCACGTACTCCATACAGATCAAAAAGTTATCATAGTTAGCCACGGAGGGACTATCAATCGTATTCTAGAACACTACCACCTCAAATCCGCAAGTGAAGGCTATCGCGATGTAGGTAACGCCTCTGTCCTAGTCCTGACTAAACAATCGACTACCTATAGCCTCGAAGAACTATGATTGCAAATCTCACTCCACTCGCCCAGGTCAAAGCTCATTTTGCAAAGGCTGACCCCAAAATACTCGCCGTGCTAGAAACAGTCGATCTCGTCGATTGGTTCAAAGAGAGTAGCTCAGACGATCATTTTTACAACCTAACCCGCAACATCATCTACCAGCAGTTGGCCGGCAAAGCCGCCTCCACCATTTTTGGCAGATTTAAGGACTTGGTAGGGGATATCAAACCAGAAAATATCGCGACGTTCGAAGACCAATCTTTTCGCGATGTGGGATTGTCCTGGGCCAAAGCCAAGTACGTCAAAGATCTCGCCAGTAAAGTCCAGAGTGGAGAGGTCATCCTCACCAATCTAGACACTCTAGATAATGAGTCAGTGATAACTGAGCTCACCAAAGTGAAGGGGATCGGTCGCTGGACAGCCGAGATGTTTCTCCTCTTTACTCTCCACAGGGAAGATGTCTTTTCGTATGGCGACTTGGGTCTCAAAAACGGCCTCGTCAAACTCTATCATCTTACAGATCCAGGTAGGGAAAAGATCGACTCCATTGTCGCGCGCTGGTCGCCCTACGAGTCATATGGTTCTATCTGTCTTTGGCACTACCTAGACAACGCTTAAGTTGTTACAATCAATCCTTATGTGGAAACAGATTATTTTTTATCTCGAAGTATTAGTTTTTCTGGCGACTCCCGTTGTTCTCTTTATGATCTACCCACATTTTTTTGCCGCCCGCTATATCTTTACCGTCGCAGGCGCCATCTATTGTGTAGCTCGGCTGGTGTACCATCGCTCCAAATTTCAGGATTTGGGGTTAGTGACGCTCAATTTTTGGTCCGCCCTTCGCGATCTCATTCTCCCATCATTTTTAATGCTAATTAGTACTTTTCTGATCTTCAAATTATTGCCAAGTGTTTTCCTTTCTTTGATCTTGGGCCACGATCCACTCCCGATCGACTCGCTCTTAGAGCGCCTCCTCGTCTATTTCTTTATCTCCACCCCGCTCCAGGAGCTTATCTTCCGCGGCTATCTGACCTGGCGTCTAGAGCAGGTCTTTAGCTCGACCCATTCTATCCAAACTATCTCTATCATTATCTTTACACTTGCTCACATCCCATTTTTTAGTCCGCTCATCCTCTTGCTTACCTTCATTATGGGTTACGTCTATATACGCAATTATTTGCGCTACCGCAATCTCTATGCCCTGATCCTGTCTCACTCTGTCGTGGGGAGCGGCATAATTATGCTATACTTTCTGCAGTCATATATTTAATAGGAGATTTTTTATGCCAAAAGCAACCAAGAAAGCCGTCTCACGCAAAACTAGTCCCAAAAAGTCCTCTACTCCCTCATTGAACCAAGTAGAGCCCATGATGGTCGAGTCAGTTATGTCCGCCCCAGTCATGAATAAACCCATGAACAACAAAGTCATGACTATCGCCCTCATTGTGGTTGCTGTCGCGCTCCTCACTTACAAGATGGGTCCCTGGCTCTTCCCCGCTGTTGTAGACAACCAGCCTATCTCACGTTTTGGTCTCTGGTCACGTCTCGAAAAGAGCTATGGTGCACAATCTCTCGACGACATGGTCAACGAAAAAATCCTCGATTCAGCTATTGCCAAAGCCAACGTCAAAGTAGATTCAGCTAAATTATCCGACCAGATCAAAGTCCTCGAAACCCAGTTTGAATCAACTGGTGGCCTAGATGAAGCCTTGAAACAACGTGGTCTGAGTAGGGTAGAGCTCGAAAAGCAAATCCGCACCCAACTGGCAGTTGAAGAAATCCTCGCCGACAAGATTAATCCCACCGACGACGAAATCAAAACCCAGTTTGACGCTGGAGCCAGTACTACCTACAAAGGCAAAAAGCTCGAAGAAGTCAAAGCTACAATCACGGACGAACTCAAGCAAACCAAGCTCCGCGATGCTTTCTTGACCTGGTTTGCCGAGATCAAAAAATCCGCCAAAGTCAAAACCTTCGGCTTATAACCGGATATGCCAACTAGTATCTTGGCACTCATTTTTGGCTTCCTAGTCGTGATCCTCGCATTCATGCGCCAGAGGTTAGTTTACGAGTTGTCGGGCGCTTCGCTCCTACTACTTGGATCGACCAAGCCAGGGATCTGGCTATATACACTATTTTTCCTCCCTGGGACGATCATTCACGAACTCTCGCATTGGCTGGTCGCCGAGATCCTCCAGGTCAAAACCGGCGAGATCAAGATTTTCCCTGATTGGGAAGACGAGGGGGGTACCAGGCGCCTGGGATCTGTGGCCACCGCCAGGAGTGATCCCTTGCGTGGATTTTTGATTGGCATCGCTCCCTTTGTCACTGGCCTCCTGATTTTGACCATCCTGGGTGAACTGTTATCTCGGGGCTGGGGTGTATTTTATCCCTGGCAAACAGTTTCAATTATTTACGGGATTATCGTCATCGGCAATAGTATGATGATCTCCGAGGCCGACCGGCGTACCTGGCCATTTATATTTTTCTTTCTCGCCCTGATCAGTATCGTGATTTATCGCATGCAACCCACCATTTCACCTAGTATCTCGCTCCTGGCATCCAATACTTTATCCAAGCTAGATCTCGTCTTGGGGGTGACGGCTGGGCTGAATCTTGTTATGATAGGGGGGTTGTATCTCCTGAGGGTCCTCAGTGAGAGAATATCTGGTAAAAGAATAAGTCATAAATAAGGAGATAGTATATGAAACTCATGGTCGCCGGTGGAGCTGGTTTTATTGGCTCCAATTTTATTCACTACATGCTAGCTGCTCACCCAGATTACGACATTATCAATTTTGACAAGCTGACCTATGCGGGCAATCTAGACAATCTCAAAGATATCGAGACTAACCCCCACTATCACTTTGAGAACGGAGACATCACCGACCTGCCCCGTATCAGCGAAGTCATGCAAAAATACGGCGTTACTCACCTGATCAATTTTGCCGCCGAGACCCATGTGGATCGCTCTATCCACGGGGGGATCAAGGACTTTGTCTTGACCAATAGTTTGGGAGTACAAATGCTTTTGGATGCTGTCCGTGCAAACGGAATCGAGCGCATGATCAATGTCTCAACCGACGAAGTTTATGGTGCCCTCAAGCTAGGGGAGAACACTTTCTTTACCGAAGATACCCCCATCATGCCCAACATGCCCTACGCCGCCGCCAAGGCAGGTGGCGATCTCATGTGTCACGCCTACTATGTCACACACAAAGTCCCCGTGATCGTGACCCACTGTAGCAACAATTACGGTCCCTATCAGTTCCCCGAAAAACTCATTCCATTTTTTATCTTTAAAGCCATGAACAACGAGAGTGTCCCAGTCTATGGTGACGGTCTCAATGTGCGCGACTGGATCCACGCCATGGATCACTCCTCAGCCCTAGACCTGCTCCTCCACGAAGGCAGTGTAGGCGAGGTTTACAACATCGGCGTCGATAACGAGCGCAACAACTTGGAGATCACCAAAATGGTGCTGTCTATTCTCGGCAAGCCAGAGTCGCTCATGACTTATGTCGCAGATAGGCCTGGTCACGATAGACGCTACGCTATCGATGCCACCAAGATTATGAAACTAGGGTGGAAGCCCAAGTACACGCGCGATATGTTTGAAACGGGCCTGCGCGAAACAGTACAATGGTATCTAGACAATGGTGCCTGGGTCGACAAAATCCGC
>CAZCUC010000011.1:0-3602 GCA_964502225.1 uncultured Pseudomonadales bacterium | reverse complement strand
GCGCGAAACAGTACAATGGTATCTAGACAATGGTGCCTGGGTCGACAAAATCCGCACTCGGATGAATGAAATTAATCAACATATCAAAAATTAAAGGAGAAATATGCCTGAGGTAATAAATATGTCTGATATGCCTATTGAGGCTATTGCCCAATCATATTTACCCGAGAGTCTAAGAGATAGGTCTGCATATATGGATTTACTTGCAGTGGAAATGATCATTCGACTTAGCAGTTGTAAAAATTTAGACGGATTGGAAAAACATGGAGCCTTCATTCTAGAAAGAATTGCAAAACATTCTGCTGAGATAGGAACTGGAAGATTAGAAATCTTAAGAAATATTGGACTTCTTGATACCCAGGCAAACCTGCGTACTAGAAAAAAGTTAAAAGCACAGGGGCATGATCAATTCGCAGTCACACTGGGCCTTATAGCTACCGCTACTCTTAGTCAAAGAGAAAAAATTAATCAGGGTTAAGTTTATCAAAGGGAAAATATGGATCATCGCTACAAAGTCTTTAATCTCAAAAAAGTCCAAGCCCCCAATTTTTTGATGACTCCACTCGAGCTCAAAGATTATCTCGATTTTGAAGTCAAGCGGATTTATTTTATTTCTCACCCAACTGCCAACACTGGTTTTCATGCACATCCAGCACTCGAAGACGAATTATTTGTGCAAGTGACTGGTCAATGCACTATCCAGGTGGACGATGGTCATGGCCTCAAAGATATCCCGCTCATTGGTGGTCAAACTGCCATTTATGTCCCCCACATGGTGTGGCACGGGTTCAAGGATCAGAGTCCAGATAGTGTGATCCTCGCCCTTACCTCTACCAATTACGATCCCTCGCGCAGTGATTATGTCGAAGACTACGAGCAGTTCAAAAAACTATGTCAACAATCTTAGCAACAGGCGCCATTGGTTTGATTGGATCAAGATTTGCCCAGTTGTACCATGACGACTATACGATCGACAACATCGACATCCTCAGTGGAGTCGATATTACCCAAAAAGACAGTGTCGCCCAGTTTGTATCCGAGCACAAAGCGAGTGTGATGATCCATTTGGCCGCTTTTAGCGACACGGCACGTGCCAGCGAGCAAGACGGTCAGCAGGATGGTAGTTGTTACCAAGTCAACGTCATTGGTACCAAAAATATCGCCGAAGTTTGCCGTGAATCTGGCATTCACTTGATCCATATCTCGACCGATTTTGTTTTTGATGGGGCAAATCCACCAGAGGGCGGATACACCGAAGACTCGCTCCCCAATCCCCTCGACTGGTATGGCAAAACCAAGCTCATGTCCGAAGAAGTAGTAAAAAAAGCTGGCGTTAGCTATACCATCGTTCGTTTGAGCTATCCTTATCGTGCCGCTTTTCCTGGGAAGCCCGATATTATCCAAAAAATTCGCCAAGGACTAGAGGCAGGGACGCTCCCTCCCCAGTTTAGCGATACCCTGATAACCCCCACTTTTATCGACGATATTGCCCGTGGTTTTGCCAAACTCATCGAGACTCGCCCGACTGGAACTTTTCATTTTGTCGGGAGTGATTCTCTCTCTCCCTATGCGTTGGCCCTACAAGTTGCCCAGGCCTATGGCTACGATCAAAGCTTAGTTAAAGAGGGGAGTTTGACACAGTATCTCTCTCACTCGCCCCGTCCCTATGCGCGCCATGCGGTCATGAGTAATCACAAAGCCAGTACAGTTTTAGGGCTCGATTTTGCGACCGTGAGTGATGGGCTTATTCAGATCCAAAAACAGCAGGAATCATGAAAAATACACTTTATCTCATTCTCATTCTGATTATTATCGCCCTGGTCTATCTCAAATATTTTTTGTAAGACTAATCTAATCTAATAGGTCGGGTCGTCTCTCTTTGGTCCGCTCATGGGCCATCTTTTTCCGCCACAACTCGATTTCCTTGTGATTACCAGAAAGCAAGATCTCTGGGACTTTTTTGCCGTCATACTCAGTCGGCCTAGTATAGTGTGGGTACTCTAGTAGTCCATCCGCGTGTGACTCATCATGGCTAGAGGTATCATCGCCCAGTACACCAGGTAATAACCGAGCTACCGCATCGACTATCACCATCGCGGGGATCTCCCCCCCAGTCAAGACATAATCTCCAATCGATATCTCCATGTCACAATACTCTCTAATCCGCTCATCAAAACCTTCATAGTGACCACAAATCAAAATCAGGTTAGTCTCTAGTTTGAGCTCTCCTGCCATTTTCTGCTTAAACACTTGCCCCTGCGGAGTCAGCAAAATGACTTTTACGCTCTCTCCTAGAATCTTGCTCCTAACATCTACCAAAGCTCGATGCAAGACATCGACTTTGAGTACCATCCCCGGTCCTCCCCCATATGGGTGGTCGTCCACACTACCATAGTTGTCACTCGCTTGCTCGCGGATGTTGTGCACCTGCAACTCTATTTTGCCCGCTTTGATCGCCCGCGCCACGATGCTGTGTGTCTTGAGTGTCTCAAAAAATTCGGGGAAAAGGGTCAAGATGTCGATTCTCATATCAGAGGGCTCCGGATGTTTAGTAATTTTGGATTAGTCACTTTAGTATACAGCTGAGTAGTAGTGATCGAGGCATGTCCCAGAAGTTTTTGAATATACCTTATATCGACACCATTTTCTAGTAGGTGAGTGGCGAAACTATGGCGCAAGCTATGGAAAGTCGCTGTCTTTTTGATCCCTGCTAGTTTGAGCGATTTCTCAAATACTACCTGCGCTGTTCTTGTGGTTAGTTTGCCTCCGCGCTCGCTCTCAAAAATATAATCGTTACTATTTTTTCCGACCATCATAGCTGATAGCTCACCGCAGAGTTTTGCTGGCAAAATCGTGACTCTATCCTTGCCCCCCTTGCCGTCGCGCACCGTCATACACAACTGGGCACACTCGATATCTTTTACCCTGAGCTCCACCACCTCGCTCACACGTAGGCCGGCCCCGTAGGCTAGTGCCAAAATCATTTTGTGTTTATTATTTTTAGTTACATCCATAATTCTATTTACTTCCTCGCGTGACAGTACAACTGGCATACGAACATGTCGTTTGGCATAGGGAAAGGGGACATTCCATTCTTGCTTGAGAATTTTCGTAGCATAAAGTTTGTATGCCGCGTGGTACTGGTTCAGCGTAAACGAAGATTTCCCCTCTTTAGCCAGTTTATCCAAAAACTCCAACAAATCATGTGATCCGATCTCCTCGATACAGCGACAGTACGCTGTGATTGTCCGCGGCCTATGTCCCGCCACTCGCATGTACCTTTGTAGCTCAACTATTTGCATGCTATAATTTTACCATTAAACATCATATTAGGTGTTTATGCGAAATATTATTTATCAATACTACTTCGCATAAACACTAGTTAGGCGAAATAGCTCAAGATTTATTTCTCTCTGCAATTTATATGGCACTACAAATTAGTCATTCACAAAACTTCACCAACGATCCTAAGTTACTGGATCGGCTGGTTGTACAATCGGGAATAACCTCAGACGACTTAGTTGTCGATATCGGTGCCGGACACGGCGAGATCACCCGTGTCCTCTGCAACCACTGCCGTGCAGTAGTTGCTATTGAGAAAG
>CAZCUC010000010.1:0-32060 GCA_964502225.1 uncultured Pseudomonadales bacterium | reverse complement strand
TAGATGGTGTTAAAGACGGTACGCGGACGAGAGTTCAATACTCTCCGTCTCCACAAATTAAACCGTATTCTTCACGGCCTTGGCCAGATCCCGCTTGATATCGCGCGCCTTGATATCTGCTCTCTTCTCCCACTCCCTCTTCCCCTTCCCCACTCCTATCTCACACTTCGCCCATCTCCCTTTGAAAAATAGTTTCAGTGGGATCAAGGTCATGTTTTTCCCCTCAATTTGCTTCTGGATCTTGAGCATTTCACTGCGTTTTAGTAGCAATTTCCGCGACCTCTTGGCATCGTATTCCTTGCCCGAGTAATGGCTATAGCGGGGGATATCCGCGCCCACCAGGAAAAGCTCTCCCCCAATCATCTTGGCATACCCTTCGCGCAGGCTACCCCGCTCCTCCCGCAAGCTCTTCACTTCCGCGCCCGTCAGCATCACCCCAGCCACATACGTGTCAGAGATGCTGTACTCACTTTTCGCCCATTTATTCACGATCATATGTGTATTCTAACTCAACTACCTCATAAAGAGACAAAATGGGGATCCTGATAAGAAATAATTTCAGGTGGGTGGAGATTCCAAAGGAAAATATTACGCAAGAATCTGGCGAGCTGGTGTCGCCAAAGGCGACTCGCCATTATTTTTCCTGCAAGTAAAAACCGAACGCGAACTCTACAGCCCAAACTCTTTCACCACATTATCGATTAGCACATATGCCTTATCATCCACAATCACCAGATCACTCGCCTTACTAAACTCCGAATTCACGTACTGTGATTGGTATTTACCCCCTACCCCAAATACACTGACTCTCTCAGCCCCGCGCTCCAACACATACACGAGACTCTCGCTCACCCACATCGCAATCGGATCACTCAATTTCTTGCCTTCGTTCTCGGCCGGGAATCCCTCCATCAAGAATGGTACCGGCGCTCCCCTGCTATATCTCTCCACCTTGCCAGAACTAGTCAACAGCCAGATATCACCCACCACCCTCATCTCTACGATCTTTGATAAATCAGGTGTTATCCCAGCCGCCAGCCATCTCCGTCTAGATCCAAATCCATCGCTCAGCACCGGATACTTCCATATTTCGCTTTGCTCAATATCAAACACATACACGTTCCCAGCAAAACTCTCTACTATTTTTGGAGTTTTCCAAAATTCGTCCGCTTCGATCACCTTCTTTGGCTCAGGTTTTTTCCAGGTCATTTCATAAATCCCCGTATTACTCAATTCATGTACTTTCGTTTCGCCGATCGAGACATCCACCATCTCCTCAGTCTTGCTCAAATCGAGCACTTGTCTCGACCTATCACTCAAGTTCATCATTACCAGGCGCTTATTTTTTTCATCCACAAACACCAAGTTTCCTTTGCCGTCAGTTTTCATACTACTTGCCACGAGGCCATCTGATAGGATCGGCAACTCGACTACTGTATTTAGCTGGATTTCACTTTTCTTAAAAGCTCTCTCTTCCGCACTCTCCAAGCTCACAAGCAATGCTCGTGCCTTTGTTTTGTATTCATCTGCAATCTCCGTCCCCAGATAACTCTCCACCTCACTCCGTGCCTGAGTCAGTAAAGTTCTCGCTCTTTCTGGGTTCAAGTCACCTATTGTGACAGTTTCGCTTATTTTTGCTTCCACGCTCGAGTTTAGGGCATTAAACTCATTCACTGCACCCAACTTCGCTTTTCGTACTGCCCCGATGGCAATCATTATCACCAACAAAAACAAGATTATTCCCCCCACCCACAAATTAATTTTTCTCGGACCTTCGTAGTTGGGTAGCCGTATTTTTGGCCACTCTATTTGCTTGCGCTCAACCTCTACCTCGCCCACGATTGCCGCCATCCCACCCGTCTCTGCCTTCATATGCATTAGCGGAGCCAACAGCTCGGCTGGGTTGTCTTGCTCGGTCACTATGTTCCGGAATTTTGCTAGCCCCACGGCCTCCATAAACGACTTTGTGCACAAGACTACCACGTCACCTGCAAGTACTTGGCCGACTGCATTATTTTCCAGCTTTGCTAGCTGACCCTTCCTCGCCAGATAAGTCTGCATTTCTCCTTGACTGAATATTTTTAGTTCAGACCCGTTTACGATCCCCAGTAGAACATCAATCCTCACTCCTTCTGTCACCTGGCTTCCAATGGTTTTGATTATCTCCTGGCCCTTCTTTTCTATCTCTGCCAAGATAGCACTCCCCATGCTAGGCAAATCAATGAGCGAGTCGGTCGCTTCACAACCCAGCCTCACCACAATCAGCGTTTGCCCTCCACCATCACGCGTTACAACCTGGGCCTGCGACCAATTATTGCTATCACTCGACCCAACAATATTTGTAGAACTAAAACTAACCATACTTACAGTATAAACACTGCGAGCAATAACACCACTAGGGCAAATACAAAGTTAAGTACACCCAGAATCCGGATGAAAAAATCATCCTTCATCGTAACTGCCTTGGTCATTGCCCCCACCTGTCTCATCATGAGTAGGGCAAAAATGGTATATACCAGCAGTAGCGTGACAAGTAAAAACTTCACCACGCCTAGCATCGTAATCCCCGTAATTAGATCGAGCATTATTTGACTCTCCCTTCCAGTTTTTCCTGTTCTTCTAGGTCAATCATTTGGTTAATTATTTTCCCCACCCTATCTGGGTTTGGCACATACATAAACTCAAATTGCGACACCTCTGCCGCAGTCTGGATGAAAACACTCCCGTACCCAAAAAACGTCTCAAATGATCCAGAGGACTGGATATTCACATCCTGGATCTCTTCTATTTTTGCGGTCGAAATCTTGCGGAAAAAAATATTTTGGAAATCGACATCTACTACCCTCTCGTCTGTCAGGATGTAAATATTAAAAAACCATCCCATAAATTTAGCTAGCGCAAACCCGAAGACAAACATATACCACCCACTACTCACGACGAACTGGAAATTGGCAGGTAGCGCGGCAAAAGGTGGGAAGAAAATAAACACCGATGGTAGAGTCAACATGAGCACAGTCAGCACAACCCACGGCAGATTCACGATTGGGTGTTGGCGCAAAAACAAAATAACTTCTTCGTCATCATCTTGCGTCTCAAAACAAACTTTGGTGGGAAAAGAAGAAAAACTCGTGAACAAATTATCGTTTCCGGTCTTACCCACCATTTTCCGTAGGGCAGTAACCGATAGTCTCTCTTTTATCTTACCTGCGACTTCAGCTATCTTTTCCTTCGCTTTGTATATCTCCGCCATATCTGTATATTAACATAATTATTCTCAAGAAAAATTGGCGGATGAAATTTTGTGGACATTACAGGCGTGTAAACAGCATGTACCGGAGATCAAAATTTGCGTCCGACAGTTTTTCAAAATAACATTATTTCTTCTCAATATTAAACAAGTTCGACTTGAGCGAGATCCTCCCCGGCGCCCGTAGGTTAAACGCTTTCTTAAAATCCGCGCCCGACATGGTTACTGCCCCTTTGTTGGTTTGAAAAGTTACATTGGCTGTCACCCCATTGTTGCCATAACTTACAGACACCCCAGAAACACTCGTAAAACCACCGATCCCCAGCAACTCGCCTTTCGAGTATGGGTTGCCACCCCAGCAGGACGACTCTGGTGTCACTCTACTAGCATCACCTCCCCCGCTAAACATCACGTGCCATGCATTTAGGATATCGGCCATTTCTTCTGAGTTTAGCCACGGACTCGACCTCCCACAGTTGTCGCCAGATCGACTCCGATACCAAGCTTTATAAAACCACGGGCTCCCTGCTGTTTTTTCATACGCCTGACTAGTCCAACCCGCTTGTCCACTAGCTGTATCCCAAAATCCAGGTGTACTATACCCATTAGCACTATACGACAACTGATACCCTCCAGAGGTCGAGGCATACCAGGTAGAAAATGGACTCCCGTTGGCATACACCACTTTGCCCCGGGTAGCATTGACCGCTTCTTCCCATTTACCTCCCTTGGGTTGCGGTTTAAACACTTGGCAAGCTTCGGTAGCACAGATAGATCCACCTCTTGCTAGAGCATAGCTTCTGGCCGCAATTGCTTGAGCCTTGAGTGCTTCCATCCCCCCCTCATCTCCCCAACTCCCAGGCATTTCATAGATCCGCTTAGCATAGTCTTCTAAACTAAAACTGCCATATCCATCGACTTTAATTTGCACATCTGGATTGTGATCCTTGATCTCAATCCCTCCACCGTAATAAGCTTTCAAAATGGTCTCGTAGCTCTGACCCGATTTTGCTCTCCCATACGCTCCATACTGACTCATCCCTTTAAAGTGAGGTGCTCCAAAACTAAATGCTCCAAATGCCGGACTAAAGCCAGGGTTATAATCAGGGCGGCTTGCCGGATCATCTGCTAGTGGTACATCTCCCACCGTTGTCTGGAAAGTACCCGATTTCTCCGACAAAATAGCTTGCTGTTTGGCAGTCAAAGTCGCAATTTTACCCGACAGCTCTGCTTGCCACTTTTTCGCTCCTGCTATCTCTTTTTCAAAAAAAGCCTTCTGAGTATCTAGTTTCTTTTGCAGTCCTAGCAATTGATTTCTATCCGTCTCAATCGTTTTTTTGTCACCCTCCAGCTTGAGGATATCGCTCGTTATCGAAACTATCAGGTTCTTGTCCTCATCTCTCGCCGCCGATTTGTACGCGAGACCCCTGGTCAGCTCCCCAGCCGAGGGTGAGGACGCAAACACCAAAAAAGGCGAAAATTGACTATTTTTCTTATACAAGTCTCTCACTTTTGCCGCTAAAACTTTGTATTGTGATTTTATTTTTGCCTCTCGCTCCGCGATCCCCGCTTCCAAGGCTTTGATTCTCGCCCCAGACTCGTTAATTTGGTTTTGGATTCCACTCACCTGTTTACTCAACTTGGCTACCTCAGATTCTAGCGGTGTCGTAGCCTTTACCGAAGCCTCCATTTGTTGCTGTAGCTCTGCGATCTGTTTCTCAATATCCTGGAGGCTCTCAGCCTTTACCCTCTGGTGTGTTACAATTATCCCTATAAAACATAGAACTAATAAACCGCTATGAAAAAGTTTTTTCCAGAGAGAAAGCATGCTTCTATCCTAACACAACTTGCGGTCTTCCTCTTTCCTCTCTCCTCTCTCCTCTCTCCTAAATTCGCCCTCGCTTTTGATCCAACCGGCACTTGTGGCGACCAAGCGATCGATACCGCGCTCGGATGTATGCCCGTCAGCACGACTGGTTTTACTGAAGCCCTCCTCACTTTCCTCGCTGGCACAGCCGGAGCAATCTCGCTCGTCATCATGCTCGCGGCCACTATCCAAATCATGACTGGTGGCGACAACGCCGAACAAGTCAAAAAAGGCAAAGAGTTGTTTACTGGCGCCGTGACCGGACTCCTTTTTATTATTTTCTCCGTCACTCTACTCAAAATCATCGCGGGTGATATTATTCAATTACCAGGATTTAAATAATATGTTTGTCTCAAAAGTTCTAGCTCAAGACATCCCATACGGCGACTACAACAACGCGATTGGGATCAAGGGTGGCAACGATAGTCTAGGTGGGATTATCAACAGTTTCCTCCCTACTCTCCTTACCGTCGCTGGCCTTATCCTCTTTGGCATGCTAGTGATGGGCGGTTTTACCATGCTAGCTGGAGCCGCCGACAAAGAATCCCAGGAGAAAGGTAAAAAAATGATTACCAGTTCACTAGCTGGGTTTTTTGTCATTTTCCTCTCCTACTGGATCGCCCAGATCCTCCAGGTCATCTTCAAAGTAAACATTCTCTCTTAGTTGGGTTATACAAAAATTGACGGATGAAATTTTTTCGAAATTACAGGCACTACGTCGCATGTACCTGAGATAAAAATTTGCGTCCGACAAGTTTTGATCCTCTACTTCCCAAACCTTCTCTGTCTCCCCTGATACTCCTCTATTGCCGTATCCAACTCTTTCGGTCCAAAATCAGGGAAAAGTGTCTCCGTAAAATAAAGTTCGCTATATGCACTTTGCCACATGAGGAATCCCGATAGTCTCTGTTCCCCACCAGTCCGAATAATCAAGTCTGGGTCTGGCATCCCTGCCGTATCCAAATATTTTTCAAAATCCACCCCTCCCTTTTCCACTGCCCGCTTAATCTCATCTCTTCCTCCATAATTTAGTGCAAACGTCACCATGATCTTGGTGTTTTGTTCACTCGCTTTCATGGCTTTCTTCATACCCTCTTGAATATCTGGGGCAAACCGCGAGATATCTCCAATCATCCGCAGTCTCGCGCCTTTCTCAATAAATTTCTGGACTTTGGTCATGAGAGCTTTGCGAAAAAGGCTCATTATTCCTTCCACTTCATCTTTCTCGCGTCCCCAGTTCTCCGTACTAAAAGCCCACAGAGTTAAATATTTCACTCCTAGTTCTCCCGCTCGCTCGATCAACTGCTCTACAACCGAGTCTACCGCAAACGCATGCCCCGCCACCGCCGCGAGTCCCCTCTTCTTCGCCCATCGCCGGTTCCCATCCATTATTATGGCGATGTGGTTGGGAATATTGGTTTGCACTGTCATATTTAAAACAAATGGTCATCTACTAACTTGGCCGCTTCACCTATTGAACACTCAATCACAGTCTTTATCCCCACAACGTGATCAAGGGTAGCTTTTATCGCTCCCACGTCTTTCCCCTGACAAACAATATGGACGTGGGGACCAGCGTCAACTGTAAAAAATGCTTCCACGCCTTGATCTCGTAACTTATACATCGCCTGGAAGACCTCGATAGTCACTCCTCGCCAATAAAGAATATTTGGATTCTGAGTCATACAAACCGAGTGGAGTCTATAACACTCATCCTCGATCACTTTGCCAAATGCTCTCCAGTCGCCACGGTTCATTGCTTCACGCAAACATACGATATTCTGTTCTGCTTGGATCACTGCTTGCCCGTAATACGGACTCGTAGCCGCCATTGCCATCGCCTCGGTTGTCGATACTTTTTTGGCCGACGTATCCTCTGCCATCACTAGCAACACTTTCAAGTCCCACTGTTTGGGATAGGCAATCTGTTCCGCGTAAGAGCTCTCATCATCATCCGCTGTGTACCATACCGACACTCCGCCTGGTATCGACCTACTCGCCGATCCAGATCCGTTTCGCGCTAAAACCGACATTTCCCTCTCACTCAGCTGTAACCCAGCCGAGCTTGCAGCAGCCATCGATAACGCGGCAAAACCACTAGCAGAGGAGGCCATACCCGCCGACTTTGGAAAGTTATTTTTTGACACCACTTTTGCTTTTGTCGTAATGTGGGCCAGCTTTCTCACCCTGTCCAGGTGTTTCTTCACTTTTTCGACTTCGTCTTCTTCAAACCCCTGCCCCAACAACTCCACTGTATCCTCTTTATAAGTATCACTAAAATCGACCGTGGTGAGCGTAAAAGCTTCATCAAGCGCTATCGCCACCGAGGAGTTGGCAGGTAGTCGAAGCCCATCATCTTTTTTACCCCAATATTTAACTAGCGCAATATTACTGTGTGCTTTGGCGGTCGATTTTTGCATAATCCTCCTATTTATCTAGTATTTCTAAATATTCTAAACACGCTTTTGCGCCTGGTGTTAGTTTATCACTGATCTGCAAGACTGTTTCTCTATCAAATATTTTTACTTCGCTCACTTCCTCAGGATCTAGTTTGAGCTCACGTTCATATTCTCCCGTTACAATCCCCATCATCGCCCAGTTGATTGGTAGTTTTTGGGAGACTTTCCCTACTAGTTTGAGATCTATTGCTTCAACTCCTACCTCCTCTCTTGCCTCTCTCTTTGCCGCCGTTAAATATCCCTCAGGATCGCTAGTTGTTAAATCTGCCCAGTCCACGTGTCCCGTCACCGAGAGTGTCCAGTATCCAGGCAACTGTTTTTTTCTCATCGATCTATGTTGCAACAGAAAGCTTTCGTGCTTTTTACTCGTATAAAGCAAAAGCATTACTTCTCGGTGTATCTTTAAATCTTCAGGATTGTGCGCCGCATCTCGCTCAATTTTTCCAATTAGATTATCTTGCTCATCTACCTGGATAATCCACTCATCGTTCATATTATTCAATTCTAACCCCTTCAGCTCCTGTCTTCACATCCATCCAAGTACCACCTGCTACTTTTATTGCATCTATCACTTCTGTTTGTTTACTCTCATCAGTAAATCCAATCATACAATCCCCACCACCTGCTCCCGACAGCTTTGCCCCATATGCACCAGCTTCCTTTGAGGCCTTAATCATCTTATCGAGCTCCACCGAGCTGACGTTTAGAGTAGAGAGGAGTTTTTGATTCTTATTCATCAGCTTCCCTAGTTGTTCAAAGTCTTGCTTCACAAACAATGTTTTTGCCCTATTAACCAGCTTAGTTATATCTGCAAAAACCGAGTCCACCCAACCCTCATTTCGCCGAAGTTCTGCCACTTGTCGTATCAGAGTGGGTGTATCAGCCTTCACTCCGGTGTATCCCACCACCATCGGCAAGTCGCCCACATAAATGCTCTCAATCACAGTTCCTGGAGTTACATAATAAATTGTGCCACCGTAAACCGACGCCGCCACATCAAACCCCGACCCCACACCCTGCACATCCAGTACTGACTGGTATGCCATCTCAAATATATCTTTGCTATCCATCTCTACCTTAAAGTATTTTGATAGAGCTTTAGTCAGTGCCACAACCACCGCGGCACTCGACCCGAACCCAAACTGAGTCGAAAAGTCAGATTCTGTCGAGATCCTGATCCCCTCATTTATCTGGTATTTCTCGTAAAACCGCTTTACTAACATCTCCACAAACGCCATCGACTTTGGCAAGTCGTCCTTACCAAGTCTCGCAATTTTCTTGTGATATTCATCTAGTCCTACGTTCGGTGAACACACATGGATCTCTCCTTCTCCGTTTGGCTCAACAGTTACGCGCACCCTCTGATCTACTGCCGTCACAATACACGGACTACCATATACCACAGCATGTTCTCCGTAGAGCATAAGCTTGCCTGGTGCCGACGCCGTGACTTTCATTTCCCTCCGATCACTGTCTCAAAATAATCAATTTTCTTATTATCCAACAATTTCTTGATTTGTGTTAAATCATCCTGCATTACGATCATCATGCCCGATCCAGTCTTTACCCCACCCGCCCCCGCAATCTTGACACTTGCCCCCATCTGGCGAAGTTGTGCACTCAGCTCTATAGCTCTGGCTCCAACTACTCCTAGTTCCTCTAAGAGTAATCCGTTCTGATTGATTAGGTCAGCGATCTCTAGACCATTTAGCAAGGCCTCTCTGATTTGCTTAACCAATTCTGCAATCTTATCTATCACCACGATATTTGCCTGTTTCGCCGCCACCAGCTCGATCATTTCTTTTGTGGATTCGTCTGGTTTACCAGAATTAAAAAGCAATAATTTTATTGGTTGTTTAATCCGGAGTCTCTCAAATGACTGTCCCTTGGTATACGCAATTAGTCCTCCATACACTACAGCAGCAGGGTCTAGCCCCGACGCATTTCCGTGAGCAATTTTCTCACACTCAAAAGTCAACTTGAACAATTCTTCTTCATTTATTGGCTTACCCAAATATTCTCTCACGGCTTTTATAGTTGCCGCCGCAACAGCGGCCGATGACCCAAGTCCCGACCCGATCGGTAACTCGCTCTCAATCAAAACTCGTGTATTTTGGTCTCCCCCCGCCACCTTTATCGCCTTGTCAACAATTGGGTTCTTTTCCGATCCCCCACTCTCCACCACACTCACTCGGACGCCGAGCGAAATACTCGCCGCCAGCGCCATCTTCCCGTAAACTACTGCATGC
This sequence comes from uncultured Pseudomonadales bacterium, assembly GCA_964502225.1. Classification (GTDB taxonomy): domain Bacteria; phylum Patescibacteriota; class Microgenomatia; order UBA1400; family UBA12108; genus CAJAUT01. The sequence continues at coordinate 22,238 of CAZCUC010000010.1, read as the reverse complement.
TCCCCTGCCAATATCACCTTGCCACAAATCTTCATATCTTATTTAGTCGTTCTTCATGGCAAAATTCATTCGAACACACTGCGGAATCTAGGATCAGAGACTATAGTTTTAAACCAAGGCGCATATTTACTGGGTTCATTCTCAATCTCTTTATTTAGCTCCCCCCATTCTATCCACTTACTATCCATCGCTTCATCTGGGTTTAGCGCTAGCTCTCCATCCCACTCCCCCACAATCACATTATCTAGCTCATTCTCGCACCAACCCTCAATGTCCGGGGCATAATAAACAAATTTATACATTTCTCTTAGCTTCTCTTCTCCAACTATTAAACCCATCTCCTCCTTAACTCTCGACACTGCTCTAGACAAGTACTTCTCACCCGGCGCCATATTAAAACAACACGTATTGGCCCAGTAAAAGGGGAACACTGGCTTCCCTATCGCTCTCTGTTGCAGGAGCAACTCTTTCTTGTCGTTCACTATCCGATACAACTGCAACGAGAATGCTCGATGCTGTAGTCCTGGATCACGGTGGGCTTCAATCAACCCACCTACTCCAAGCTCATTATCATTCTCATCTACCAATACCACTTTTCGCTCATGATATTTCTGATCTAGTTCTTCCACCGTCTTTCTCAAATTCATTATGCAATTATCTCATACTCTCAGATGATTTTTGTGTTTCGTACGACCAAGTTCATATGAGTGTTTTTAGTGCAATCGACGAATCATTATCTGAGTCATCCAAAGTTCGCGCTCGACAGGCCATTTTAGCCAAAAACCTCTCATCCCCATTTTTTACTCCCCTTCTCTTTGATCCAGAAATAGTAGGGAAGAAAAACTGCGAAAACCTAGTGGGTCAAGTTGCTCTCCCCGTAGGCATTGCCGGACCAGTTACGGCTACTCTCACTACCGAAAACTCCACTCTCCAGCTCGACCTACTCATTCCCCTTGCTACTACCGAGGGGGCTTTAGTGGCCAGCATAAACCGTGGCTGTAAAATCCTTCGCCTAAGTGGTAACACCAAAATAGTCTGTACGAATGTAGGGATGACTAGAGCTCCAGTTTTTGCCTGCACATCTCCCGCCCACGCCGCCAAACTCAAAAAATGGCTTAAAACTCATCTTGATCAGTTGGGACATATCGCTGAGGAGACCAGCCATCACCTAACTTACTTAGACTGCCAGCTTTTCCAACAATCAAACCTGGTTTTTGCCCGTTTTGCCTTTGACACTGGCGATGCCATGGGTATGAACATGGTTACCCATGCCGCCTCCGCTATCGCCGACTATACAATCTCCCAAAACCCTGGGGTAACTTGTCCTGCCCTCAGTAGCAATGTCTGTACAGACAAAAAAGTTTCGCGACTAAATCACAAGCTTGGGCGTGCTCGTATGCTCACGGTTACCGCTGACCTGAGTACCAAGCTCATTACTCAAATCCTCAAAACCACGCCCAACCAGTTAATGCTCACTTATCGATCAAAAATCGTGCACGGCTCCAAGTTGGCTGGACTCTCTGGATACAATATGCAATTAGCCAATACAGCCGTAGCCATTTTGATCGCGACCGGTCAAGACCCAGCTCACACAGTTGATATTTCACAGGGTGATCTCACCCTCAAACTCCATGCAACAGGTATCCACGCAACTCTCTATTTACCCACTGTACCAGTCGGAACAATCGGAGGTGGCACATATTTAGAGTTACAATCCACTGCTAGGAGCCTTATCTCAGAGACACCTGTAACCCCCGATGTTTTGGCCGCTGCTATCGGCACTGCTTGTCTAGCTGGAGAGCTTTCTGGCCTCGGGGCGCTTGCAAGCTCAACCCTCTCTTGTGCTCATCTCAAACTCAGTCGAGGACAATCATAATATGAAAGTCGGCATAGTCAGTTGGGGGACAGCTATCCCAAGTCAGGCAGTCTCAACCAAAGTCATATCAGCCAGTCAGGGCAAATCTGATAATCCTGGCGAGGGACTAGGTATTAATCAAAAAACCTGTCCCGCCCAAGACGAAGATTCTGCTACCCTCGCCATTCAAGCTACCCAGCTCGCCTTTGCCAGGTCCACACATCAAGACCGAAAGTCTGATCTTGGCTCCATATTAATCGGCAGTGAGTCGCACCCTTATGCGGTCAAGCCGACTGGGACAATCGTAGCCCAAGCCCTCGGACTCCCTGTCAATATGAGCATGGCCGACCTCCAATTTGCCTGCAAAGCCGGGACTCAAGCCATTCAGCTCTCGCTGGCTCAGGTACAGTCTGGCCAGATCAAGCTTGGCTTGGCCATCGGGAGTGACACGGCCCAATCCAAGCCGGGTGACATCCTCGAGTACACGGCTGGTTCAGGAGCTGGGGCCTATTTACTAGGATCCAGCGATCACTACTCACTTGTAGCCAATCTCATAGATACTTACTCCCTTGCGACAGATACTCCCGATTTTTGGCGTCGCAATCTCGCTATTTATCCTGAACACGCCGGCCGCTTTAGCGCCGAGCCGGCATATTTTTACCACATCACCAACCTAGCCAAGCAAATTCTCTCGCGGAACAACTTAGCCCCTAGTGATATCGATTACTGTATTTTTCACACACCTAACGCCAAATTCCCCCTTCAAGCCGCACAAATACTAGGTTTTACGCTTGATCAGCTCAAATATAGTCTCCCCGTCAAAGAGATCGGCAACACTTACGCCGCCGCCGTCCCACTCGCTCTAGCCAATGTTCTCGACCATGCATCTAGTCATCAAAAAATCTTGCTCGTTTCCTACGGCTCAGGAGCAGGATCAGACGCATTTATTTTTGAAACAACCCCGCATTTGGCACAACTCCAAGGCTCAAGTATTGATAGTTTAACCACTCAAATCTCCCATCTAGTCCAACTTAGTCTCAACGATTATTTAAAACTAAGACAAAGGCTACACTAGCATGTCATATGCACCAATTTCCATCCTAGGATTCGGCCAAACCAGTTTTGGCGAGCTCTGGGATCGCTCGCTACTTGATCTTTTTCAAACAGCCATCAACCTTGCGCTCGACAATGCCCAGCTCAAACCTACCGACATCGATGCGATCTACGTATCCAACATGGCATCTGGCAACTACGAGACACAACTTCACCTCAATTCCATGGTTTCTTCTCTCCTACCTCATCACCCCCCAGCTTTTCGTCTCGAGGCGGCCTGTGCCTCTGGTTCACTCGCTGTCGTAGCCGCAACCCATGCCCTCCAAGCAGGCACCTATCACCGAGTTTTAGTCGTTGGAGCAGAAAAAATGACCGATTGTGACACCACCACTTCTGCCAAAATCTTGTCCTCTGCAGGAAACAATTACACCGAGTATGGTGGCACTTTCCCTGGGCTATACTCACTTTTAGCCGATCTTTATCTGACTAGATATCGCCTTTCCCAACCTACTCTGCGTCGCGCGCTTTCGTTAATCTCTAGCCGTGCACACGAGTCTGCTATTACAAACCCTTTCGCTCAGTTTCGCCGTCCGATCACCGCTAAAGCGGTCTCTCAGAGTACATGTGTAGCTGGCATGCTTCGTCTCTTAGATTGTTCGCCTTTATCAGACGGGGCCGCCGCCCTCATTCTCACTAGTGATCCAGATCGCACCCTCTATCCCCACACCCCCCATCTCATTGGAGTTGGTCATGCCCAAGACTCTCTCGATTTATCCTCGCGCCAAGATCTACCCCATCTCACAGCCACCTCCTCGGCTACTAATCAAGTTTTTGCGGGGTCATCACTTACCTTGGCAGATATCTCTGCCATCGAACTTCATGATTGTTTTACTATCGCCGAGATTCTCGCTATCGAGGATATCGGCTTTCTCCCTAAAGGCAAGGCCGCGCGCACCCTAGATCGTCTTGGCTACTATCGAGAGAACTTGGTAGTCAATCCTTCCGGTGGATTAAAAGCTTGCGGCCACCCGGTAGGCGCCACCGGAATCAAACAAATTGGTTTTCTCAGCAACTACTTAACCGTCCATAATCAGCACAGTCGATATGGACTCACTCACAACGTCGGGGGCACTGGGGGGACAGTCATTATGCATCTCATCGAGGGGGGGAATAAAGCCCATGACTAACTCAAGTATTGCCCCAGCCAAATATTGGCGTGAAAGCAAGGATTGGCCACACTTGCTTGGCCAAACCGGCGTCATTATTGCATCTAGCTTGGTCCACTCTGTCCTGCCCGAGCTCGATGACCTCGCTCCCTACTACCTAGTCTTAGTCAAATTATCCAACCCGGACGACACCTCATCTACCCATCTATTTCTCGGAGCTTCTGGTTATAAATTCAAAACTAGGATGAGGGTTCAGTGCGTTCTGCGCCGCTTATCCAGCTCCCAAAACGGACTCATCCACTACGGGATCAAGGTTCTCCCCAAACAACTCCCTTAGTTTTATTTCGCTCGCCAAAACCGTACCACTAGTAGCATCAAGAGTCCTTGCCACAGTAATAATCCAATTAGCGTTGAGCCGAGTACGATTGCCACCAACTCTCTGCCTATTGGTCCCAGGGTAAAGAAAAAAGATCCCACTCTCCCTACCACAAATAACGCGATTAGTCCGAGTACGGGCGACATCGTAACCGGCAACAGAATAGGTTTATTCAAAACCATCCGCTTGACCGATTGGTACGGGTGGATAGCCAACCCGGCTAGGGTTACACTCCATACATACGCGATCCATACCCCCATCGCCCCAAATTTGTGCACATTTGAGAATTTGTGATTGGAAAATTTCACTTGAATCCTCCAAATAATCCGAGTATTAACTCTCTAAAACTACTGCCATATGTCGTACGCAGTAAGCCGTATGCTAGTGCGCTCAGTGGCACCACCACTCTCCAAGGGTTAGTTGCCAGCCAATCTCCCACTCCTCTCGCCCAGTCAGGGATTATCTCGGTATTAACCAGTTTTCTCTGTGACTCTGCCCTCTTCTCTAGCTCTGTTATAAAACTACTCTCTTTCATATTCTGTCCTAAAGGCTAGTCTTGCCCGGTAAAGCAATGACTCTGTCGCCTTAAAAGACAAATCCATTCGTAGAGCGATGTCTTTTACGCTCATCGACAGCTCATATCTGTACGAAAGTACGTCTTGGTATTGTTTTGCCAGTCCACGATACACCCCAAAAAACTTTTTCTCTATTTTGTTTTTCTCGTAAACAAATTCTGGCGCAAGCGTTTCAGATACCATGTTTTCGAATAGTGGTGATGTCCGCTCGACCGCTTCACGAATAAATCGCTTACGATAAAAATCAGCCACCTCATGTCGTGCTATCGAAATAAGCCAAGTAGACACACTAGATTCCCCTCGGTACAAAGCCAGCGAATCAAATGCCGACAAGAATGTGTCTTGCAAAATTTCCTCCACTTCTTCTAGGGCTAGTTTTGTCGTCAAATATCTTCGTAGTTTTGGTGCAAATGCCTTGTAAAATGCCGTTGCCGCCCCTCTCTTCCCTGCCAAAACCTCTTTTACAATTTTTTCCATACTTTATACATTATACTAGGTGCGCTATACTCTGCTTATGGCATGTCCAGCAAATTTAGGCGATTGTCTCAAACTCCAAAACAATACCTCTCTAGGCTCAGAATACAAGGGGGCCGGTAGCCTCATCAACAACATCCTCCCCAACATCTATATCGCCGGCGGAGTGATTATTTTTTTCATGATTCTTTTCGGCGGTTTTACCATTATTGCCAACGCTGGGAACAAAGACAAAGTGGCCGATGGTAGTAAAACCATCACCTCTGCTATAATAGGATTATTAGTTCTTTTTGCCTCCTACTGGATTATCCAAATAATCCAAGTAGTTACAGGAGTAAATATCCTAAGGGATTAACTATATGCCAGGCATCATCGGTGAAACCATCAAATCCCCTGTTACCAGTTACGGTTCTGTCGAAAGTAGCAAGGGCATCTCTGCCTTTATCTCCAATATCATCACCGTTGTCTTTGTTGCCGCCGGTCTATTTGCCTTTTTCAACTTGATGATTGCTGGCTTTAGTTATATTACTGCGGCAGGCGACGCCAAAAAAATCGAATCTGCCACCTACTCGATCAACATGTCTTTGATCGGTTTGGTTGTTATGGTTGCCTCGGCCGCTGTAACTGGGATCGTCTCTTATCTCTTATTTGGCAGTGCCACTGCGATCCTCTCTCCCTCAATTAGTGGTCCAGGGAGCTTCAACTAAACTATGTCTCAACTACTTGCACAGTCCAAACCTCTCGGCAACATCACCACTCCCGGCGGTTACAAGCCTGGGGCCGGGATTGAGGGTTCAACCAGTGCCGTCGAAAAACTCATTAGCAATGTTTTGGTCGTTCTGACTGTTGTTGCTGGATTAGCTTTTACACTCTACTTCTTGCTCGGTGGCCTCAACTGGATTACTGCCGGCGGTGACAAAGGCAAGATCGACAAAGCCAAGGGCATGATGACCAACGGCGCCATTGGACTCATTGTCATCGCTGTTTCCTATGCCATTACTTGGATCGTGGGCAAGGCTTTGGGGATCGACATCCTCAACCCGGGCACCGTCATCAATGGACTCAAGGTCAACTAGTTATGAAAAAAACTGCTATCCTCCTTTTATCTAGCCTCTATCTCTTAACTTCTGCGTCATCTGCGATGGCGGCCATCACCAATACCGCAGTACCTGGTGGCTCCTCACCAGATGGCTCACCCAAACAATTTGCTGTCACTGTCGCTACACTCTGGCAAACCATTATTTTAGTCGGCGGATTAGCTTTCCTCCTTTACTTCCTCCGTGGCGGTCTCAACTGGATTATGGCCGGCGGTGACAAGGGCAAGATCGAAGAAGCTCGTGGTCACATCACTCAGGGACTCGTGGGTCTCGCCATCTTGGCGGCTTCGTACGTGATTATCAAATTTATCGAAACCGCCATCGGCATGAACTTACTCAATATTAGTTGGCCCACTGCAGGATGATTTATGAAAAAAATACTTCTTTTCCTATCTCCTATCTCCTATCTCCTATCTCCTATAACTGTCCTTGCCGCATCTAGCAGTTTTAGTGTCAATATCGGGGACGAAACCAAGTCGCGTGTTGCCGTCAACACAGATCTGGGATCGTTTGTCAGCAAAGTCTTTTCCGCCGTTATTTTAGTTGCCGGCCTCGCTACTTTTGGCTATCTCATCTATGGTGGTCTCCAATGGATTATGAGTGGCGGTGACAAAGGCAAGCTAGAAGAGGCCCGCGCCAAGATTACAAACGGCATCATCGGTCTCGCGGTCGTCGCCTCTGCCTGGGCAGTTTACCTCCTCCTAGACTACTTCTTCGGCATTGGACTTGCTAAATGATAAAATAAAACATAAACTATTAATAAAGGAGAAAAACATATGTCATTCGATCTAGTCCCCAGTGTCCAAGCCGCTATGCCAGGTGCCCCCAACCTCTCGATCGGCAAACCAGAAAACGTTGCCATCACCAATATTGGAACCTTGATTCAAGGTGCCGTTCAGGGAGCGATCGTCGTCTCTGCTCTCCTCGTCTTTATGTTCCTCATTTGGGGTGGTATTCAATGGATTACCTCTGGTGGTGACAAAGGCAAAACCCAAGAAGCCCGCGACCGTATTACTGCCGCTCTCGTTGGACTGGCTGTCGTCGCCTCTGCTTGGGCTATCATGTTGATCATTTCCTACTTCTTCGGTATCAACATCTTAGACGGCAACATCACCCCACCCAAGGCCTACTAATACTCAGACAATCAGAATACTCAGTCGGTCAGATAATCGGAGTTTCTGATAATCAGATTTTCTGGAATTCCGAATCTCCGAGTTATCCGGTTGTCCGACCTGCTGACTCACCGATTTGCTGATATAATTTAGTTATGAACGACGACCCCGCCCAACTATCCGAACTCCCTACCTACTTCGGCAATGTCCTCCAGGCCATGATTCCCCTGATTGGTTTTCTTTCATTTATCATGATTCTTGCTGGGGGATTCAAAATCCTCACCTCTGGGGGTGACCCAAAAGGTATGGCCGGAGGCAAACAGACCATTACTTTAGCTGTCGCGGGTATTGCCCTCGCTATTGTTTCTTGGTTGGTATTGGTCTTAGTCAAAAATATTACGGGCGTCGACGTCACTCAGTTTAAATTTGGCTTTAACTAGTTATGAAAGTACTGCGTCTCATTGTTCTCTTTCTATTATCTAGCATCTATCTCCTAACCTCTGCGCCCATGGCGCATGCTTCCTGGGTACCCCCTCAACCACCTTTTTCGCTCGAAGGTAACCCCCCCGAAGATTATTTTTATGGAGATATTTTTTCGCTATTCAAGTACATTCGTCCACCTGCGTTAGAAATCTACGAAAACGACGAGCGTTCACGCAACTACGAGGATCTCGAAGTTTGTGGAGGTGAAGGTGGCAAAGAAAACCCCTATGATCATCGTGACTACCTCTGCGATAACGTCGGCGACACTTGTGACGGTGGTGATGTCGAACTTTGTCACCGTGGTACTACCGATGTCGCTCGATCAGGCAATTCGAGACCAAACAACAGCTGTACTGTCAAAGCCATTACCGAAAATCACCCCGCTGGTACTCAAGGAACTTGCCGCTACACTCAAAAACCTTCTACACACAAAGATATTAAAGGAACAGACTTCTCCAACGCGAGCCAAGTTATTTATCAGAAAATTCAAAGTAAGTCTGGGGCGTACAACAATGTTGGCACTGATAACGCTATAACCTGGGGTTCTCAACATCTCTCGTCCAAATTTGATCAAAAAATAATAAACCAACTTTTAGTAGTTAAACGTGCGAAACAAACAAAAAATACAGTTAAGGAAACCGGTGAGTGGCCTCTTGGTTGGGTAGACTGGGGGTACAAGGATAACCACATGAAGAAGTCATTGCTTGAAGTAGAGATGGCTTTACCAGACAATGTTTCGGCTGCTGGAAGCACTATACTAGAAGGCACTGATGATTTTTTTCTCAACGCGGGTAATTTAGAGGCAGTTTCCAACACAGAATCAAACAAAGCCTATGTAGTCGAAGAGGTAAAAAAAGCTTTAAATAAAAACCCGCCTGAAGAATGGGCGTTAGACCTAACGTCTGTCCCTATGTATTCTCCTTCATGGAGACAAAGCTATGTCCGTCCCTCTATCTGCGTCTGGGCAATCTGTTGCCCCGGTCTACGTTGTATAGTTATTCCTCCGCCTACTGGAGTAAAAAGAGCACTATACTACGACAATTCCATTTCTCAGGCATTTGGAGCCGCTCTTGATAATCTCTTGACTATTTATCCCCTCGATGAGGGTGTAGCTATATTTAATAAATTAGCTATCAAAAACCCATTAATCAGATTTGCTACCTCTGCCTCGCAAAATGCTATTCCTTCAAAAATAGTTGAACGCCTTGATAAAGAAATACAAGACCCGTGCTACAAGTATGTCAAGGGTTTAAATTGGCTTTGGTTTGGTACTTTTATGGACTATGTCAAACCAGGCGATTTCTTTGACAAAGAAAGGAAGTGTCCAGTTTACCAGATAGCTCCTGAACAAATATCTAAAGAAAACGCTAATGCCTATTTTCAATCACCAGTTTCTGCCTTAATAGCTCTCCTCTGGCAAAAAATTCAAGATAATGTTGACTCAGTTGTTTTCCACACCCTAACTATCCCAGAAGCCATGGGACAAAGTATTCAAGAAATTCAGCAACCAGTTTACGATGCTCGTGATACTCTTGCAGAACTCGAAGCAATACAAGATTTTAACTCCAATCTTTCCAACACAGTCGATGACGGTCAAGATGGCTTATTCTCTGGTGAGAACCCATTTGAACATCGAAGAAAACTGCCATTTTACGCCTGTGATGACTCTATGTTTTCATCTCAATTAGACACTAGCATTCAAGCATATGCACTTGGCACACGTATTGGTTGCGATGGTAAATCCAGCGCCACAACTGCGGGGAAATGTGACGGATCCAAGTTTGCCGCCATTATCGCCGACTCACCCTGGAAAGCTCCGTTAACCACTGCCACCAGTATCGTTCTTAACTCAGCAATGTTTGTCGGTGGCAAGCTCAATCCAGAGCTTGAAGATGTTTATGCTAAAGTCGAAAAAGAAACTGGTGTCCCCTGTGAGGTCTTGGCTGGCATCCATTTTGAAGAAGCAAGTGAATATTTTACTGAAGCTGGAAAACCGGGACCAGAAACTCGCTCGGCCGCCAATGGTGGACCAGCGAACGAAGAAGGTGGGTTTGAAGCCACCGTTCTAACTGCCGCCCACGCACTCCTTCGCCACCCTATCCCCAACACTGAAAGGCTCGTTACTGCTATTTCCAACTTTAATGGCGGTGGTAATGCCAACTGTCAAAAAATCAAGGGCGTCACTATCCCCTACAAAGGCTGTCCTCGGGAATTTATTGGGGAGGACGACCCCTATGCAACCCATATGATCGATTCCAAACACGTAAATATGTATCAAATATATTGCATCGATTTTAAGATTTGCGATCCCCTTCGAGTTTACGACAAAGAGCGCCCGGGTGCCTTTGCTGTCGCGCTCGCAGTTTACAACGAAGCAACCAGCAAAAACACTCCACCTTCCGACACGACAACTCCTCCAGCTACCCCTCCCAAACCAGTTGGCCCCATCTCAACTGGCAACTCAATCGATCCAGCCGGCGACTGTGGCACGGGCTATATAGATACAGCTCTTGGATGTCTCCCCTACGAAAGGACCGAGTTTATTATGGCGCTACTTCGATTCCTCACTGGCATCTCAGGAGCCATCGCCTTGGTGGTTATGCTGATCGGCACTATCCAAATCATGACAGCTGGTGGAGATGCCAAAAAGATTCAGTCAGGAAAAGAATTATTTATGGCGGGCATTACGGGACTCCTGTTCCTTATTTTCTCGGTTTCCCTCGTCAGAATTATCGCCGGTAATATCTTAAAAATACCTGGATTTTAATATGAATAAAAAATTTCTCCTCACCGCCACCTCAATCACCATCTTTATTCTCATTCTCGTGCTCCTGCTTTCACCCAAAAAAAACTCTACCCCTGCCCCTAGCGAAGCCGTAGGCGGAGTGGGGAGCAACATTGTCCCTATCGACTTATCCAAAGAAAAACGCGATGCCGCCATGGTTTATACTGCCTCAATTGAACACAAGCTTCCCCTGGTTGACGAAAATTTCCCCACCTCTGTCGGGATCAATACGTCTATCCGCCTCTCGCGAGCAGACTTTGACCCCGCCGAAATTGTTCATCTCGATATCAACGGACTCTCATATATTAACAAAGACGAGCTCAACGAGAAGAACAATCCCAATCTCACTGCCTTTAAAGAGAGTTATCTAAGGGCCATAGATCTTCTCGAAGGACAAAACATCGATCCAAAAAAGCTAATCTTTGTCTTTGGAGACAAACAATATATGCAAACTACGGCACTCTACTGGATCGACCAACTAGGCTTATCTAAATAGCTCAATATGCTAAAATCGCTATATCTATGAAAAAACTTATTACCTCTCTCCTCCTCTCACTCGCACTCCTCTCTCCCACCATAGCTCACGCTGTCGAAGTTTTTCCATCAGCAGCTGATTCTGGAACTATGGGTTCTATTGTTGGAGCACTTAGTAAAATGGTTGTGCCTATTAGTAATTCTTCAGGAAGAGTGTTTGATGATTGGTATCTTAGTGATACGAGTGCGCCTGTTCAAAATGTGAACAAATATCTTGGTGGGGGACTAGCAAAAGAACCAGATGGCTCTGTATATAGCCCAGGGATTCTTGGTATTCAACAAAAGGCTGTCGCCCTGCTCTACGACAACCAAGTCTCTAGCGAAGAGTATATCGCGGACATCCTCGACAATATAGGCGTCCCCACAGTTTCTCGTGCCTATGCCCAAGGAACCGGATATAATGCTATGAAGCCATTCTTAGAATTCTGGAAAGTCTTCCGCAATCTTGCATACTCTCTCTACATCATCATGTTTGTAGTGGTCGGTATCATGATTATGTTGCGCACCAAAGTGAATGCCCAGACGATCATCACTATCCAAACCGCTCTCCCCAACCTCCTCATTACCCTCCTCCTTATCACTTTCTCATACGCCATTGTTGGATTTATGATTGACCTTATGTATTTTCTCATTTATTTTATTGTTTATTTAATCTCTACCACCGGCATTATTGACGCCTCTAAATCCATCACTCGGCTTATGTCATACTCAGCCTGGTCTGTTATTTTTGAGGGTCGAAACAGCATTATTTCTGCAATTTCTAGTTCGCTCGGCAATGTATTGTGGAGCTTAGGTAGCGGGGGTATTGGGGTAGCAGGAGCTGTTCTCAGTATGGTATCCCCTATGTACCTAATGGTAGCAGTAGCCTTTGTTATCGCCATGCTCAAGTTAATGCTTACACTCGTCAAAAGCTACATTATGATCATCGTCCAAACAGTGACCGCTCCTGTCCAAATCCTCATGAACGCCATGCCTGGCTCCAAAGCCTTCTCCGAATGGCTCAAAAAAACTGCTAGTTATCTTATCCCATTCCCCGTAGCTGGGGCCATGTTTATTTTTTCTGCAATCCTTGTTGGAAATCCAACTGATAGTGCGGGTGCAGCCGATTATTTTAGTGGCGGTCTTGTCGACGGAATTGTAAATACTGGGGGAAGCAAAAATCCTTTCGGGATAGACGATAGTGCCGCTATCTATCAAAATAGGAATGGAATGTGGTTACCACCATTTACTCTTACCGACTCCGCACTTGCTCAGCCAGGCACCGGCAGCGCAGATGTCCTCACCCTCATTGGTTTTGTTATCTTTCTCATGACTCCAGCCGCCGTCAAGATGGCTCAGGACTGGCTCCAAGTCAAAGAGTCTCCATACACTGCCGAGGCCCTAGGCAACGCCATGATGGGCGCCAAAGCTGGTGCCATTCTCCCCAACTGGGGCTGGAAGAGCTACCAAGAAGAGTTGGCTCAAAAGAGATCTTCCAAGGCGCTGGGCGAAGTTATTGGAAGAAAAGGACATCTACACGAAGAACCAGATCAACAAGCCTAAGGAGACAACTCAGTGCTCAGTGTTTAGTGCCCACCCACCACTTCTTTTTGGAATTCTTTGCCCACTTCTTTACCATATTCGACGAATTCATTCAAAATGCTCCAAAATGCCCACTGGGGGTTATCGAAGAGAGGGTGTTGTCTAAGCAGAATAATCCCCTTCGACCCCCACTTTTTTACAAATTTAGCCAAGTTCGATTTATCTACATCCCAACGACGATTTTTATAAAATTGGTTAATTGTCTGAGAAAGACCAAAAGTATTTTCTACTATGTGGTGGCCAACTTCTTTATTTGCCAACCATCTATTTCCCACATATAACTTCATTTCGAGCTCAATGTCTTTCGCCGATAGGCCTGGTATCTCGCGTGTCTTCCACATGTGGTTACCACGCTCCATCTTTTTCTTTGTCACTTTAAACCCATCCGCTCCGATTACGTTCCAATTATCGCCTCTTTCATCCTTAATCTTGTAAGTTGCGGGATTAATTCCCATTATCTTCTCTGGCGGGTGAACACCTTTTCTTACTAGGTCTGGGTTCTGTTGTTTCCACAACTCCAAGTCTGTCATGGCAATCTCGTACCCTACAATCTGGTTTGTCCTCAAACGAACACGTGTCTTCATGTATTCTTCAAACCACGCCATTAGCTGGTCTGGTGGCATATAACTCTTCATAGTGTTATATAGCTCATTAATTTTCTCCAGGGTAGGACTACCACTTAGTACGTCCGTCATCAGCTTAGCAGCCGATTGTTTTGCATCTGAGTAGTTCTTGTAATCTATGGGGTCAGTCCCCTTCTTGAGTTGTGCATGATCGATAATCGAGGAGAATTCAAAGTTTTTCAGGTATGTCTCAAGATTTACTGGACCACGATATTTTTCACCAGTAGTAAGTAGTGATTGTTTGTCCATAATTTCGCGAAGCACTGCTTCGGGAATTTTTACTTTTTCTAGCTTAAGTCTTTGACTTACCAGATCGCTTGCCAACTTATCCATTTCTATTAGCTGTACTGCCCATGCCTCTTGGTCTATGTTCAAATTTTCCCCACTTAAATATTTACTCTTCAGTCCTTGTGCCTCGGCAAGACTTAAGACGCCCTTTCTCCCCAGGATTTCTTGATTGGTTTTAAACCAATCCCAAATCAATTCCTCTCTCCTTACTAAATCGGCTGGAGAATCTCCAGTGGGCAAGTTGCCCATAAGCCTCATCTCTCCCACAGTCCTCATCGCCACAACCGGGTTATATTTATCACTAATAAAGGCCCTCTTCTGTATCGCATCCGCCAATGCCCCTGCATACTCATCACCCTTTTTAAAGTTCTTCTCTATTCCCCTATCAAAGAGCATTCTTCGTAGATTCGCTGTTACAACATCTGCAATCTTGTATGTCGAAAAAGGCTGCAGTAACACACCAGCCTTAGCTATCTCTATGTATCCCATATCAAACTTGCCATAGTCTAGTCCATAGTCACGGAAGGCTTGGCCGATATTGGCCAGGCGCTTATTTGCTTGGGTCAGTTGGTCGGCGGGGAAGTCGCGCACAAAAGGTTCCCAGTCACCAGAGAAACTCCAAAGAGTCTTGGCATAGTGGGTCATCCACATCGACTGGTCGAGGAAGTCTTCTATCGCCATCTTCTTATCCATATTTTCTGGATTATCGGAGTCAAATAAACCCTTGTCCATGTCAAAGTAAGTTACATCTATCTCTGTAATTGGGGTTCTTCCATCAGCAAACTGTACACTGTACTTAGGACTTTGTCCTTCGCTTATTCTCAACCCTGGAACCAGACTAGCTCCTGGACCCCAAATATGTTCCGCCAGTATCTGATGGATCATAGAATCATTGCCATTGGTGATTGCATTCAAAATTCTTTTAGCATTGTCCTCACGTTGGAGTAACTGGTGAAACGCAGCGACCGAGATCACTTTCTTGGTGCCATCTGCCCCCACCACCTGCATTGCCTCCCAGTTGGCATACTGAGGACTAAACTCGTGCTCCAACCGACTCTGAGTCATAATTTTGGGCATTACTTCAAAGAACGATTTTTCGTCTACACTAGTCAGCCCTGGCGCAAACAAAGCTTCTTGCCACTGGTCAAGTTTCTCACCAGCATCAGGGTGAATACGGCTTATCTCCTCTTTAGCTTGGCGCATCATGATGGCAAAGTCCCAGTCAGACGATGCTTCTCTTAGTCCCACCCGCTCTACATAAGCCTTAAACTTGATCATGAACTTGCTATACTGCCTACTTTCTTTCAAATCTTCTAGAACAATTTGCATGTCGCTACGCTCACGCCCCATACGTCCAAGAGACGAGTTTTCCACGTCTTCCATCATGTCCCTAAATGTAGTTAGGTCTGTAGGGTTCAGGTTCTTCTCGGCCTTCTCCAACCACTCTCTCCGCTTACTCTTCAACCTCATCTCTTTTGTCGTCTTGGAGTCTCTTACATCAACCCCAATCGCTCCCAGCAACCTCTCAGTCTCCCTACCTTTCTCCTCCATATCGCGAAGTCTTGCTTCTGATTGTTCAGGAGTTAATGAGCCCGGCACACGAGGATGACCATCTTCATAATAGGACGATCTCAAGGGTGATCGGGCTGGCTCATGTCTCTCATAAGCTTTTTGAATTTTTTTCGTACCCACGTACACCTCATCCTCAAGCATTTCTGCTGGCCGTTTACCCGCAGGGACTCCTTTGTCAAAATCGTATTCGCTACGGAGGAATCGGCGGCGATCTCTCAGGGTTTTCACCACCGATTCTCGGATAAAGTCCTTATTTAGTCTATCCTCGCCATGTTTAGAGGTTAAGTCCTTCACCATCCGATCTTCAAGGAGTGACTGGTACTGGGCTTCGACGCGGCCCAGCATGTCGCGCAGTTGTTCAATGTTTTCATTGCCCGCCCATTTCTTCCGACCCTGCAAGTCGGCCATATTTGCCTGCCAATAAGTAGCTTCCTTCAGTCGGTTAACCAAATCATCAGACGTGAGGTCTTCAATTTTCCGTTTGTCTGCCGCCATCAACTCTTCAGCCACATGCTTTTTGAAAGCATTAAGCTTGTTTTGTTTACTATCTTTAAGCTCAGGTGGAACATCAGTAAGTTTTAATACCTTACCCTCATGACCCTCTCTAAACTCATCTTTATATTCTTCGACTGGATTAATGTATAACTCTCGCTCTTTCACAAATTGGCGAGCCGCCTTGGATGTTTCCAGCCATTTCATTTTTGCTAGAGCCTCCTCCATCCCCTCTGCATTCTCCCTAATTCCTATTTCTCTCGCCAGCACCAATAGTTCATTATTTACTCTTTCAAGTTCTGCATCGGTAAGTTGTTCGTTTTTGGATTTCTCAAACACGTGGTCAATATTTTCAGCCAAAGGTTTCAGTTTTGCCTTCTTGGCATCGGGTATCTTAGCTGCATTCCATAGATCCTCAACCGTCTCGATTTTTATTGCCTTGGCCTCTACTGCTTCTTTGGCGGCCACAACCTCTTGGAGGCGTCTCCCCGCCTCTTCTTTCTGCTCAAAATCAGGACTCTCTAGTGACTCCTCAATCTCTCTTAGACGGACAAGGCTCGCAGAACCAGGGGTTTCATCATCCATTAATTTTTTTAGGGTTATCGCCTGGAACAGCTCCCTGATCGAAACAGTAGAGACCTCCCGCTTGGGAGCACTTCTATCATCAGCGTCTCGCGTTGGCGTTTGATTGGTGGTTTGTACTCTCTCTGGATCAGCCATATAGATAATTATATCATTTTTCTCCCCCATCACCTGCTAAAATACTCCTATGGCTACCAAAGTGCTCATCCCTAATCCAGATCAAGTTAAGAAAATCCAAAACGCCCTCGCGCGCGACAAACAAAGCAATTTTAATGCGCTCGAATATTATCTTAAGCAGGTTATCGTAAATCGAGATGTCACTTTTGCCTTAGTTGGCGGAGAAGAACTCGTTGTGCCCGCTCGAGAGGCTTGGCGACTCATTGTGGACTGGTCACAAGGTGAGGGAGAGCTACCCGTTGGTGACAGGCAAAGCTATATCAATATTCGCAGTCGCGCTACTAAACTCCTCGACTACCTCCAAACCAACGTCAGTGGTAAAACGGCCGAAGCAGCCGGTAGCTATCGCCTCATCCTCGATCAAGCGAATACTCCCGCAAAATTACCCTTACCCGGAACCAACCCCCTCGATCAGACATCCAATCTCCAAAAAGTATTTGATCTCAGACGCAAACAGATCGAACTGCTCGAGAGCAAGTTTTTAAACCCTCTCACCACCAATTTATCCAAATCTAAATTGCTCGCAGGCATTTCAGATGCTCCCACCCGTGCCATGGTTCTGCAGATGCTGGCGGCCGGTAACGCCAATTTCCGCTATATACCCAAAGAAGGCTACCAAAACTTCACTGCCGAAAAGATTCATCAGTTACTCCTCCACCAACCGGGGATCAGAAATACCTCCGCCGTTATGCGCCTAGCTTACTCCAAAACTGCCCAAGAAGATTTTAAAGAGCTTTCTTCAATCATCAATAAAACAATAGAAGACACCTACCCGGACGAAGAAAAATATCAGCAGGACATGACCTCGCTTCGCAGTCTAAGTGGACTTTCCCCAACCCTCGACAGTATTTCCTATCTTGTAAAAGGCGCTGGAGTCTCTGCTGACCCCGCCGAAACCGAGGCATTAATTAAATCAATTCGCTCTCAAATAATCTTTGCTGCCAGAGGAGAACATGTTGATGGTCGCTATCTAATCAAGAACGCGCTTAAAGCAGCCGGTTTCCCTGAAATAACAGTAGATTACTTCACCAAGCTCGTCCCGTATGTAGAAGAAATCCAAATTAAGCAACGCCACCTCCTATTAGGGTCAGACTTGTCTGACCACGACTCTCGTCTCTTGGCCACTTCTGATCTGGCCGCTGAGATTGGAGTCGACCTCACCACTCCCTGGATCAAAGAAAAAGAGCTTAATCAAATTACAGAACGCGCCATCTCCTCAACCGCCGAAGAATATTACACGGCCAATCCATCCAAAAACAAGGGGAACGAACCTTTTAACCTACAAAAAGCTTTTGATTTTGAGTATGCCAAAGGCCCCGCTGCCAATCCTCACAAATTAGCCGAGTTTACCAATCTCATGAGCAAGCATCGAGATTTTGGTCTCTATCACAAATCAGTCGATGGTAACTTTGGATATCAATTTCAGGAATTTCTAAGCAAGGGTATTGGCAACTACAGAGCCATCAAACAGCCAGTAGATCGCTTCACAGAAAAGGTTTGGGGTGGCATCGAAAGTATAGATGATATTATTCGAGGTCCTCAGAGAAAGTTGGCAAACTGGTGGGATGAAACTCAAGAAAAATACCCCTGGCTCAATCCTGCAGCGCTTATTTCAGGCAAATTGGTCGAGTATCAGACTGGCATCGCACTCAAAATCCATGCCTGGGCAATCAAAGTTTCCACCTCCAATGCTTGGTTTAGAAGTTTCGCAGGACATGTAGCGGATTTTACCGAAGGCTTTATTAAACACGATGCGCACTGGAGTGGTGCAGGATCATTCTTTATTTCAAGAAAAATCGGCAACACTCTCGACTGGGCTACTAAATTTGCTTCAAAGGGGAAGCATGGTACTTTTACTAGTCTCCGCTTTGCGATGGCAAATAAAGTTTGGGACGGGTTTAGCAAATTAGCTCCAAATCTTTCGACAAAAATGGCTACCGACGGATTCAAAAAAATAATTATTGGCATCATCGGTGGTGAGATGACGATGGGAGTATCCATCGCTATTCAAGTTGGTTGGGAAGTAATCAAATATGGTTTTGGATTTATCAAAAAATTCCTTACTGATCAGAAATTTCGAGACAAATTTTTCAGAACAGCTCCTTTACTCA
Source organism: uncultured Pseudomonadales bacterium (assembly GCA_964502225.1). GTDB lineage: Bacteria > Patescibacteriota > Microgenomatia > UBA1400 > UBA12108 > CAJAUT01. The sequence continues at coordinate 3,302 of CAZCUC010000010.1, read as the reverse complement.
TAGGGGGTGCCATCTCTGCGTCGTTGTTATTCGTCTCAGGCCTACCCGCCGCAATTGTCGCAGGGGCCAGCATAGTTGGAGCGGCCATCATGGCGGGCCTTCAGTTGATAATCATGTCCCTCGCTCCCCTGTTCGCACTGGCTGCTTTAGTGGCATTCAGTATAGTCACCTTCTTCACAATTCTCTGGTATGGACTTATCGCTCCCACCTTTAATATTGACTCCGGACCCGGCCAAATAGTCGCCAATATTGTTTGCACTCTCGCCGGCCAAGAAGCACCGGGTAGCTCAACCAACCCCAGGCTTGCGGCCGGTAAGTGTGTTTTTGAACTCCTTAGTAAGGTTGGAATTAATCCCCTCAATAGAGAAAATTCTGGTGGGGTAAATTTTGCGACGTTTGCACAAGGACTTGGCAACGGTGCAGCCGCAGAAGAGGCTCGCTATTCAGCTCAGACTTATGGAGCCTTTCAATGTGTTGGTTTTGATGTTGTTGTAAACGTTATGACTGGTGGTAGTAATGGATTCACTCATGCAAAATACTTAAACACTATTGAGCCGTCTGGATGCAATTTTGTTGATGGGGTTGGTAGTTGCGCTCCTGGTGACTACTTTGTTGATACTGGGGGAGATTGGGGTCATACCGGGCTTTTCGTCAGTCTAGAAGGAGCCAATATTGTCTGTCTCGATGCCAATAGTGACGGACATGGTCTCGTAAGAGACGAAACAACTTGTCGCTGGCCCACGAGTCGTATTGCGGGATGCCTTAAATGCAACTAAATTAGGATTACTATGAAAAAATTCTTAACTAAGAAAAACATTATCATCTTAGCAATCATTGCGATTGTTTTTCTTATTTTTTCGCTATTTTATAAACCCGCAGAGCGACTCCCACAAATCACTGCCACCCTTCCAGTTCAAAATTCTCAAAAAGTCTCCCTAACCGAGCCAGTTCGCTTAAAATTTGATCAAGAAATAAACCCATCTCTCATCACAATTACCTCTACTCCCACCGAAGAATGGTCTATCCAAAATAGTGAGGACATGTCGATTATTTATCTTAAATCTAAGCAATATTTCCACGTCGGAACGGAATATTCTTTATCTGTTTCTTACAACAACCAACCAATCTCCACTTTAAATTTTAAGACTATCGCACAGCAAGGCGATCCGCGCTATACACAAGAAGTACTGAGAGAAATGGATCGCGACTATCCTCTTGCCACCAAACTCCCCTATAACACAGATCTCTACCGCGTGGTCTACTCTGCTCCCATGGTTCTCGAAATTACGATCAAAAACCCAAACATCACTCCCGAAAAAGCCTTTAGCGAAATCCGCGCTTGGGTCACCAGTGTCGGTGGCGACGCAAATGCTCACAAATATGTCGTGAGCGACAAACCTCTCCCCTCCGCTCTCCCCCTAACATCTACCCCATCAAGTCTAAAATCTAGTAGCCCCTCCCCCACCCCCTTCGACTGGGACAATCTCAAAGACGACGGCACCTAAAAACTCTGACTATCTGATTTCCCGACTCTCTGGAATACTGAGTTTTCCGATTGTCTGATAAACTAGAGGTATGCAGCAGCACCCTATCCCACAAAATGTCACCCAATACCAATTTAGATTAGTCGGTGACATGACCCTCAAACAATTTCTCGAGCTAGCGCTTGGTCTCTTACTGGCTTATTTATTTTTTGCCAGCAACCTCATTTTTATTTTCAAATGGCCACTCATTATTCTCTCGATCCTTTTTGGTGCTGGATTAGCCTTTTTCCCAATCGAAGATCGGCCTCTAGACCAATGGATTATCAACTTCCTTAAAGCAATTTATGCCCCCACCCGCTTCATCTGGAAAAAAACCAACAAAATTCCTCGCCTTTTTCTCTTCGAAGCACATCCAGGGGAGATCACCAACACAATCACCAAAACCATTAAAGCCCCCACCCTTTCCAAGCCCACCACTAGTCTCTCAGATTTAAGTGAAGAAGAAACAAGTATTGTTAAGTCAATTGATTCGCTTTTCAACGAACTACCTCCAACAGGCCCTGTGCCCAGCGTAGTCTCGCTTCAGCACGACGAAATTGCAAAGCCCACTATCTCTATCCGCAAACTCAAACCCCAAGACTCCCTCACTCAAGACGATCTCCACGTAGTCCCAACAACCAAATTATCTTCAACGCCAGCTCAACCCCAGGTCACCCAGGGATCACAAACCCAACCGCCGACTGGAGGCTCCGTTATCTTCACTGCTCCCACTGTCGCACCCCATCGTAGCGCTAGCGAAGGGGGGCCCACTACCATGAGCGCTCCCCACAAAATTACTCTCCCAGCCTCTCCCACCAAACCCAACCTCATTACTGGGGTAGTAGTAGATTCAAGCGACAAATTAGTCGAAAACGCCATTGTTCAAATCATCGAAAATGGTGGCATCCCCGCCCGCGCCCTCAAGACCAACTCTCTTGGCCAGTTTTATACCTCCACCCCCCTCAGTCCTGGCACCTACGTCATCGAAGTTGAAAAGACTGGTCTCACCTATCCCCCCAAACAACTCGTCATCAACGACACTATTCTCTCCCCCATCGAGCTCCGGGCAAGTTAGTTTAATTCTCCAATCCCAAATATCCCAATTCTCAAATTAATTGGTGTACATTGGAGAATTTATGATTTGAGAATTTAGGATATACTCATTTGTATGAGTGACTCAATAATCGTAGCAACTACCCAGGACCATCTCGACATCGAAACCATCCAAGATGACTTGGTTATCTTAAAAACTGGCATCTGTAGTATTGTGATCCAAGCTTCGGCCATCAACTTTGGTCTCTTATCCGAAGAAGAGCAAGACGCCACAATTTATGCTTATGCCGGACTCCTCAATTCTCTCTCATTCCCCATTCAAATCGTGATCAAGTCCGAGAAAAAAGATATTAGCGCCTACCTCGAGCTACTTTTATCTCAGGAGAAAAAACTCAAAGACGAAATCTTGAAAGAGCGAATGAAGGCTTACCGGGCCTTTATCGAAAATACTATTACCGAACAAAATGTGCTCGACAAAAAGTTCTACTTGGTAGTTTCTTACCAATTGGTTACTTTGTCTGGCAAGGTCGAGATTTCCGAAGACCTCATCTCTAAAGCCAAGGCCGATCTCGAGCCCAAGCGCGACCACATCATCAAACAACTTGCTCGCATCGGCCTCACTGCCACCCAGCTCAATTCCCAAAGTCTCATGAAACTATTCCACAGTTTCTATAACTCCACCGTTAAAGGTCAAAAATTTACTACCTCCTCCGACTATGAGCAGGC
>CAZCUC010000009.1:0-38181 GCA_964502225.1 uncultured Pseudomonadales bacterium | reverse complement strand
GGCTGTGCGGCGGAATTCGAGATCTTCGGGGATGGGATCGTGTGTGATGGGCATGAGTTGAGCTTAATACGAAACGAGGATTGAGTAAAGCTAGGACTTTTTGATATTAGTGTAACTTATGCCCATCCCCATTTCTCGATTTGGGAATCTGTGAGTTGAGAAATTGTGTGAGCTATAACATTTGCAGGGATGAGCCCTCTTTCATTGAGATATTCTAAGCTTTCATTCCATTTACTAAGTGTTGCAATCACTCTTTTAGGCGGGTGTTGTTCATCTAGCTTTTTAATCATACTCATCGTCAAAGTGCGGCTTGCTTTTTCGTTACCTTTACCGTCTGCGGCACTCCCTATAATTCCATATATAGTCTCGTTTATAACTGTTGGGGTTTTATTATCCAGAGGCGTACCGTCAATCGATATAGTTGGCGAATCTCCGCCGAGCGCATCAAAAAATGCAACTGGTCTCACAATTTCCTTTAAAGTATGTGATTGTCGTTTCCTTGCCCCGTCTGGATAATCTCCTTCAAGAAGTTGAAGTTCTTCGATCTGATTATCTGAATTAGTTTTAACTATTGTGGCAGGCTCTCGTTTGTCGACTAATGTAAATCCAGCTGTTTCCTGAAATTGTCTAAAGGATGCTGCCTTTATACGATTGTCTTGTGTTTCACCTTCAGATAATGTGCTAAGAGGCTTCGAGGGCTTGTCATTTAGGAGCGCTTTCTCAGATTTGCGATAAAGCATGACGATTGGTTTGCACCCTAGTTCTTGCAATTTAGCCGATATCGAGTCAGTATTACCAAAATCTACATCTTGCCCCATGATCTCTCTGACTCTTTCGTTGTCTTTGTATAGTGCTGCTAGGGTTTTGAGAGGCTGAGATGTAAATTTTTCGTAACTAAAGCCAGTTATCGAGCGAGGGTCAAAATCGTTTCTCTCAAACATATAATCTATTTCAGATGCTTGTAGTTTGCGCGTCATATCCTCTCCAGCTACTAGTCCAGCTCCATTGAGATAGATTTTTTCGCCATTATCGTTATACCCGGTTCTTAACTCGGAAGGTCTTCCACCAGATAAGATTGTTTTGTTGTACGCTCGTGTATAGTCGTAGGCAGATTTGTAATTTGCAAACGCTTTTATATCGGGCTTGTCTTCTAGTAATTCAGTACTTTTTTCGATTGTTCCAGTTGCAAACATAATTTCATCGAATCCTATTTTCGTAATTGATTCTGATAAATTTATACCTGTTCCAGTTCCTTCATATATAACTTGAGTTGGGACATATGTATTGACCTGAGGTTGAGCTGTAGTGACAAATGCTCGTTTAAAAAAATTGGGTAGAAATGGTTTTTCTGTAGCTACCGAGTGCAATCTACCACCTAAGACTTCTCTTTCAAAAACTAGTACTTTCCATCCTTTTTTAGCTCTGTCTGCTACATAGTCCATTGCTCCAGTACCACCTCCGATAACGGCGCTTATTCTTGTTGGAGTTTTGGCAAATTCTAGCCTAGCTAAGGTCTCACTGGGAGAGCAGTCGGGGGTAGTAAATGGCAATAAACCAAGTTGAGTTCGTATGTTTGATTCTACTTCCACTAGATTTGACATATACACACACCTAATGAGTATGAGTTATAATGCGTGAATTCTAGTACTACAAATATTATAAGTCAACATGTAATAGTATGAGTTTTGGGACGCATAGGATAGAAGATCCTAGTGACTTGTATGCACAAGGGGCTGACCAGCCAAAGGGATCGCGCAAGGAGTATAAGCTGTATTTTGGCTTAACGCCAAGTGAGTTAGACGAGATGGTACACGAGTTGCAGTCGATGAGAGTAGGACTGCAGGTAGATGTGGTATTTAATTTTTTTGGTGCTGTCGTGGTATGTACACAGTTAGAAGATTGAAGATAATGCAGGCCCGGAAGGGATCGAACCTTCGTTAGAGGTTTTGGAGACCTCTGTCCTACCGCTGAACGACAGGCCTAGTAGTTTGTATGAGTATTTTAACCCAAGTTGTTTAAGAAGTCCCGTAGTTTGATTGTTTGTTATTTTTTTAGTGCTGTCCCGCGTTCACGACTGCAAGGATTCCTAGGACTCGGAGGGCAAGGCTATAAGAGTAAATGCGAAATGAAGGAAATGACTGGGGAGATCAGGGCGGAGATAGGGGAGGTGCCCCCGGCGATAGGGAGGAGCATGAGGACTAGGATGATGGTCCCGTACTGTGCCATGATCTGGGCGTATTCCCGGTACAGCTCGGGAGATAGGAGTCCGCCCAAGATCTTCTCACCGTCCAAGGGATAAACGGGAATGAGGTTGAATACCGCCAGGCTAATGTTGCCGATAATCAGATAACTGATGATGGTGCTTATCAGGGAGAGAGGGATAAAACGCAATACGATGCTTAGTATGACCGCCAAAATAAGATTGGAGGCTGGTCCAGCTAGGGCAATAAGCATAGAGTCACGACGTGGGTTGCGCAGGTTGTAGGGGTCAAACGGGACTGGGCGTGCCCAGCCAAACCCAATAAAGATAATCGCCAGCGTCCCCAAGAGATCGAGGTGAGCGATGGGGTTGAGGGTGAGGCGACCGTAGCTACGAGGGGTAGGGTCGCCTAGTTTGTCGGCGGTATAGGCATGGGCAAATTCGTGGATTGTGAGGGCTACGACAAAGATCAGGGCTTTAACGATAAATTCCATAGAAGTGTAAGTATAGCATTGACATTGAGCGATTATATGTTATATTATGGGACATATGAAAAAACTAATGGCGCTGTTTGTGTTGTCGTTTGTATTTGCTAGTACCACCTATGCTCGAGAAGGCAATCTCGATCTAACGAGCAATGATGTCTCTTGTAAAGGTATCTCGATTTATCAAGATGGTTACTACCGGGTGACTGGGCGTTGTGATGGGCTAGTTTATCCTTATGAGACTACCTTTAATAAGTATGTCTTGTGGGGTAAAGCAGTAAACAATGGTGATGTGATCCGGATAGCCGAGATCGATAAAGGCTATTTTTCTGGCAATATCTCTAGTGCCTTTGAAGGTGTCTATATCACTGCCGAGCAAAATAGCTTGGTTCGCAAAATGAGTGATAAACAGATAGTGGCAGGGAAAGTCGCGACTTTTAACTTTGATAAAAGCCAGGTGACATCTGCGCCTGTTGTAACTACAACCACAAATAATACTTCGACCAAGGCTACAACTACCTCGACTGTAGTAGCGGGTACAACTAGTACCGCTGGGGCAGTAGTTGGTAAGATCGTAACCTCGCTCCTCGTGGTAATACTAGTCATCGTAGGACTCGCAATCGGCGCCTCGCTACTATTCCGTAGCCGCGGCTCGGTGAGTGCGTAACAATGGCTGTTTGCCCGTTCGTTCGTGTCGAGAATGGTATAGGTTTAGAACCCCACCAGGTGCACCTATGCATTGGATTCAAAAGAGTTGAAAAACTAATGAGGGGATTGGAAGAAACAAGTATTGAATACGAGAATATTAAGACGTTAGTAGACCTGGCCATAATTAATGATTTTATTTTCGAAGGTAGAGATACGAGTAATCTGAATTCGAAGGGAACTGGTGCACCAATTACAGTGTGTGGAACTGAAGGTTTGATTACAGGAATTCAGCATGTTGTTGGCCCTGAAGTAGACAGTGATAATGCTGTTCAAGTTATTATATGTCCGATTTACGCATATCTGAATAACTCTGCCTCAGAGTAACTACGGACTGATAGGCAGATAGATACAAAATATATATTTTGTGTTAAAATTTCAACCTATGGCAAACGCATGTGATTTGTGTGGTAAAAAAAGAGATGTAGGGCACAACGTGTCCCACGCCAAAAACCGCACCCAGAAGATCCGCAAACCCAATCTGCACGCACATCGTATGTCGATGGGCGAATCTAGCCTGAAACTGAAACTTTGTACTAAATGTCTGAGGTCAGTGAAATCGGCAAGTAAGCCGTCTAGCAAGTCTGAAGCGTCAGTCGCTACTGCCTAATCAGCTTTTCTCTCGATTTTTTGCTTATTTAATCTGGAATTTTTTTGGTTGACTTGACATAAAGTATATACTAATTGGTATGAGTAAAAAATGGAGAAGATATGATTGATTTGCAAGGCAAAATTGAACGAGCTAGTGAGGAAGGCAAGCTCAAGGAGGAGAAAAATGCTTTCGGTAGACCTGTTCAAGGAGAGAATGGGATGGGTGGAGGAGGTTGGTTGGCTTGGCTAGCTACGATCGTAAGTAGAAACGTACAGATCGTTATGCCAGAGAAAACTCAAGAATTGCCAAAAGATCAGCCATTTTGTGAATAATAGATCAAAAAGTAGATTTTTTCCGCTATACTAGAGTCATGCCCAAACTGACAACGCTTCTGGTGACTATTCCGCGCGAGACAGAGGTGACGGCCGAGTCGGCCTCGACCTTCCTCTCTACCTTCCCGGCTATCCTGCACAAATCGCTTTTCGACGTCTGGATCAAGGGTGAATCTAAACCTGTGATTGCCCTCGAGGTAGCGGTGTGGGAGCAGAAGATCCGCTTTCTCGTGACTAGCTCAGAGCACCTCACCCAGTTTATTATCTCCCAGATCCAGTCTACATACCCTCTGGCTGTCATTGTGCCGATAGAGGATCCGCTCCAGACCTTTGGATCCAGGCTGGTAGTAGGAGAGCTAAAACTCAACTTGGCCAGCTTTTATCCACTCAAGACCTGGGCGGATTTCCGTGATACTGATCCCATCAACTCGTACCTCTCAGTCATGTCCAAGGCCGAGCCAAATGAAGTGATCTGGATGCAGTGGGTACTGGGGTCAGCGCCCCATGACTGGCAAAGTGCAGGTAGGACAGCGCTAGATAACGGCCGGAACATGGGCAGTACCAAGACACAAAATGGTTACCAGGAGAAGCGGGGCACTCTACCAAATGCCAGAGGGATAGAGGAAAAGATTTCCCAAGCTGGATTTGCGGTTACCGCGAGGATAGGGGTGACCAACCCAGGACGCCTCGGCGAGATGGGGGCGGTGTTTGGGGTGTTTGGGAATCCAATGGGTAATAGTTGGGGACTGACCAGACCATTGTTTGCAAACAAAGCCAAAAAAGCACTGCTACTGCGCCAGCCTAGTGGGAAGAGGGTGGTGTCTGTGACAGAGCTGGCCACAGTGTGGCACTTGCCGTCGGATAAAGTGCGGATCCCGATGATCCTGTGGGGGCAGAATGTCTTTAGCGAGCCACCAGAGAACTTGCCAGTAGCCGAGGGGGCGAGCGACGAAGAGAAACAACAAATCAATTTTTTTGGGCGAGCAGTGTTTAAGAATCGTGATCTCATTTTTGGGATCAAGGACGTTGATCGGCGCCGCCACCTCTGGGCGATAGGGAAGACGGGCACGGGTAAATCGACTCTAATCGCCAATATGGCGATTGACGACATGAAGAAGGGACGAGGGGTGGCTATCATCGATCCGCACGGCGACCTATCCGATACGATCATGAACTTCGTCCCGGCCTCCCGGATCAATGACGTCGTGTACTTTAACCCAATCGATCGTGACCGACCAGTCCGATTGAATATTTTGGAAGTCAAAGATCCCGCTCAGCGGGAGCTCGTGGTATCTGGGATCGTGGCTATCTTTAACAAGCTCTACGGTCACTCCTGGGGGCCCAGGCTGGAGTATATTTTGCGCAATACACTACTGGCGCTCTCGGAGATCCCGGGTATGACCCTGGTAGAGGTGCCGCGGATCCTGACAGATAGGGAGTTTCGCCGATCGGCCATGACCAAAGTGTCTGATCCAGTGATCAAACGTTACTTTGAAAACGAGTTTGACAAGATGCCAGAGAAAATGTTGCAGGAGTCGATCTCTCCCATCCTAAACAAAGTGGGGCAGTTTATCTCTTCGCCCCTGATCCGCGCCATTATCGAGCGGCCCCAGAGTAGCATCGATATGGAGTCGATCATGAACGAAGGCAAGATCTTGATCGCCAACCTATCCCAGGGCAAGCTGGGGGAGGATAATGCGGCTTTGATTGGTGCCATGCTGATCACCAAGTTCCAGTTGGCGGCCATGAATAGAGTGGATCAAACTGAATCAGAGCGGAGGGATTTTTACCTTTACGTCGATGAGTTCCAGAACTTTGCCACCTCTAGCTTTATCAAGATTCTCTCGGAAGCGCGCAAGTACAAACTGAATTTGACCATGGCCAACCAGTACATGGCGCAGATCCCCCTCGAGGTGCAAAAAGCGATCCTGGGCAATGCGGGATCGATCATCTCCTTCACTATTGGGGCAGATGATGCCAGGATCATTATGAAAGAGTTTGGCGATGTATTCACCGACAAAGATCTGGTGAACCTGGAGAACTACCAAATTGCGGTGCGACTGATGGTGGATGCGATGTCTGGGCGGGCGTTTGTGGCTCGCACTTTGCCGCTACCTGTTAGTCGCAACGAGAATCGGGATAAAGTGATAAGGGTAAGTCGAGAGAGGTGGGGGAGATAGTTGCAAGCATTATTGCTATAGGTTATAATTCGCGACATGGCAAGCGTAAAAGAGGGGAAATGGGGACAAGTTCATGGAAATCCACCTAAAAAGACAGGTGTTGACTTATTCTCTGGCAAAAATGCTGTATTAGTGCAGCTTAGTGTAGACGAGGAGCGTAGGGCGGCTGAGATTGCGGCGATACAAGCCATAAAGGACAGGGACTTTGTGATTTTTCAGGCGTATTTGTATCAGGCACAAGAAGTTATCTGGGCTATGTGCGAGGGTCCTCAGAGTGATATGCAGCCATTCGTTGATAGAGCAATGGCGACTGGGTTTGCGAGATGGATAAACCTAGCAACGGGCTACTAGATGGCGTATTGTTATAAATAGTATTTTGTAAAATCAGTAAATGAAATTGGGGATGGTTTGCCGGCGAGCAAGATTCTAGGAGTTTGGGGAGAGGAGAGAGGATCGGTGTGAACTAGCGTGATGCGTAGCTCACCCTTTTTGCTGGGTACGAGGCTCCAGACAGTGGGCCAGGGATTTAATGCTCGCATTAAATCCAGGAGATAGATGTTAGATGCTAGATGCGAGGATTTGGTCTTTTCTCGCTCTAGACGCAAGTTGAGCAACTCGTTTTTGGATTCTCCGAGTGCAACAGTTTTGTTTTGAAGTAGCTGGTGGAGGACACTCCACTCGATGTAGCCAGAGTCGCGGGTTAATCGTTTTGTAAAGATGAGGGGGGCGGCTACAAGGTTCCGTACCTTGTAATCATCGGCTGGGTTACAAGGTACGGAACCTTGTAAAAAGTCGATGAACAATTGGGCACCTTTAGTAAATAGGCGAGGGGTGAGGGTGGCGGTTGTATCCTCGGGGAGGATGGGTTCCTCTGCCTGGGCGATGATCTCGCCGTCGTCGATGCCTGGGGAGATGCGAAACAGGGTGATCCCAGTCACTGTGTCCCCAAGGGCGATCGCATACTGGACAGGGGAGACATTGCGATACTGGGGGAGTAGGGAGGGGTGGAGATTATAGAGATTACCACCAAAAAACTTGATGATGTCCTGAGGGATCAAGTGGTCGAAGGAGGCGCAGAGGCCAATTGGTGATTTAAGATTTTGGAAGTAAGATTTAAGATGAGTCACAAAGACGGCTTTTTCCTCTGGAGTGGTGGGGTAGTAGGTGGGTTTGAGTCCATGCGAGAGGGCGAGTTGTTCGACTGGCGAGCCGCCCTCATGATGGTCGGTGACGACGGTAAGAGATGTGAGAGGATAGAGGCCAGATGCTAGGAGGGCAGAGAGCGCTACAGCGGAGTAGCGATCGGAGCCAAAAAAAATGAGAGAGTGCATGAGATGATTATAGACCAAGAAACTGGTGAATAATTAATATCCAGATGTGCCACCGGGGAAAAGTTTTGAGAATACTCTGACACCATCTGCATCTAGGTTAAGCTGTTGTAGAAATTCTAATCCGGTTTCGCGTAACTTTACCGCGTCAGCTGGATCTGCAGCCTCTGCGAAGTCTAAGTATTGTATTGCCGTAACCAGTATGGATAGTTCTTCCTGTTCCGTGTATAAAGCTCTGTTAAGTATTCTTCGTAGTACTGGATGGTCATTAAGATCTGGATGATCCATATCCCACCTTGGGTCGATCTGTATACCACAGTTTTGTTGCCATAGCTCCCTGCTACGTTTGAGTGCAGCCATCATTTTTTCGGGGGTAATTGTCATAGTTCTATATTAGCGGAAATAACTCAGTTTGTCAAATGTTATAGGTCTTATATTGTTAAGAATTACGGAACCAGGATTGAAAGGCCTTTGCCCGCCATATTCTTGAGCATAGTGATAATGAGATTGGTCATTACGTTAACTCCTTTTGAGGCAGACAAGCTAGTCTTGAGTAGAATACCAGGGATAAATTCGGGGGCGATAATAGTGGAGGCAAATACACCAATGACAGCACCGATTTTGACTATGGCTTTCATGGCTTCCATAAAATTATTGTCCGGGTCTAGTCTGGTAATATGTTTGAGAGCATCTTCTAGTTTGATTGCGTAGGCATGAGTAATTTTGTCAGAAACTAGGCTGTTTCTGAGGGCACTGAAGAAGTTGCCATCATCATCTCTGCCGATACCACCCACGAGGATGTAGGTATCACCCTGATTATCAGTGAGGAATATATTGTTTAGGGGCAAGGCTTCTCCTGGATAGAGCTTTACCCCGATGCCATTGTTATCAATATATGGCGTAGCCATGATATCGTCTTGGAAAGCTTCAAAGCCAAGTGAACTCAGGAGTGGTCCAAAATCAGTACCAGATAAGTCATAGAGGGGGACTGGCTCACCGGTGGCAAAAGCCCAGTTGAGTTTTCCTACATCATCTAGTTTATTATCTAGATCTGCGTTGTAGAACATGCTGAGCATGGCGGCCAAGAGGTCGGGGTGGCTCGGGAGGATAGCAGAATGGAGCTCGGGATTGCTTTCGATGAGTCCACGAAATAGTCGATTGAAGAATGTAGCCGGTGGGGTAAGCCCTAGTTTGGAGAAGTATTTAGTATGATCTTTGTATTTCTTGATGGTGTCAGTGACATCTGTGAGCCAACGATCTGGGCGAGGGAATGTTGCTTGAAGGGGGAAGACTACGTCTCTAAACTGCTTTGCTAGTAGAACTAGATCGGGGTGAGGTTGGGCAGGATCGTTTTTGTAAGCAATGCTCCAGGCTAGTCTGATGTTGGGTTCGTTTTGACCAAGTTTTGGCGAGCCAGTGAAATCGTTGGGTATGAGATGACAAGTCATATTTTCCGGGTTGTATTGATAAACGGCGACTTGATCATCAAACGCGATATTGTGGATCTCTGTCAGTTGACGACACTCTTCTGCCGTGGCGACTTGGGTCCAAGAATCTGGTTCGGTAGCCGCTAGATCGAATGGTGCAGGGAAGTTGTGGTTGTAGATAACCCCGGGTACTTGACCATCGTGGGTGACATAAATGGTATTGAGTGGCTGATCAAAGGGGTCTTTGGATACTACGTAGTATACTTTTGGTTGAGGTGCTAGCTCAAAAAATTCTTCATTTTTGACGTGTTCGAGTGTTTCTTGTATATTGGGATCGATTTTGGGGATGAAGATACAATCCTCGGTACCAGAGGCAACCATAATATCTCTCAGCACCGTTTCACAGATTTGGCTATCCTGTGGCGGCTGATAGAGAGCGCAGTGTAGATCGGCTTGAGTCTCGAGAGGTAGCATGGGAGGTAGATCTGGTGACTGATTACCGGCCTCTTTAATGAGATCTACTGTACCGATAACGAAGCCGAGATAGGCTGGATCGGCCAGCTCGGCAATAATCTGATTACGTACAATGGGATCTAGATCCCGAGAATGCATCAGATTGTGGAGGAGGGCACCGGCGATAGTTCTGGACTGCTCATCGACCAGCCAGCGAGGTTGGAGATAGCTCTTTTCTTCTTCGAGCTTGGCTCGAGCTGTATCGGTATGGATTGAACTTCCTGGTACTCGAAGTGGTTTCCAGACTACTTGATTTGGATGGTATGGATCGTCGCGGATTGCTTCCTCGATACGTATAATTTTTTCGTAGCGAGATAAAACAGTCCCTACAACCTTGGCCGCGGCTTGGTAGTTTGCGAGCTCAGATATATTTGCGGGGTTCGTAGAGGGATCCCAAAGCCCAAGATTTGAGGGATCTAGTTCCACGACGCGGTACTTATCTTGATCGCCAAAGTAGGTGATGTTCTGGTAGCGACTGTCGTCGTCTAGTCGAAAAGGAGAGGCAGGAAACTCTAACCCCAAGCCGTAGAATGGCTTGTACTCAGTCAGATCGCCGCTTGCTGGCTGACCTTCCCCGCATGCGGCGAGTGCAGAGGCTGCGACCCCTAGACCAGCTAATTTTAAGAAATCTCTTCGATTTAATGGCATAGTTAAAAGTTAATTATAGGATAGGTGTCAAGTATTGATTATTTATAACTGCCTCGCATTCTTTGTAGACGATTTTTTGCGAGGTTGGATGGTTTAAAACGACTATGGTTGAACTCGCTCAGAGCTAACTCGTCGCGATACCGTCTGTTCGCTGGAGTTGTACGCTTTACCGCTGTAGGTATTGGCTCGACTTTGGGGGAACTACCTTCCTCGGTGGAACTCCAGATAACTTCGAGTGGGAGCTGGATGACCAGTAGGCCAGCAGTATAACCTGGATCAGTAAGTGCGAGGGCTTCTTTGAGTGAGGCTGGCATGGGCTGGTGGAAGTCGAGCGGATTGATGGCAAAGGTCCCGATATACGATTCTTGCATGCCGGTAATAGTTTGTGTGGTGACAAGATGAGTACCGAGTTGTCGAAGTGGAACACCAGAGGGGATATCGACAGGATAGATTGTCCCGTTGGCCGTAATCAGATTACCAGGCAGGGTGGTGGGGTTGAGGTTGCCATAGTGGACAAGACTCTCTAGCCCGGGGTGAGAAGGTAGGTTGGGGAGATATGGTAGAGCTACGCTCGCATGTTTTGGGGTTTGATGATCTACTGTGTGATCTAGGCCATATAGCTGGCGCATATGTAACAATTGCTCGTTCATGGCTGGGTCGGGGATACCATTAACATGACTGCTGGGGGTGAGGGTTTGGCTGCCTAGTTTGTTTGCTATCGTAAAGATGAGGAGTTTGCCACTTTCATCTAGCCCGGTAATGGTTGAGGTATCGTTTGGATGGATTATTTCTGATAAGAGTTTAAACGATTTTTCGATGGTACCTGCCTGGCAAGAGAGCACTTTTGGTGGATATGGGTATTGGTCGTGGCCGATAATTGATTTGATCCACGAAGGGAGGTTGTCTTTGAATTGAGTGAAGCCAGTAGTATGGCTTTGGAGGTTGTTGATTAATGTGAGGATGGTGGCAGGATCCCATCCAGGTTGAGTGAGAGCCATATAGAGGGCTATAGCGTCTTGGTTTTGAGGATCGACTTGTAAGATGGAAAGATTTTCATTATCTTCACAGAGAAAATCGTACGAGATCGTGTGACTACCTGGTAACCTAGGTTCAGCTACTGCTGATTCTGCTGATAATATTGATTCTATTTGCATAGGGATATCGGGTTGGGGCGAAGATGGCTGTAATTCGGACTGGGTCGCAGGAAAGGGAGATACTTCATCAGCTGGTGGATAGGTGAGAGGAAAACGATCTATGGCTGTCGTTGGGATTGTGAGGTAAGGGTAGGAGATGGATCCTCCGGATAGACCGTAATTGACGGGATCGTCCATTGGACTGTATAGGTACACTGTGGCTCGATCCCCGTTTTCAGCTGTATCATTTTGTCTGGCCGCTCTAATCACATTGGATAATGGAACGACAATTTCGTTTACTCCTTCCCCAAAGATAACAAAGATTTGACCTTGAGTATTTTCACGGTAGCGGACGATAGCAGTCTCTCCACCATCGGGCGGACGAATATTGACCTGATGTAGCTCACCATTTTGGCCAGCCATGGTAAGTGTACGAGTTTCGCGAAAATTGACATAACAGCTGGCTGAGGTAAGAAGATTGTCAAACAAAACATTGCTACTACTAAATGCTCCCGCGCTTGTGACTGGATTACTAATTTCTCCTACTACGGCACAGACAAGGTCTGCGTTGAATCCACTCCCAGGGGAGGGCTGAAAGTGAAAGATGCCCCATGTTTCTCCGTTTATATCGGATCCGCTAATCTTGGCGAAGGTGGTGCTAGGACCAGTTAGGTCCGCTGGTTGTTTAACGGATATTTCGAGATATTGATTGTTTTGAAGGTCAGTTTTTTCCAGGCATACGATAGCTGTATGATTTTCGTCCTGAGATAATGGGTCGGTTAAGGGGCAATCCCACTCAGTTTGGAGTGTTTGGCGGTTATCCTGAGCTTGATCCTTGGCGTGGGTAGCTAAATCACCTGAGCCAGTGCCCATATAGGCGCGAAATAATTCGAGGGTTATAGCACCTAGTCTAAAAGCATTTTCGATGAGTAACATAATTGTATTTTTACGACTGTTAAGTGGGGATGATTATACTCTTATAGGTCAATAGATGATGTATTAGGTGTGTAAAAAAAGGGTGACTGTGCTAAAATTCGCCAATGGCTTTTCAGGTAACGGTGGGTAGACCAGAGCTAGATCCATGTCTGGTTGTGGATTGGATAGGGATAGCGGCAGAGATCAGATAAAATTGCTTTCAAACGTGAGTACTGTGATTAGGAAGGATAGAACGTCTACCACTTGATCACTTCGCTGGGGGTGTCGATCTGGACAAATTTGTCGGCATTGTGATCGAGGAGATAGAGGGGGAGACTGTCGCGGAGCGTGTAGTCGGTGAAAAGGACACCGTCTAGATGGTCATATTCGTGCATAAATAGACGGGCAGGGAAAGAAGTGAGAGTCTTGCTAAACTCCGCGCCGTGCTCGTCTATCGCCTGGACTTTGATCTTTTTGGGGCGCCAGACAGGACCGTATAGCCAGGGGATGGAGAGGCAACCCTCTAGGGTGGGGCGCTCGGGTGTGCCGCCTAGCGTGGTCTCTTCGCTCATGTCGAGGATCACGGGATTTATGTAGATTTTGATCTTTTTCTCTAGGTAGGTGACAAAACCACGGAGGTTGTAGCCGATCTGGGGGAAACTGAGACCGACACCCTCTGGGTCGTGGGCGTTTTTAATGGTATCGATGAGATCGCTAACCTTGGACTGAATATCTGGCGTGATCTGGTCGATGGGGAGCGACTTTTTGCGCAAGATTTCGTGGGGGACTGAGAGAATGGGTTGCATAATAGCTTGAATTATAGCAAGATTTGACAAAGCGTGGTATGATTAGTGTGTGTGTATCTAATGCGTATGGTTGCAGAGAATTAAATGAGTTGATAAAGTAGGGTGTAAAGGGAGGATATGATTTATAAAACTATATGAATATATACCAGAATGGATACGAGAATTGACTAGAACTACCGTTACAGCAGATACAGTCGGAGGGGTAAGGGTCGGTAGACGTGTGGCCGCTGTGGTTGATCAGTTGTCAGACGAGTATTTACAAGACAAAATACCACAGGTAGAAGCGAAAGTAGATTACACAAAACCATTAAATCCATTTACCAGGATAGCAGTGGCCGAACAAAAACTTACCGAGCGAAAACTTAAGGAAGAGTTTGCTGAAAAACCTTTTTATGATCCAAGTGTATATGAGGAAAAAGAATAGTATGCCTGAGAAATGGATGTTTGAAATGGTTAGGACGGACCCACCTAGTGATCTGGAAGTGGAAAGATTGGAGAGGGAAAATGAGTTGCAAGAGGGAGATGTTGTAGACGGTAAATTTGTCCGCAAAGAATCTCGTGGACTTTGGAGTGAAGGTGTGAGATTTAAGAGAAGGTATATAAAACCAGAGGAGCGAAGTGCTAGTAAAATTTTGGATGATATTGCAAATGGTTGAGGAAAAATAGTGATTACTTTGATTCGTTATATTATGTTTAATAGTTATAATTAAAGATTTTATGAATTGGAATCAAAAAGAGAAAAAACAAGTTGATCGAAGCATGCTTGAGTGGATGTTGCAGTTTTTATTTCCTGCTGGAAAAGGCACAATTGAAGGATATACAATTGTCGAGAAGCCTAGCCAAGTACAAGAAGTGCCCTCAACATTTACAGATGACGAGAAAAAAAAGATTAGGAGTTGGCTTAAGGGTAAAGAGTAGTTATTTTGTATACTTCTCGATTTTTTCCTTGAGCTGAGAGGAGTAGGTCGCGAGATTGGTTTTGGCGGAACTCAAGAGATCGGGGATCTTGCCAGCTTGCTTGGTCTGTTCGTAGAGTAGTGTCAGGGCATAGTAGGGCTCGGGGTAGTCGGGCTTGAGGGAGATAGAGTCTTGTAGCTGAGCGATGGCTTTGTCGGCATTGTTGAGGCGGGTATAGATGAGTCCTAGATTGTAGGCTAGCTTGGGATCGGTTGGGGCGAGCTGTCGGGCTTGCTCTAGTTCTTCGGCGGCCGCTTGGTAATGAGCTGGATCCTGGACAGCGAGGGTGAGGTAGGTTTTGGCACGAGACTTGTAGTAGTTGAGATGGTAGGGGTTGAGAGTTTTGCTAAGCTGGGCTTGGGAGATCGCGTTTGTAGTCTGGCCAGCGGAGGCATAAACCTCGGCCAGCTGGGCATGGAAGAGGTCTAGACCAGGGCGGATGGCGAGCGCACGTTCGAGCAAAGGAATCGAGTTCTGGGCTTTGCCACGGGTGTAATACAAATCGGCGAGGAATAGACGTAAGGGGTAGATGAGAGTGAGAGGGATGAAAAAAAGTGCAGGATTTAAGACATAAGATTTAGGATTTAAGATGAGGGAGTTACTATTTTGCATCGCGGTGGGGAGGGCAGAGAGCATAATCATCATAAGATAAACCGGGATGACCGAAAAGCCAAAAAAGTTGGTCACAAAAAACGCCACGATCGCTCCACCTAGTACTGGATAGAGATTGCGCAAATGCTCGTCTTGCTCGGTGGCGACTTTTTTAGATTTGGGGATAATCACGAGACTCTTTGCGAAGACGGCATAATGAAAATAAAGGTAGGCAAAGAGACCGACTAGCCCTGCGCCCGAGGCCATATTCAAGTACTCGTTGTGAGCTTTGTTGTAAAGGAAATCCCATTCACTGGTTTGGTTGTGTGCGAGGGGGCGAACATTGTAATAGGTATAGGCGAATGTTTCTGGTCCGCTACCGAGGATGGGCCTTTGTTTGATGAGAGTCATGGCTCCCTGCCAGACGATTTTGCGGATGTCGCCGGATTCGGTCCCACCGACTTCGAGGGCAGTACCTGTTGCAATTGGAGAAGGGGTAGGTGTAGGTCGCGGAGATAGCAAAGTAGAAAGGGTGGGGGTGTAGGGCGAACCGAGGATTAGAGATGTTAGGAAATAGATGATAGTAGTTAGGAGAAGTGATTGCTTTATTTTGTGGAAAGAAAATTGGCGGGCGAGGAGGAGCCAGTATGCTAGTGAGGAGAGGCCAAATGCGAGGAATCCGGAGCGCGATTTGGTAAAGATGAGGGCGGCTAGTAATACGAGATAGATACTAGAGGAGAGGAGCAAAGAAAGTTTTTTGGTGGAGGAGAGGTAGAGCACTAGAAAGATGTTAGGGAGGAGATAGGCGGCGAGCCAGTTGGGCTGGCCGAGCGTGGAAAATACGCGATTCTGGACATCTTGGATCCAAAAGTTTTTGTCGATACCTAGGCGCTCCGCTATGGCGTATAGGCTAATAATAAAAGACGTAAATACAGATATTTTTATTAGTTTGTGAACAGATTTGTTGTCCATCCAATTTGCCGTTGCAAAATAGATGATGGTGTAGCAAATAGTGGTGAGGAGTCCGCCGTGAAAACGTGAATAGTATCCCCAAAAACTCGTATAGGGATGGAGAGAAAAAAGTGTGGCCAAAGCTTGGGTCGCGAGGATAGCCAGGACGGAATAGGAGAGAGGAGATAGAGGGTAGGAGAGAGTCAGTCGCTTGGTTTGATAGTAGTGAACGAGCCAAGCGACGGTGATAACCAGAGTACCAGAGAGTAGGAGGATAAACTTGGGGAACTCGAATAGC
The DNA here is from genome assembly GCA_964502225.1 of uncultured Pseudomonadales bacterium. Classification (GTDB taxonomy): domain Bacteria; phylum Patescibacteriota; class Microgenomatia; order UBA1400; family UBA12108; genus CAJAUT01. The sequence goes on along the minus strand of CAZCUC010000009.1, from coordinate 22,120 downwards.
TCAGAGTTGATGGTGGTAAAGGTGAGGGGGATGAAGATGGCGAGGAGATAGAGGGTAGAGACAATAATGGACTTCATGGGAAAAGTATAGCAGTTGCTTCAAAAAACTGCCGGACGCAAATTTTGATCTCCGGTACATGCGGCTTGCGCGCCTGTAATGTCGACAAAATTTCATCCGCCAATTTTTTCTTTTAGAAACACTAATTAAATTTTTCTCTTGTATTATGCTGATACTTTTTGATGTTTTAAGATATATTCATTCGAACTTATAGTGTGCCAGAGCCAGCCATGGCGGGGCGGATATGGTATCATGTGGCTCTATGTTGAACTCTCTTTTGGGTATGTTTTCGCAGGATATGGGGATCGATTTGGGGACTGCCAACACACTTGTTTTTGTAAAAGGTAAAGGGATACTGATACGCGAACCCAGCTACATCGCACGCCATAAACGCACTGGGGCAGTGCTCGCGATCGGGACCGAAGCGAAGCTGATGGCGGGCAAAACGCCCGAAGCGATCGAGGCAGTGCGGCCACTGCGCGACGGGGTGATTGCGGACTACGACGGGGCCGAAGCGATGCTCAACTTTTATATCAAACAAGTCCACGAAAACTCTCCCTGGATAGCCAAAATCCCACGACCCAAAGTGATCATAGGGATCCCCTCGGGAGTAACTGAGGTGGAGAGGCGAGCTGTGTCAGAAGCGGCGATCCAAGCCGGTGCGCGCGAAGCATATTTGGTCGAGGAGCCGATGGCCGCGGCCATAGGCGCTGGGCTCCCGATCGACGAGCCAAGGGGACAAATGATCATCGATATTGGGGGTGGCACGACAGAGATTGCGATATTGTCGCTCGGCGGGATTGTACTAAACAAATCTCTGCGTATCGCAGGGGATGAGCTGACTGAATCGATCATCCATTTTGCCCGGGTCAAGTACGGCTTGCTCCTGGGAGATGCCAGTGCCGAAGAGGTCAAGATACAGATTGGGAGTGCAATCATCGAAGACGACAAAAAAGAACTACAAACTGTGGTCAGGGGGCGCGACCTATCCAATGGTTTGCCAAAATCGATGAAGTTTAGCGCGACTGAGATCCGCGAGGCACTCGCCCCGACGCTCCAGCAAATTGTGCGGGCAGTGATGGATGTTCTAGAGGAGACGCCGCCAGAGCTAGTGTCTGACATCATCCAGCATGGGATCACCATGGCTGGGGGTGGATCGCTGATTCGCGGTCTAGACAAGATGGTCTCGGAGGTCACGAGGATGCCAGTGTGGGTGACGGACGAGCCCATGTCTGCGGTCGTGCGGGGATGTGGCAAACTGCTGACGGATGAGAGACTGCTAAAGAAAGTAAAAGTGGGGGCACGGCTGAGGTACTAGTTTACAGGGATGATCCCCGTAAAGTGTCAGGAAATGTCAGGAAGATACATGGTTTATAGTTTATGTTTGTGAGATATGCAAATTAACAAAGATCTTTTACACATTGTTATGGGTCGGGCACAGGGTGATTATGGTTTTGAAGTTATACCTGAATATTGTGTAGGGGGAAAGCAGGATAACCTATGTCGTGCGCTAGGTCCAGGTGGAGTTTGTATGGTGATGATAGCCTTGGCTGAAATCAATGGTCTTGGTCTGTACCCGATGAGTGCAGAGAGAGCACAAGAATTGTTAGAAAAATATTTATATGGACAGCGTGGTTCCTCGCGGGTTACACCCGCAGCTGTAGGTTACTGTCAGGCCCATTGTGCAAAGTCTGATTGGGAAAATATTAGAGCTGGGCTAATTGAACTGGGGCGAGATGATGTCTGTATATGAGTCGTCTTTAGAGTAGATGTTGCTGAGCTTAGTGTCGTGTCAGGAAATGTCAGGAAAATTGAAGCTTTTTGTTATAGGATCTCTAGTATGCAAACACCGGAAATACTAGCTACTGTTCTAGAAGATTTTTACAGACTCGTGAGGCCAGATATGCAAGCAGCAGTCGAATTGTCACGATTTCCGTATTGTGATTTTGATCAAGCATTGTTACTGCTTACGACACAGGTTGATGAAAGCGTGTATCGCCGTGGTCCGATTGGACTTACTAGGTTTATTGCTGTTTATAAGGGTGGTAACTTCATAGGAATGAGTGGTGATCACACTGGCTTGGATATGTTGTTAGTAGAAAGCGCGAGAAAATTTGATAGAAAAAGAGGATGTCTACCACTAGACCTATCTACGGGTGATCGCGAGGACTTGGGTAGAGTGGTTGTTCCAAAGCATCTTGGATGGGTCGGGGTAGGCGGTGGTAAGGTTGTGACTCCAGATGATGCAAGGGGGAGAAAAGATGTTTGGTTGGGGGATGTGGAAGCTATTATTAAAAACTTAGCTCGGTTGAGCCGTTTATATGTAGCTACTAATAGGGACGATCAGGCAGTCAGAAATGCTTTGTGGGGTGTCGAAATGGTCGCTAAATAGCGACCCGCTAATTCTTAAGATAGTACCCAACGCCGCTGGCGGTCGCGATATAGGAGCTAGAGATGCCGAGCGTGGCCAATTTTTTGCGTAAGCGCTCGATTGTTTTGTTGATGGCCGAGAGCGAAAATTTGTCTTCTTTGGTAAAGATTAGATCGGCGATCGTATCTATACTGATCGGTTGGGGTGCGGATCTAACCAGTGAATGCAAAATGAGCGACTCCTTCCTGCTCAGAGATGGGAGTGCTTTGTTGTCAAAGTATACTTGGTCGTCGTGGATGCTAAATTTTTGGGTATTACTAGTTGGGGCACCAATAGTCCTTAAAAATTCTACTGATTTATCCCGAACTGAAGTTTTGTTTACTGCAGTGTTTTTGTGGGTCGGAGACCAGCTAGGGTCTAGCGGGACAATTTGATTTAACGCCGAATACTGAAGGAGATAGTCGACAAGGAACTCTGTTTCACTCCAGCCACCGTTGCCATGTTTGAGTGCGTGGGGACGAATAATGCTGGTGAGGAGGCATTCTACTAGTGAACGAATACCCTGATCTATACGATGATAGATGACTACTTGGCCAGCTGATGTCATCCAGTTGAATGAACCTGTTGTACCAAAGTAGGTAGGATAAATTGTGATCTGGGAAGGGAGGGGAATAGTAGGAAAGGCATGTTTGATAAACGAGAGTACTTGTGGGGTAGTAGTCTCGAAGGTAGAGGCGAGAGTGTGGTAATCTGGCTCGGTCAGACTGAGAGGAGTCAGAAATGACTGGAGCTCACGAGCTATGGTTGGGGGAGTGTGCATGGGTAGGTTGTGATCATCTAAACGTGAAGCGCTAAACCAAAAACGAGGAATTGATTGGTATTTGATTAGGGGGAGATAAACGCCACAAGTTAAATACTTGTTAGATTTGGTCCAAGGCAAAGGATAAAAATTTTGCAGAGCATAAAAACCATTGCCAATATTCCTGGCAGACTGCATGAGACGGTTGGTTTCGGACTCTAGTGACCAGTCCCAGATAATTTTCATAGACCTATAATTATATACTGGATGTCAAAAAATGTCAGGAAAAATGAAAAAAAGTATCTAAAATGACAAGAATGATAAGTATAAAAGTTGATGTCCTAGGTGTATCACTAAAAAAATATTTTGAGTGGCGGAGTGCGCCGACATTTAACGAGCAGTTTCCACTCGATGCTAGTTTGCTAGAAGCATATATAAAAACTGGAAAGTCACTATTTCCGGATGGACAAGCACAACGAGATCAATGGGAAGATACAGTAATTCAAATGGCTATCCGGAAAGAGATTGAGCTTACGGAGAATCAACTTTATCAACTTGGATGGATTAATAGTGATGTGGATATTGTGGGTGCAGGATGTGAGATGTAGTCTGCTAAAATAACCAAGTGAAAACATTTCAAAAACTAAAGCAAAATCCAGAATTGTGGGAGAGGTACTGGGTACGAGAGCAAGTGATAGATGCGATCCGGGCGTATTTTAAAGCCAGCGGATTCCACGAAGCGGAGGTGCCACTACTACTACCCGCGTCTAGCACCGAGCCATTCCTCGAAGTTTTCCAAACAGAACTAAAGGATGATCAGGGGCATACGTGGCAAGGATTTTTGCCCTCATCTCCAGAGTTTGCACTGAAAAAATTGCTGGCGGCAGGGAGTGGGAGTGTGTTTACGATTACCAAATCTTTCCGCAATGGTGAGGGGCGCAGTAGTCGGCACAACCCGGAGTTTACCATTTTGGAATGGTATAGAACGCCAGGGGATTATATGGACATTGCTGAGGATTTTGAGAGGCTACTTACTCAGATAAACCGGACAATCAGAATACTCGGACAGTCAGATGATCAGAGTGCCAGAGAGTCGGAAACTTTGAGATATCAGGGTAGAGAATACTCGCTCAAAGCACCGTGGGAGAGGATATCGGTCGCCGAAGCATTTGAAAAATATGCCGGGATAGATACAGAGACCATGCTCGATGAGGAAAAGCTCAAAACAGCAGGGAAGAAAAAGGGTTACCAGGTGAGCGAGAGTACGAGCTGGGAGGAAATCTGGAACCAAATAATCGCCAACGAAATAGAGCCAAAACTAGGGCAAAACGGGCCGACTATCCTGTACGACTACCCGATCGCTCAGGCCGCGCTGGCGCGACCCGCACGCGATCCGCGCTTTGCCGAGCGGTTTGAGGTGTTTATGGCTGGACTAGAGCTAGGTAACTGTTTCTCTGAGCTGACGGACTGGAGAGAGCAGGAGAGGCGCTGTCTAGCTGATCTAGCTGAGCGCAAGGCTCTGGGGAGGACCGAGTTTCCCATGGATACAGATTTTATCGAGGCGCTGAAGCTGGGGATGCCAGAGACAGGGGGGATCGCCGTGGGGGTAGATAGGCTTGTCGCTTTGTTTGCGGATACTCCCGATATCGCCGAGACCCTGTTTTTCCCGGTTGGCGAGTTGTTTGTGTAAAGTGAACGAAAGTTATTATATAATTTTGAATATGGTGAAAAATACTACTGAGGAGAATTTGACTACTGGCACTCTTGTTGATCAAGAGATGGTAGATGGCGAATTGCAGGAAGTTGAGCGTAATCTAATACTCGGGACACAAACAAGAAAACCTATTGGGAGATTTGATAGTCAAGTTGCGAGAGAGAGTTTTATAGAATCTAGCAAGGATGATCCAATACCTGCTTATACTTGGGACAAGAATCTTAAAAAGATGGTGCCAGTGAACGACGCTGCAAGGTTGGTGGAGGAAGCGAAAAAACGGAAATGATTGGGGTTGTGGGTGGGCGTGAGAGCGAGGTATAATCTCCTCCATGGGTACAATGCGCGCAAATCAACTAAAGGCCGGCGAGTTTGTCTTGTATAAAGGACAGCCTCATGCCGTCGTGAAATGTGAGTTTTACTTCCCGGGTAAGGGCTCGGCTTTTGCCAGAAGTAAATTGAAGAACGTAAAAACTGGCAATGTCTATGAGTACACCTTTAAGTCGAGTGATATGGTCGAGACGGTCGATGTAGATACCGTGGAGTTGCAGTATTTGTACGGAGATGGGGAGACCTACAATTTTATGAATCCTCGTACCTTTGACCAGTTTGAGGTCGAGAAAGCTATTTTTGAGGGTAAAGACAAATATCTCTTGCCAGAGATGAAGATGTTTTTTAACTTTTTTGAAGGTAAGGCGATTGGGGTAAGATTCCCGCTAAAGGTGACCGTAAAAGTGACCGAAGCACAGGAGGCCAGTGCAGGCAACACAGTCAATGCGCCCAAGAAGCCAGTGACGATCGAGACGGGGGTAGAGGTGATGGCGCCGCTGTTTATTAAAGAGGGCGAGACGATCATTGTGGATACGCAGACGGATGAGTATGTGAGTAGGGCGTAAGAAGTTATTATTGCTGAGTGTCTTCCTCTGGAATATCTGTGTCAAGAGTTCCGTACCATCCTAGAATAAAGCAAGTTGTAAGTAGCTTGTGATATCCGTACGGAATTGCATTAATTATAATATTCCCAAGCAATTCAGGTAAATTATTTGAGTTGAAAACTTGATTCTGATGATATCCAGCAAAAGCGCTATGCTCAGTAGATAGACGCCAGAGTCGACCCTTTTTTGACTCTTTTTGCATCATGAAATGTTATCTCTCTGCTGTCAACGTCAGCCAGGTGTCGGAGGTAGATGAACAGGATTTGCTCTCGACCCGGACCTTCATGTAGTCTACGCCGGAGATGGTCTTGATGGTACCGGAGTTGCCGGAATAGGTGGTGTTGCTGATTAGTTCGTTGCCATCGGCACGCCAGACTGTGATGCCAAAGCTGTAGTTGTCTTTGAGACTATAGCGCAAAGTAAGCGGGCCTTTGATATCTTTGACTTCAGTGATATAGCTCACAGGACAAGCATTGGTTTTGACCAAAGTGAGGTTGAGGTGGGAGGTAGTCGTAGTAGTAGTCGTTTTGGTGGTGGTGACGCCTTTGACCGTTCCGCCACTGACCTTGATGGGCTCGCCACCCTTGGTGGTGGGGACTAGACTGGGGGTAGGAGTTGGAGATGAGCTAGGTTTGGCGCTAGGTTTGAGCGAAGATGATGGCAAAGGAGTAGATGAGGCGGTAGGACTCGCAGAGGGAGTAGGGCTGAGCTTGAGCAGGAAGCCGGTTGTGGCTTTAAAGGTATAAAAACCTAGTACCCCAAGAGCAAGAATAGTGAGTAAACCAGCAATGAATGATTTCATGTCCTATATTATATACCAACAAGTCAAGTTTGCATATTTGGGGTAGATTTGTCATAGTGAAGGAATGAAAAAAAAACTTGGCGAAAGCAAAGCTTTTACAAAGGAGGACGAAGTGTGGTGGAGGCGTAACTGGAAATCTTTGAGTGTGGTGCTGTTGCTGGTTGCGAGTTTGCCGTGGACGGTGGGTCTGGTGCAAAAAGTGACCAAGTATCTAACTGGGGCTAGCTACCAGGCGGCCGCGATTGTGGTAGATGCCAGCCAACCTGGTCTGCCCATCAAAAAAACCTGGAGCGGGGTAGCCCAAGGGTTTGAAAAACTGCCTGAAGAAGATTTTCGGTTGAGTGCGACCTCGGGACTACTCAAGAGTGTTGGGACACGCTATGTCCGGATAGACCATATCTACGATGGATTTAACGTGGTCTCGCGGGTGGACGGCAAACTGAGCTATGACTGGGCCAAACTGGACGCTATGGTCGGCGATATTATCGCCGCTGGGGCCCTGCCTTATTTCTCGATTTCGTATATGCCACCGGCTATTTCCAAGGGTGATATCCTCGATTTCCCGAGTGACTGGGGGGAGTGGGGCCAGGTGGTAGCCGCTACGGTCGCGCACTACTCCCGTGATTATCGGGGTGGGCTAAACAATGTGATCTATGAGGTCTGGAATGAGCCTGATTTGTTTGGCGGTTGGAAAATGGGGGGCGCCAAAAATTATGTGACTTTGTATGCAACTGCCGCTAATGCCGCCAACCGGGTGAGTGGAGTGAAGCCATTTAAGATCGGTGGGCCGGCTACGACAGGGTTTTATCCGGCATGGGTGACTGGGTTTTATGACAAATTAGATGAATCGGTCCGGATCGATTTTTTCTCCTGGCATAGATATAGTGCGAATGTCGATGACTTTGTCAAAGATGCCACGACCGCCAAAGAAATGATGCAAACCAGGATAGCTCGGTCGCAGGATCTATATATTTCTGAATGGGGAGTCAACCCGGAGAGATCGGCTTCGTATGACGGCAGGTGGGCAGGAGCGCACTTTTTGGCTGTAAATACAGCCCTCGCGGATACAGCCATTGACCTAGCGCTAGCATTTGAAGTGATGGACGGAGCACCTGGAGACAAACAGCTCCACGGTGGGTGGGGCATGGTGACCAACCCCAAGTACGGCGCAGTGATGAAAAAGCCTCGCTTTAAAGCCTGGGAGATGATCGCTAAACTAGATGGTGCGCGCTTGCCTACTATAGGTAATGGTACCTACGTCACGTCGCTTGCGACAAATGACCCCAGCGGGGTAGTCCGGGTGCTTGTGACCAACTATGATCCCTCCGGCAAACACGACGAACTCTTCCCCCTGACAATCGTGGGGATAGCGGATGGGATCTACAATGTCAAAGAGGAGTATTTGTCGGGACGAGTCCTCAATACCGAAGTGAATATTGCTGGGGCTAGTTTGCGGCGCGAGATCTCGCTGAGTGAGAGTGACGCAGTACTACTGACCGTGACTAAAAAATAATTCTCAAATCCTAAATTCTCAAATGCTCAAATCTAAGGTATACTTTGCAGATGCAACCAAGCGAAAGAGATGTTGAATTAGCAAAGATTTTGGTGGACCACTCGCTCTCGATCAAGCCAAAGGAAAAAGTGCTAATCACCGTATCTGAGGCGGGGATGGCGCTAGGTAAAGCAGTATATCTCGAGGTGCTGAAGCGGGGAGCCTACCCCATGTTTGATATTGAAGCGACCGGTACTAGCTATACCTTTTACAACAATGCCAATGAGTGGCAGATATCGTATGTACCAGAAGAGGTAATCAAAACCAAGATCAAGTGGGCCGACGCCTACGTGCGGATTTATACCGAGAATAATAGTCGTGAACTATCCCAGATAGATCCGGACAAAATAGCTAAGCGGTCCAAACTACTGCGCCCACTGATGGATCCGATGATCGATAGCGATAGATGGATCCTGACAGAGTACCCGACCGATGGGACGGCGCAGGAGGCTGGTGTCTCGACCGAGTGGCTCCGCGAGTTTTACTTTAATGCGTGTCTCGTGGACTACAAAAAAATGGAAAAAGACCTGAAGGGACTAGAGAAAATCATGGACAAGGGGAGCGAGATCCATGTGCGGGGCAAGATGACTGATCTATACGTGAATATCAAGGGGAGACTGGCCCAAGCATGCTACGGGGAGCGCAATATACCTGATGGCGAGTGTTTCTTGGCACCGGTGACTGACGGGGTAAACGGGGAGGTGTACTTTGACCTGCCAACCCTGGCGTATGGGACCGAGGTGTCTGGGATCCACCTAGAGTTTAGGGATGGCAAGGTGATAAATGCCAAGGCCGAGAGAGGCGAGGCGCAGTTGCTAAAGATGCTGGAGACTGATCCGGGAGCCAAGTACCTGGGCGAGTTTGCGATCGGCGCCAACTTTAATATCAAACGTGCCATGCTAAATACCCTGTTTGACGAGAAGATCGGCGGGACGATCCATATGGCTCTGGGGCGTGCGTATAGAGAGGCGCGGGGTGGGGGAGAGAACGAGTCTGCGATCCACTGGGATATAGTGAAGGATATGCGACTACCAGGCAGTGTACTGACTATAGATGGAGTGGAGGTGTTGAAAGAGGGTAGACTTTTGATTTAGGTAGGCTTATAATAAACGAATGAGTGGATTGTGGGGTACTCCTGAGCAAAGAAAAGAAGTAATTGATGGGATTCTTTCTGATCAAGCTCAAGGTGGGTGTGGTTCAGATTCTTGCATAAAGTCATGTTACTTGAGGTTCTTAGCAAACGCAGCTAGTCAAGGAGATGATACTGCAACAATGCAGTTATTTTGGCAGAGCGAGGGAATTCCACGGGCTTACTTTCAGTGGCTAGGCAAAGAGTGTAGTGGTCAACAAACCCGTAAATTTGCCAAGCTACCGTAGTTGATAGTTTCGGATATAATTGTCGTATGAGTAGTTTACAGATTTTTTTTGGGAAGTATAAAGAGCGTGTGGATAGGGGGATTGCGGAGGAGATGGAGAAGAGATTGGCAGAGGTACGGGAGATTTCGCCCCATTTAGTGCCGGTTTTAGAAGCGATGAAGGAGCTGTCGGTGGGTGGCAAAAGGTTGCGGGCGATGCTCGTGATCTTGGGATATCAATTGAGTGGGCATGAAGTAAATAGCGAAGTGATCAAGGCGGCGGTGGTGATGGAGATCTTTCACCTGGGCCTGTTGATCCAAGACGATTTTATGGATAGAGATATGACTAGGCGGGGAGTACCTACCCTGATTGCCCGGTACGACAACCCGCATGTAGGCAACTTTGTCTCGATGCTCGCGGGTGACTACACCTTTGGGTGGGGGATGGAAAAAATTTCAAATCTTAAATTCTCCAATTCCCTGCCCGCAGATGCTACGCATCAAGCGTTGCAGGCGGGCCAAATTGTGGAAGCAATGAAAGTATGGGGGAAGTACTTTACCCGGGTGGGATATGGGCAGACGTTGGACGGGCTAGATATTGCCGATGATGAGACGATCCTAAAAATATTGGCGATCAAGTCGGGTGAGTATAGCTGTGTATTGCCACTACTCCTGGGTGCCACCCTGGGGGGTGCGGACCAAGAGCTACTGGATAGACTTGGAAAAATTGGGATGGAACTGGGATGGATATTCCAGCTCCGCGATGACTATCTGGGGTATGACAAAGATATGGCAAAAAAGGGCAAGAAAACATATGCCACGATGTACGGGAAGGAGAAGACACAGGAGGCAATCAGGGAACACATGGCAGAGGCGACACTGTTGGCTGACAAAGATCAGATATTGTCAGAATTGGTGGAGTGGTTGGGAACGAGGGAGAACTGAAAAACTGCCGGACGCAAATTTTGATCTCCGGTACATGCGGCTTGCGCGCCTGTAATGTCGACAAAATTTCATCCGCCAATTTTTCTCTATTTGCTATAGTTTGATATATTGACCTGACATGTTACTTAGGTAGAATGGATAGAAGTTATGACACAAGCTCGTTTTAATACCATTACCGTTAAACACCTCCTTATTTGGGGAGCGACGGGTTTGGTGTAAAAAAGCTTAATTAAAAGGCAAAATAACACAAACCCGCACCAAAGAGGCGGGTTTTTTATTGCCGAAATTTGAAAGGAGGTGAAGATATATGCCAGTTATGACAGCTGAGAAGTTTCGAGAGTTGGGATTGCAAGTTCCTGAAGAGTTAGACGTACATGCAGTTCTAGAAGATGTCGAAAAGGTTGTGCACTGCGTTGTGGTGCAAGTAGAAGCTCCAAGGATACCTCACCCTGGAAGGGCTGAGATGGCATCTTTTGTTCCTAATGATGGTAATAGACATCAAATCTAAATATATCGAAACACCCTCCTCGTTATGCAGAAACATCGAGGAGGGTGTTTGTGTATTATATAGCTAATAACTATGTCAGACTTGTATTTGTTGGGGAATCAGGATTGTTTGAAAGCAAAGCGGATAGCTGTGGTGGGGACGAGATGGATGAGCGAGTATGGTAGGGAGGTGACCAGGCGATTTGTAGAGCAACTAGTAGGAGAAAAATGGTGCATTGTATCTGGGCTGGCGAGGGGAGTGGATAGGGTGGCACACGAGACGGCGTTGGATTTTGAGGGGTCAACCCTCGCAGTACTCGGGCACGGGGTAGACCTATGCTATCCACCAGAGCATGAAGTGCTGAAAAAGAGGATTTTAGCGCATGGTGGGTTACTGGTGAGTGAGTACAGCCAAGGAGTAAAGCCGACACCAGACAAATTCCGGGAGCGGGACAAGCTCATGGCTCACCTCGCGCAAGCGATCCTAGTCACAGAGTGCCCGAGGAGGAGCGGGGTAAAGATCACGGTGAATGCGGCGGCGGAAGAAGGGAAGAATGTGTATGTCGTGCCAGGGCCAATCACCCAGAATAGTTATCATGGGAGTGTGGAGATCATCAGAAATGGAGGGATCCCTGTATATAGCCCAGAGGACTTGATAGAACAATTGGAGTTCTTGTAAGTTTTGATCGTTGAGGTCATTCAACCTGACATATTTCTGCTTTTGCGAAATCCGACGATGTAGGCGAAGTCGGCTACTGCAATGCGCAAAAACAGTCAGGTTTGCATGACGCTATTGGATATATTAAAAACTTCACCCTCCAACCTTTTTAACGCGAGCGTGTCGAAAGTCCTGATACAATACTCTCATGAAATGCATCGTAGGACTGGGTAACCCAGGAGAGAAATATAGTGGGAACAGGCACAATGTGGGGTTTATGGTGGTGGACTCTTTACTGAAAATGCTGCAGACCGCTGAAAATTCTGAACACTCGCCTAAAATCATGCAAGGTTCAGAATTATCTTTCGCATTTACAAAAAAGTTTAACTCGGAAATGGTGCAGACAAAAGAATTTATATTGGTGAAGCCGCAGACATTTATGAATGATAGTGGGGTAGCGGTATCTGCTATCTGCCGGTTTTACAAAATAGAGTTGCGTGACCTGTATATTGTGCACGACGACTTGGACATTGCGCTTGGCAAATACAAAATCCAGCATGGTAAAGGGCCACAAGTGCACAACGGTCTGCTGTCGGTAGAGGAAAAGCTGGGGAGTGACCAGTTTTGGAACGTCCGGGTAGGGGTAGAGAATAGGGAGGTAAGAGGGAACAAGGGTGTGCCGGGGGTGGTGTATAGCCTGCAAGATTTTAATGGGGAGGAAAAAGTAATTATTGAAAATGTAATCGAAAAGATAACAAGTGAACTCGTGAATTTGATCCGTTAAGGCCAGGCCTTGTGGGTAGGCGAGTAACTGTGTGGTATCCTTGTAAATATGGATTTAGTAATTGTCGAGTCACCAACCAAAGCTAAAACGCTGACCAAATTCCTCGGTGCTGACTATAAAATAGAGGCATCTATGGGGCATGTGCGAGATCTGCCGGAAAAGGGCGGAGGACTCTCGATAGATATCGAACACGACTTTGAGCCCAACTACCAAGTGCTGTCGAGTAAAAAAGCCAACGTAGCCAATCTAAAGCGGTTAGCCAAAGACGCTAAAGTGATCTATTTGGCGACAGATCCTGACCGCGAAGGAGAAGCTATCTCGTACCACGTCCAGTACCTGTTGTCAGATTCTAGGAGAGAGAAAGTAGATGCTAGGTTTAGGAGAGTGACGTTTCACGAAATCACGAAGACCGCTATCATGGAGGCACTCAAACACCCGGGCCAAGTGAATATGGAGCTCGTGAACGCTCAGCAGGCGAGGCGGGTGCTAGACAGGCTGGTCGGATATACGCTCTCGCCAGTGCTATGGAAAAAAGTGAGAAGAGGGCTCTCGGCCGGCCGGGTGCAATCGGTTGCTGTGCGTTTGATTGTCGATAAAGAGCGAGAGATCCAAAAATTTGTCCCCGAAGAGTACTGGGAGATATTCACAAACCTTAATCGCAAAAGTTCCGAACACTCGCCTAAAATCGTGCAAGGTTCGGAACTAGGGGAGCTGAGGGTACAACTGTTTAAGATAGACGGCAAGACAGCAAAGATCGGGAATGGGGAGCTAGCTAAAGCAATCATCGACGATCTAGAACAAGCCGAGTATAAAGTATCGGATTTGACCAAAGAAGAACAACATAGCTCACCCTACCCGCCATTTACCACATCGCTCCTCCAGCGAGCTGGGTCAAATGTCTTCTCGTGGAGTGCCAAGATGACCATGCAAATAGCCCAGTCGCTGTATGAGCACGGCTATATCACATATCACCGCACGGACTCTTTTAACCTGGCGAGTGAGGCAGTCGAGATGGCGAGGAATTATATAGGTAGTACATATGGTCAGGACTATTTACCCAAAGAAGTACGGGTGTACAAAACCAAAGCGGCTAGTGCACAGGAGGCGCACGAGGCGATCCGCCCAACCGATGTATCACGCGTGGGAGCCGATCTGACCGCTTCGGGGATGACCAGTCGGCACCAAAAACTTTATGACCTGATCAGATCTCGCTTTTTGCAATGCCAAATGGCTGACGCAAGGTTTGATAAAACCAGTATTTTGGTGACGGCCCTTCGACAAGCTCAGGGTAAACCTTACTTGTTGAAAGCTGATGGCAAACGAATGATATTTGATGGTTACTTAAAACTGGGCAAAACTGCCGATGATGTCTTTTTGCCCGAAGTGAGTGCAGGCGAAACACTTTCTTTGGTTAAAGTGAATCCGACACAAAAATTTACCAATCCACCTGCTAGGTATAGTGAGGCTGGGCTGATCAAAGAACTAGAAAAAAGAGGCATTGGTCGCCCTAGTACTTATGCGGCGATTATCACGACGATCCAGGATCGTGGATATGTTGTGAAAGAGGAAAAGAGCTTTCGTCCTACAGCCATAGGTGAAGCTGTGGTCGATTTTTTGATGGCCAACTTTGGCAATGTGTTTGCGTATGAGTTTACGGCCAAAATGGAGAGTGATTTGGATGAGATAGCTGAGGGAAAGAAACAGTGGGTACCGACTGTGCGAGCTTTTTGGGAGCCACTGGAAAAGCAAGTCAAAGCGGTCGAAGAATCGGGTGAAAGGGTCAAGGTTAAAGTAGAGAGTACTGGGGAGAAATGCCCGGATTGTCCAGAGGGAGAGATAGTGGTGAGGACGGGCAAGTTTGGTAAGTTCCTCTCGTGCTCGACGTACCCGGAATGTAAATATACCAAGCCCTATACCGAGTACGTAGCTGGAGCAGTGTGTCCGACAGATGGTGGTCGGGTCAAAGCGATGAAGTCGCGCAAGGGAGCCAAGTTCTTTGGATGCGAAAACTACCCGACCTGCAAGTGGGCGGCATGGAAACTGCCGGCGAAAACTGAAGAACAAACAAAAACTGAGTAATTATCGATCAAAAAATCTGTCGGACGCAAATTTTGATCTCCGGTACATGCGGCTTACGCGCCTGTAATGTCGACAAAATTTCATCCGCCAATTTTTATTCGAGATGTTCCTATTTCTTGGAGAGTTGGTAAATGTTCTAGTTTGTCTTATTGCGTATTTTGGGTAATTTCCGCTAGGATGGATAACACATGAAAGTCTTAAAACGTAATGAAAAAGTCCAAGAGCTGGATCTGGAAAAGGTGACCGATTCTATTTTCCTGGCGGCACAAGATGTGGGCGGGACGGACAAAAAACTGGCACAAATGATCGCCCAAGAAGTGATCGAGCGACTGAAGAAGCAATATGGCAGGATCAAGAGCGTGTCCTCGGCCGAGATTGGCGATATGGTCGAGAGAATATTGCTAGAGAAAACACATTACAAAACTGCCAAAGCTTATATTTTGAATCGAGAGAAAAAGCGCCAAGTAGAAGCAAGTAAACGGGCACTAGGGGTAAATGATGATGTGGGTCTTTCGCTAAATGCTTTGATGGTCGCGAAGGAAAAGTATTTGCGCAGAGATGGAGAGGGGGAAGTGGTCGAGACAGTCGGGGGGATGTTTGATCGCACGGCCCAGTTCCTCGCCAGCGCCGAAAAGCCAGCTAAACGCAAAGAGTGGCAAGCACAATTCTCAAAAGTGATGAAGGAACAGCGGTTTATGCCAGGAGGCAGGACACTAGCCAACTCTGGTACCGCCAACAACCAACTAGCCAACTGTTTTGTGATGCCGATGCCCGATGATATTGAGGGGATTTTTGAATCTCTCAAAGAAAGCTCGATTTTGAAAAAGTACGGGGGTGGAGTCGGCTTTACCTTTGGACATATCAGACCCAAAGATGACAAGGTCAGTACAACTAGTGGCGCCGCATGTGGACCGGTGGCTCTTATGCAACTGGTGAATGATGCCTCGGATATTTATCTCCAAGCTGGCAAGCGTAGATCTGGCAATATGGTGACTCTCCCCATCACTCATCCAGATATTATCGATTTTATCCATTGCAAAGAATCGGGCTACAACTACCCCCATATCAACTTTTCAATTGCGATTACGAACAAGTTTATCGAGGCAGTAAAGGGCAATAAAGAGTGGGAGCTGATCAACCCTCGCACGGGACGAGTGACAACCAAGGTTTCGGCACGAGGGCTAATGGAAGAAGCCGCCCGGATGGCTTGGAAAAATGGTGATCCTGGACTGATTTTTATAGACGAGATCGAAAAATATAACCCGACTCCTCATGTAGGACCTCTAGAAACCGTGAACTTGTGTGGAGAACAACCGCTTTTGTCATACGAAGCATGTAATCTCGGATCAATTAATCTGGCAGTACATGTAAAAGAATCTCAAATCAAAAATTCTCAAATTCTCAAATTGGAAATTGATTATAAAAAACTAGAAGAGACGGTGCGGATAGCCACTCGGATGCTCGATGATGTGGTCTCGGTCTGCGAGTACCCACTAAAACAGGTGGCCGATACTGTCCATGGCAACCGCAAGATAGGACTGGGAGTGATGGGCTGGGCAGATATGCTAGTCAAGCTCCACGTCCCCTATGACTCGGACAAAGCGCTAAAGATGGCTGAGGAAGTCATGCAATTCGTGCAAAAGATTGGGCACGACGAGTCGGAGAAACTGGGCAAAGAAAAAGGGAACTTCCCCAATTTTAAGGGATCGAGCTGGCAGAAGAAAGGATATAAACATTTCCGTAATGCCACGGTGACCACGATTGCGCCCACGGGGACGATCTCGATGATGGCGGGGGCCTCATCAGGTATCGAGCCTCACTTTGCTCTGGCATATTTCCGCAAGTCGATGGGGCAGTACAATTTGCCGGAGGTGAACAACGATCTAGTCAAAGCGATTAAGCACGTCAACGGATTGTACTCGAGTGATTTGATGGACGAGATTGCGCGCACCGGCAGTATCCAACAACTGGACAAGATCCCCAAGGAGATCCGCGAGACATTTGTGACTGCCATGGATATCAAGCCCGAGACGCACGTAAAGATGCTGGCCTCGTTCCAGAAATATACGGATAATGCGGTCTCGAAAACAATCAATTTGCCCAGTGATGCGACCGTCGAGGATGTGATGAATGTTTATATGATGGCGGCAGATCTCAAGTGTAAGGGGATCACGGTGTATAGGGACAAGAGTAGGGGGGAGCAGGTGCTAAATGTCGGAACTTCAACCAATCAGCCAGTCAGACAATCAGAAAACTCAGAAAGTCGGAGATCCAGCAAATCAGAGAATCAGAACAAAGAACTTTGCCCTGAATGTTCTAGTAAGCTGGCGCTAGAAGAGGGGTGTAAAAAGTGCTATGGGTGCGGGTACTCGGTTTGCGGTTAGGGTTGGATTGCTTTTAATAAATCCTCAGTTGCTTTGCGATATCCATGTATAGATCTGACGCTCAAACTACATTTTTCCCCGTTTGAACTAATACATTCGTGTGCTAAGCGTCTTTCACCTTCATCTTCACTAATCATTTGAATTCGTCTGACTAGTAACCAAGAAGGTTGCTCGTCTTGTGACGCATAGAATAGGAGTAGATCCCTGCATGTTTCAAAATGTCGACAGTTGGTCATAAGTCCGATATTCTATCAGTATTTGACAAAAATGGTATTATTTTTTAATGTCTAGAAACCCTGGTTGGGAACTTGTTAAACCGGAGATAAGTGTCGGTTTGAAGAAATTTTATCCATATTATAGTCAAAATACAACGATTAAGGATTTTCCTCGTGTCTGTCCGAATCGCCCCTTAATGGAGATGAAAGGTCAGAGCGAAACATACTCATGTAGTCTCGAGATGGCGCGCTTGGCGGTGACAATTGCAGGTATCTCATCTGGTATTACTGACGCGGAAATATCAGATGCAATTAAACTGAGTTCTAGTGGGGCAGATCCATGGGATCTATTTGATGGTTTATGTAGTCTTGGAGTTACGTGTACGGCATGGGAGGGTGGTACGAAGAATGAGCTAGTAGATAAGTTACATTCTCATGATTCAATATACATATGGGATGGACAACAACCAGCATACTTTAACAGACAAGATATTTTAAATACGTTAGCAGGGCATTATATGGCTGCTTGCTGTGTTGATAGTAAATATGTATATTTTGCTGATCCTGGTTATACTCTAGGTAAAACAAGGATTAAACAAGAGTATCTGGATTTGCTTTGGCATGACATCGAATTGGCAACTAATAGAATAGTCTATGGATTTACGATTGAGGTTCCTTTCTTACGTAAATAGGTTGACACACTTGATGTGTATAGTATAATTATAGGGTATGGAACCATGTTGGATGTTGTGCAGGAACAGTAAAGGATATCTAGCTAAAGAGTATCCCACGGATAATGATTTTAGTATCTATAATCTATATCTTGTTTTAACTCAAAATGGCTCGTGCTTGACCGGTGATGATGCAGAGAAACGTAGCGTATCTTTGAGCTCGGCTAGTAAGTTTGAAAAAGTGTCTGAAGCATCGTGTAAAAATTCCATATCTACTAGCACTTGTCCAAAACAAATGCTAGGAATTACCTAATTTTTTCTTTTTCTTGCATCTGGCGTGGCATGACATATACTAGAGCCATGAAAATAAATTTGCAAAATGTTAAGGCTGTGGGATTTGATGTGGATGGGACTCTGTATCATGCGTCCGAGGCGATGAGTGTGGAGGTAGGCAAGATATTGATCCAGAAGGCGGCAGAGGCGCTCTCGCAAGACCCAGATGAGCTAGCGGAGGAATATCTCAAACGGAGGGATGAATATCGGAGTAACACTCAGACGCTAAATAGTTTTGGGCTAGACGGGGAGCGAATATTCCAGGATGTGTGGGATACGATTGCGATCGAGAAATACGTGATCCCAGACAAAAAATTGGTGAAAATGATTGAGACTTTGAAAAAGAAGTATAAATTATTTATCATTACCAACGGATCGGGGAGCCAGGTGGAGCGCAAGATTACGTATTTGGGCCTGGATTACCATGACTTTGACCCGAGGATTTACTGTTACGACCAGGGCTGGGTAAAGCCAGAGCCTGCGCCGTTTCTGGCCGCCATCGAGAGTTTGAACTTGAAGCCTGAGGAGATCGTGTATGTCGGGGATCGGGAGGACATAGATATCGAGGGGGCACAGGCGGTCTCGATGAAGACGATCCTGGTGGGTGGATCAAGTCCTGTCGCTGATGCAAGTTGTGAGACAGTGTATGATATCTCTTCTATCTTACTATAAGATGATCAGATATTATGTCTATCGCATTCGAAAATATACGTCATTTTTCAGAGGTTCCTGCAGAAAATATTGCCTCAGGTCTGAGTTTTCCGATTGAAACTATCAATAGATACGCTCAGGCAATTGAATTTGGTCCGACTGGGCTGATGAGTGGTAGGGGGGAGATATTGGATGTGGCAGGGGGTGCAGGTAAGAAAACAAGAGAACTATACAAACACTGGTATACACCGACTTTGATTGATATTAATGAAGATGCTGTACGCAAGTTAAGTGATAATGGTTACTTTGCATACATGGCAGATATTCTCGAATTTGGTGGAGGGATGTCATTACCTGAGATTGTTAGATTGGAGAGTTTTCCCATGGCCTTGTTTAATGCAGTTTTCTCATCCGTTTCGTATAAAACTGCGTTAAAAGTGAATGATATGTATATGCGTCCTGGATCACATATATTTTGTGTAGACAATATTGCAGCTGATAGAGGCTATCAAGAGTTAAAAAAAATTCCAGATTGGGGGAGGGAGAGGTGGAGAGGGTGATACAAAGCAAATATGAGCGCTTTCCCTGATCTGGACATTTCATATCGGACATTTTTGGTTGCCAAGCCAGGTGAATTGAAGCGTGAGCTAGACTGGTGCAATGATCCAGACTTACTGCGAGAAGTATGGGAGCGCAGAAACGAGCCCGTTGGATCGCATAAACTTGCTGGTGTTTATGAGCGATTTGCCAGTCATTTTGACCCTGTGGCATTTAGAGATTATGTGCGACATGATCTGGAGTATAAGATAGTTGAGGAGCATATTGGACTGACTGCCTCTAGGGATCCAAGAGGAGGTTCATCGCCCGCGTACTACACGGTTCTGCAAAAGCCCCACAAATACCGTTTTTCTCCAGCTTTTTATGGGTTAGATCCACGTAAAGTAGATACCCATAATGCTTTGACGAGCTACAATGATTCAAGGAAGTGGTATGAGCATGCGGTAGTTTATCGGTCGATACTTCAACATATGGCGGAGCGAGGGATCAAGAGCACGATAATTCAGAAAAGATATGAGAAATCGTTGCAATCAGAAAGGAGGATCGCATCACTAAACCTCGATAGGTTGGATGTAGTATCATAGAGAGATGAAAGTTTACTTTGGCGCATCTTTTCAGTATGACCGGTCGTTACTACCAGTGTATCAGGAAGTAGTCGATAATCTCGAAAAATTGGGTAATGTGGTAGTTAATCCTCATGTGGTCAATCCTGATACTCCAGTGGGCGATGGACTCTCTGCGCAGGGATTATTTAAACGTGAGACTGTCTTGATAGATCAAGCAGATTTTATGGTGGCAGAAGTTACCAAACCGAGTTGGGGCACGGCATTTTTGATTGAATATGCACTCAATCATGACAAGCCAGTTCTAGCTCTCTACTATAAGGATGCGGCCATGCCGCTCCCTATCATGATCGAGGGTCACCCTGAGCTCTATATCGCCCACTATACCAAGGGAAACATCAAGACTGTACTGAAAAAGAACATTGAATACTTCGTGTCAATGTCTGAGAGAAAAGGAAAACTAGTGGTGATTGATGGTACGGATGGGAGCGGGAAGGGGACGCAAACAGAGCTACTCCTCAAATACCTAGATGAGCAAAATATAAAAAACAAATACATAGATTTCCCTCGCTATTACACCTCATTCCATGGCCAGATGGTGGGTCGGTATTTATCTGGGGAGTTTGGGAGTCTAGAGAGCTCTAGTCCATATCTAACCTCGCTGTTTTATGCCATGGACCGGCTCACAGCGCGGGATGAGATCGTGGACTGGCTGGAAGAGGGTAATACCGTGGTAGCCAACCGCTACACAACTAGCTCGATGGCATTCCAGACGGCGCGAATCGAGAAAGATAAGAGGGATGAGTTCCTCAAGTGGCTGTACGAGATGGAGTACAAGGAACACAAATTACCTAAAGAAGATCTGGTGATATTCCTATATGTGCCCGTGGAAATTAGCCAAAAATTGATTGAGCAAAAAGCAAAGAGGGAATATACGAAGGGGCAGAAGAAGGATATAAACGAGGCCAATGTCGCCTATCAAAAAGAAGTGTTGTCACTATATCTAGAGTTGTCTAAAAAGTACCCTCACTGGGAAGTGATCAAGTGCGTCGACTCGGCAGGGAAGCTGTTGTCGATTGAGAAAGTACAGGGGAAGATATTGGCAGTGATAAAGAAGCACGGAATTGTGTAATATAGGACGGGTTGACCCATTCGTAAAGTGAAAAACGGCCATATTTTGCTGGTGCAAAATTGGCCTCTAACTCGGCTGTCCGCCTGCGTAATGTTTTCTTTTACTTCATGGATCAACCCTCAGCAACTACTATGTTTTAGGGTAGAATTAGAAGTATGAAGTTTATTGAGACCTGGCGGAGACGGCGGGAAAAGAAATATCAGATCCTGTACAAAAGGGGACCATCGACTTTGGCTCTGTTATTTGCGGGGATGGCTCTGGCTCTATGGTCTATTTTTACCGTGCTGACCAGCTACCCGGTCGGACTATACCTCTACTACAGCGTTCTGCCCAGGACGACAGAGCTACTGGGTAAAGCACTGCAAAAGACTAGTGTAGAGATGACCGCAGAAGCAAAGGAAAACCCAACCCCGGTAGTGCCAGAGACTGAGATAATCCCTCAGATATCAAAAGATCCTACTCTCCCCGAGGGCCATTATGTGACAATCCCAAAGATTGGGGTGAATACGAGTATTTTGGAGGCACCGAGCGCGGATTATGAGAGCGCACTGAGAAAGGGAGTGTGGAGGGTAGGGGAGTTTGGTACCCCTGACCATTCGGCAAGCTCAGGGCAGGTAAAAAAGCCAATGATACTGGCGGCGCACAGGTTTGGCTACCTAGAGTGGAGCCAGGACTACCGACTGAAAAATTCTTTTTATAAGCTACCTGAGCTAAAAAATGGGGATATGGTGGAGGTAGTCTGGGATCAGCACCGCTATACTTACCAAATACAAAAAGTGGAGGAAGGGACTGAGATCACCGATTACTCGAGTGATTTGATTATGTATACCTGCAAATTCCTCGTGTCTGACATCCGGATTGTGGTTTACGCCAATCTAGTCCAAAAGTAGTATTTAGTTTCTTCTGTCTTTGTCTGGTAGAGATGACCTATAGAGGGTTGACAAAATGATTATAGGGTGATATGATCCGCCACATATGAAAAAACTAATTGTGGTTGCTACATTACTAATTGCTACTGCACTCCCAGCTCGCGCTGAAACTGTCAGGACTTGTTCCTCGGTTTATGGTGGCGGGGAAGT
>CAZCUC010000008.1:0-39315 GCA_964502225.1 uncultured Pseudomonadales bacterium | reverse complement strand
TACAAAAAGAGCGACCGTTTAAAGTCGCTCAAAGTGTACGATGCTTTCAAACCCCTTCTATTCACACCACGTGCCTGGCTGCTGGTTGCAAGTATTAGTTATCTCACAGACTAACCGCTAATACGGAGAGGGATTCAGGCATGCGTATTATATATGTATGCATCTATTCTGTCCAACACGATTAACCGTGTTAAACTAGTACCCATGGAAAGTCATGTTAAGAAAAATCTCAAACGAGCTCTTGGCATCTTTTTGGTCATTTTTGGCATCATGGGATTAATTCTCCCAGTTTTACCTGGAGTATGGGTCATCCCCATCGGTCTCGAACTCCTAGGCTGGAGATTGATTATCGATCGCAAAAAACCCTGGAAAGAAATCATTTCATTCAAAGACAAAACCAAGGATAACGAGGGTAGTGGTGTAAAATAGCCCCATGCTCCATCCCAGATCCAAAAACACTTCCTGGTCACCCGTTGCCAAATGGTACTCCGGTATTGTCGGTGAGGGTGGGCATTACTTTCACGAGCACGTCATTTTGCCTCACCTCAAAACGCTTCTCGATCCCAAAGCAGGGGAGTCAGTGCTCGACGTTGGTTGTGGTCAGGGAGTTTATGCTCGCACCCTAGCTCACAACGTGGACTATACTGGGGTCGATATCTCCAAAGAGCTCATTGCCGAGGCAAAAAAACTCACGAAAAACGCTAAACACGTCTACTACGTTGCAGACGCCACCAAAGGTCTACCCATTCCCGCAGGATCGTATGACCACGCCGTCTGTCTCCTCGCCCTGCAAAATATGAAAGATAGCGCCAGTACGATCCAAAATATTGGCCAAGCATTGAAGGTAGGCGGAGACTTTGTCATGGTCATCAATCACCCTAGTTTCCGCATCCCTCGCCAGAGTAGTTGGGGCAAAGACGAAGCACAAAAGTTGGAGTATCGCCGTGTTAATCGCTACCTCTCGCCCCTCGAGATCCCGATCAATGCTCACCCCGGACTCGCCGATTCGGCCATGACTTGGACTTACCATCAGCCGCTCGCTTACTACGTCAAAGCGCTCAAATCAGCTGGGCTAGCCATCACCGATCTCGAAGAATGGACCTCCGACAAAGTTAGTGTGGGCAAAGCGGCCAAAGGGGAAAATCGCGCCCGCGCCGAGTTCCCCCTCTTCCTCGTCATTAAAGCAGTTAAACTAACCATATGACTTGGCAAAAATTAAGTTCTAAACAAATCTACCAAAACCGGTTTATGACCGTGACTGAAGACGAAGTGATCACCAATCAGGGAGATCAAATTACTTTTGGTGTCGTACACAAAATCCCTGGAGCCAGCATTATTCCCTGGGACGGTCAGTACTTTACTATGGTAGGACAATACCGGTACCCCGTCGATTTTTTCTCCTGGGAGTTCCCAGCTGGCCACTTCGAGCATACCGATATGGAGAGTACGGCCAGAGCCGAACTAGAAGAGGAGGCAGGATTGCTCGCGGGCAAAATAGAAAAAATTGGCGAGTTCCATCTCGCACCCGGACATCACACGCAGGTGATCCACTTTTTTCTGGCCACCGATTTGTCAAAGGGCAAGCAAAAGCTTGAAACTTCCGAACAAGGTATGCAAATTAAGCGTGTTACACATGCACAGCTCAACCAAATGATCATGAGTGGTGAAGTCAAAGATAGTCTGACTATCGCAGGTCTCAAATTCTTTGAAATTTATCTATCCCGCAAATAACGGTTCGATGGTTCGAACCATCGAACCACTTCTAATCAAGCGTATAATCGTCTGATGTATCAAAAGAATATCCGCCTCCTCAAAATCTTCAACTTCCTCATTGGCTTTAGTCTTTTTGCGCCACTTGCCATTATTTATTTTTCTAAAGTCTCCGGCTCTTATACGCTCGGAGCCTCCATCTTTGGCATCACCATGCTTTCATCCGCCGTGTTCGAGGTCCCGACCGGTATCTGGTCCGACCGGGTAGGCCGTCGTGGCACTATTATCCTTGGGTCCTGGGCGCGCGTTCTCGCTTTTATCCTCTATGCCATTGGTCTCTCCTACTGGTGGCTTGTCGCCGGCGCCATCCTCGAGGGTTTATCTCGTTCTTTTTATAGCGGTAACAACGACGCCTTCCTCCACGACACCCTGGCTGACGATGGAATGCAGGGAGAGTATAAAGAGTATTTGGGGAAAACGAGCGCTAGCGAGCATTTTGCTCTGGGAGTATCTGCACTAATTGGCGGTTTTATTGCCCACGTCTCGTTTAGCTACCTGATGTGGTTATCGGTTATTTCTCAGATCATTATGCTTTATGTTAGTTACCAGTTCTCTGAACCCAAACATCGCAGTGTGACATCCACTAACCTATTTGTCCACTTAAAAGAAGCGATTGCTCTGTTTGTCCGCAACAAAAAACTCCGCCTCCTCGCAGTTAGCGATGCAATATCTTTTTCGACTGGAGAGGTGTCTTTCCAATTCCGTTCCGCCTTTCTGCAAAGTGTATGGCCGATATGGGCAATAGGATTGGTTAGTACTTTTACGCACATTATTGCTTCAATCAGTTATTACTTTAGCGGTCAGATCATTAAACTAATTGGACCAGAAAAAGTATTGCTTATTCGTAGTATTTATGGCAAGTTCTCTAGTCTCATTGCTTACGGGATTCCCTCAATTTACTCACCGCTTATCATCATTACTCCTTCAGTTATTTACGGTGCGGGTCAGGTTGCTAAGAACGGGTTAATGCAGAGAGAGTTTAGTGATCAACAAAGAGCGACGATGAGTTCGCTTAATTCGTTTATCAGTAGCATTGGGTTTACCTTTATGAGTGTAATGATTGGTCTATTTGCAGATTTCACCAGTCCAGCCAAAGCATTGGTAGTGATGACAATTATCTCGATACCCACCATCCCAATTTATTACAAGATATTTAGCGATAAGGACAAAAAGTGAATATCGTTTACGCCACCACCAACCCAGGCAAGTTTGAGATGGTACAGAAAATCTGCGCACATCACGGCGTAAACATCAAAAGCTTAGTGGATTTTAATATCAATCTTGATGTCGAAGAGACTGGGGAGACATTGGAGGAAAATGCCAAGATCAAAGCCGAAGCATATGCAAAATTGCTCCCACCCGACTGCATTGTGATTGCCGACGACACGGGGGTAGAGATCGACGCTTTAGGTGGCGAGCCGGGCATCAAGGTGAAGAGGTGGAAAGGATACAAAACAACCGACGAAGAAATCATTCAGTATTGTTTAGAGCGGATGAAAGATGTGCCAGTAGGGGAGCGTGGCGCTCAGTTTCGCACTGTCCTCGCCGCCGTCGCCCACGACTCGCAGGTCACATATTTTGACGGCATTTTGCGGGGAGAAATCCTCTTGGAGCCGCTCCCTGCGCGTAGGGAGGGGATGCCGTTTTGGCCGATTTTTTTCATCCCTCAACTAAAAATGACTCTCGGTCAATTTCACGATCAACCCATCGAATTCCAAGTTGCTCATCCCACACACCGCGAACTCGCTATGCTAAAGGCACTACCTTACCTTGCCAAGCTAATGAGCTAAAATCTTCGACTTTGACGCATTTCTCCATGACGTAGTCACCAATTTGGGTCCGAGTGAGCGACTCCAAATAACTTTCAACCCCTAAAGTCTTGAAGATATCGTATGACAGCTGACGGATATAGGTTCCACTCGACACTGTCGAGACAAACTCGACCATGTCCGCCTCAATTTTTGTAAATCTTAAATCATCAATCTTTACCATTTTTGTTTTCTTCTCCATTTCTTTGCCTGCTCGCGCCAATTTGTATCTCGGCACACCATTGATTTTCGTCGCCGAGTAATCTGGTATTTCTTGCTCAATCTCCCCCAAGAATTTTTCCCCTTGCTCGTTTAACTGTTCTAAACTTAATCTTAAATCTTGAACCTTAAATCTTAAATCTATATGTCCAGTGCAATCCAGTGTGTCTGAGCTGGCTCCTAGTCGTGCCACCGCCCGATAAGTTTTGGGTAGCGCGGACAGTTCATTCATTTTCTTGGTCGCTTTACCTAGTAGTAATAGTAGTACACCATCTGCAAAAGGATCTAGTGTCCCGCCATGCCCCACTTTATACTTTACAGGGTCTCTCCCTGTAAACTGCGCCCGCTTAAACGCTCTGATCACGTCAAAACTCGTGATCCCCACTGGTTTGTAAACTGGGAGTATGCCGTCCATATGGCATATGATACTCTATAAATATGCCCAAATTCTCAACAGAGCTCCCTGAGCCCATCACCCTCAAGCAAAGTATTGGGCCTTCTTTTATTCTCCTAGGTCTTGCACTCGGGAGTGGTGAGCTCATCATGTGGCCATACCTCGTTTCCCAATACGGCTTGGGTATTATCTGGGGTGGACTAGTGGGTATCACTTTCCAATATTTTTTAAATACCGAGATTATGCGCTACACCTTGATATGGGGGGAATCTGTTTTTGTCGGTTGGCGCAGGTGGGGTAGGCTAATCCCTGCTTGGTTTGTTTTCTCTACCGTGATCCCCTGGGCGTTACCGGGATTTGTCACTGCCTCTTCCACGATGCTCAATCACGTTTTCCCCTTTCTAGATATTCGCTATACTTCGGTTTTTTTGATTCTCTTAACCGGGCTCATAATCTCGGCAGGTAAAACACTCTACAAAACCATGTCAGTTGTCCAGACTACGCTCCTCTCTGTGGGTGTCCCATTTGTCGCGATCCTTACGCTCTATATGGCAAAGGGAACAGACTGGTCAGCGCTCCTGCAAGGACTGGTCGGGATCGGCGAAGGATATCGTTTTTTGCCAGAGGGGATTATGATCGGAGCTTTCCTGGGAGCATTTGCTTATTCTGGTGGTGGTGGCAACCTCAATCTCTCTCAGAGCTACTATATAAAAGAAAAAGGGATGGGGATGGGTAAATATGGCATTGGCATCAAGACACTGCTTTCAGGTACGCACGCCCATCGTATCGATGGGCAAATGTTTAGTCTCTCTGCGAGCAATCTCTCTCGCTTTGCTCGGTGGTGGCGCCTAGTTTGTACCGAGCATCTCTTGGTATTCTGGGGGATCGGACTCTTGACTATCCTCATGCTCGCCACCCTCTCTATGGCCACGGCCCACGGAGTCAGTAGTAGTGGCGGTCTCTCGTTCTTTTTCAAAGAAGCCGAGATGATTGGACTCGCTACCCACAACCTTGTTGGACACCTCTTTATTTTGGTTGGGGCGCTCATGCTCTTTACTACCCAGCTAGGCGTGCTCGAGTCGGCTTCTCGCATCATTGCCGAAAATATCTTGCTTCTCAAGCACGATGTCAAAGACGAGGTCAACGCCTCCAAAATGTTTTACTTAGTCCTCTGGACCGAACTAGCTTTTTCCGCTATCTTCCTCTACTTTGGTGCTAGTGAGCCTCGCACCATTCTCACGCTCGGTGCCATCCTCAACTCTGCCGCAATGATGGTTGCTTTCTTTCTAATCCTCCTGCTAAACAGGCGTTTGCCCACAGTTTTACGGCCCAGTTTTGCCAGACAAATTGTCTTGCTAACTGCCACTTTATTCTTTATGTACTTTGTAGGTCAAACGATCAAAGGGGCCTTATGACTACTTTAGTAACCAAAATCGATGGCACCAAGGAGGTTTACAACGAAGAAAAAATCCGCACCTCAGCTACCCGTGTGGGTGTTCCAGACTCCCTCCAGTCGGAAATGCTCGTGAGTATCCGGGATCGGCTCTACGACGGGATCAAGACCAGCGAAATTTTTGCCATGGTCAAGGAGTTTTTGCGCAACTCCAATGTCTCTTACCTGGCCAACAAATACAATTTAAAAGATGCCCTTTCCCAGCTTGGTCCGTCTGGCTACCCCTTCGAAAAATATATTGCCACACTCCTGAGTGAGGTCGGTTATCACACCCAAACCAACCAAACCCTCATGGGTAGTTGTGTCCCCCACGAAGTCGATGTGCTTGCGGCCAAGGACAACATTACCTATTTTATCGAAGCCAAATTCCACAAAAATCACACACAGCGCACGGATATCAGAGTTGCCCTCTATATCAAAGCTCGCTACGATGACTTGTCTACCGCCTGGAAGCTGGGCAAGACTAGGGCGTGGATCATTACCAATACGCGCTTTTCTACTGACGCGATCAAGTACAGCGAGTGCCAAAATATTCGCCTGACCAGTTGGGGCTATCCCAAGGGCGAGGGGATCATGGACCTAATCGAACACACGGGTCTCCACCCTATTACCATCCTCGACGATCTCTCTCAATCCGACAAAATGCGCTTACTTAGCTCGGGCATTGTTACTTGCCGCCAACTCTTAGATCCCGCTTCACACCACTTGGTCTCCCACGAATTTTTGACCAACGTCCTGCCCCAATTAACTCAGTTATGTCAAACACACACATAGCCAATACTTGGCGTCGATTATTTTCGCATCTACCGCTTATTTTGTTGGTTATTTTGGGCCTGCCCATATTTGCCGTTGCCTATACCGAGCTAGGTCAGGTCTTTGGGTTAATCCCCGTACCTGTCCCCGTGCTTGGGACTGGCTCCATGTATCCATCACTTTTTTGGACCAAGTCCGAGGGTGGTCCAGAGGATGAGAGCCTCTTGGTGGTAGAAGAATATCGCTCTACTCCGCATCTCTATCGTCGCTTTGATGGGATCAAAATCTTTGCAAAAACTCTCTTTCAGCGTGATATCCAACCCTTTGATCTCGTCGCCTTTAAAAACGACAAAACAACCGCTATTCTTGAGGAGGATGGCATCGCTAGCTCTAGCAGTAAAGTGAGCTCAGCTGGCTTTATTAAACGTGTGATCGGCGTACCCGGGGACAAAATAGAGCTTCGTGACGGCTTTGTCTACAAAAATGATCTTCTCCTTCAAGAGCCATATATCGCGACTCCTCGCTCAACTTACGGCGGGACTAGTCTCAAAGATTGTCAGGTCTTTACTGTCCCCGTAGGGGAGTATTTTGTCCTCGGTGATAATCGCAAAATATCCTCGGACTCGAGATTTGAGCTCGGCACTATCAACTTGAATGACATCGAATATGTGCTTCCCTACCATGAACAATCGCTTTACCAAAAACTCTGGCGCGATCCAGGTTCCGACCAATCTCTCTTGGGTAAGCCTACGCTCTCCTCTACTGCTTTTCTCCAAGCGCTCAATACCTTGCGCCAAACCAAAGGACTAAAACCGCTCAGTATGGAGAGCAAATTGACAACCTCAACTAAATTCCGGGGTGAGAGCATCCTCTCTGCCAGTGAGCCTATCCTAGATCTCAAACACGCAACTAGCAAAACCGGTTACTCCAATATCGTACTTGGCGAGTTTGTGAGCTACGGCCACTTCACCGCCGAAGAACTGCTCCAAAATCTCCTCTTCAACCAGAACACTGCCAAGCAAATCTTGAATCGGGACTTTAGCGATCTCGGTCTTAGTGCTGTCAACCAAGATGTAGCTGGTTGCCCAACCCAAGTCATTGTTGGGCACCTGGGTGGCTATATCCCACCCATCTATGATCAGAGTCTCCTGGTTAGCTGGCAAAAGTTGAGTGCCAATCTAGACTCAGTTATCGAGTCCTGGGAGGGTGCGCGTGGTGAGGCCCAAATTGACCAAGTTGTCTTGGCACAACTCTTGACAATCCTCGAGCGACGATCTAGTCTGGCCAAAGAGGTTACTGGTCTCATTGAGGCCAAGCAATGGTTTAGCGATGAGCTAACTCGTCGCATCGAGCAAGATGAACTCGATGCCGCCAAAGCCGAACAACTAGCCAAACAGCTCAATGGCGAATAATTATGTACAAATCAATCTCTCACCTCGTGCTCCAATATTTTCGTTTGCTAGCCCGTCTCCAGCTAAAGAAAAATCCTCGCGCCATCATCATTGGTGTCACTGGTTCTAGTGGCAAAACCTCGACTCGCTTGGCCATTGTCCAATTATTAAAAACTAAAGGTATTGTTAAACACACCATTCACGCCAACTCAGAGTCTGGTATCCCGCTCAACATTCTCGGTCTTGCACCCACGACCTACTCTCGTCTAGACTGGCTCCGCCTAATTTGTCTGGCTCCCATTCGTTTGCTCACTTTGTGGGAACGCTATGATTACTATGTGGTTGAGATGGGGATCGACAGTCCGGACTCACCCAAAAACATGAGTTATTTATTAAGCATTCTCACTCCCCACATTGCGGTTGTCCTCAGTGCCAGTTTGACTCACGCGCAAAACTTTGACTACCTCGTCAAAGATCGCGATGCAACTAGGCGGGCCAAAAAAATTCTGCATTTGATAGCCCGCGAAAAAATGCTCCTCGCTACAGCCGTGGGGAAGTCTGGGGTCGCCATAGTCAACTTTGATCAAACTGAGTTTCGCCCGTATCTAAAAAAGATTCAGGGGCGCTTGCTCACCTTTGGTACGAACCCAAAAGCCAATCTCCGCATCACACCCCATTTCCACTTTCGCTATCACGGGATTACTGCTCAGCTCAAATCAGTCGAGTTACCTGCTTATTATGCCTACAACTTGGCCGCTACCCTAGCCGTTGGATGCGCGCTCGGGATCCCGCTCGAGCAGGGAGTTTCTCGTCTCTCAAGCTACACGCCTCCTCCTGGGAGACTCCGCCTTTTCCCTGGAATCAAGGGTTCAACCATCATTGATTCTAGCTACAACGCAAGTCCGTCCACCGTGTCGTCCGCTCTCGATTTCCTCCAACAAATTGGTCGCAATCGTGTAAAAATTGCTGTGATTGGCGACATGAATGAGCTAGGTCACAGTGCCAAGCAAGCCCACAAAGATCTCGCCGACATTCTACCTCATTACTGTGATCACGTTATTCTCTTTGGGCCACTCACCAAAGCTCATACGCTCCCTGTACTCCTGGCCAAACATTTTCCAGCCATGCATTTTGTGAGCATGTCTGCACTTGTTAAATACCTCAGCTCGTCGATCACACCCAAATCTGTGGTTCTCGTCAAAGGCTCCCAAAACCAGCTTTATCTCGAGCGAGCAGTCGCAAGTATTTTAGAGGATCCCAAGGATCTCAAGTATCTTTGTCGTCGTGGTAAATACTGGGATCACCTGCGTCGCCAAGCACCCTAAACTAACTCTGCAATCAACTCTCCCATTTTCTTGGCGCTAGCCTGGGCCGCCGCCATTACTTCTTTGTGGTCATGTTTCACAAACGCCAAATTGGTAATGAGCGATAGTCCAAGGACTCGGATCCCGAGTTGTCGTGCCATCAACGCTTCTGGCACTGTACTCATCCCAACGCAATCAGCTCCCAGCGACATAAGGGCTTTTTTGTCCGAGGGTGTTTCGTAGTGTGGACCCGGGACATAAGCATAGACCCCGCTTTGCATCCGCATCTTGAGTTTTGCAATACCAGCTTTAGCTACTGCCTGATACTCCAGGTCAAACACTTGTGACATATCCAAAAACTGGGGACCAACTAGCGGGTTGGACCTGAGAAATAAAGTGAGCAAATCACCAAGGACGACAAAATCGCCTACT
Organism: uncultured Pseudomonadales bacterium; assembly: GCA_964502225.1. Taxonomy (GTDB): domain Bacteria; phylum Patescibacteriota; class Microgenomatia; order UBA1400; family UBA12108; genus CAJAUT01. The sequence continues at coordinate 29,791 of CAZCUC010000008.1, read as the reverse complement.
CGGTAGTCAGGGTTCAATGCGCCTGACGCCGAGGTGATAATGACTTTTTTCACTCCCAGCTGGGAGAATACGCGGATCGGCATAGTTGCCTCGTAGGCGCTATAACCCTCGTACAAATGGAATCGTCCGGACATAAATAGCACGCGCTTACCCCTCAGCGAGGCGATCACGGCTTCACCCGTGTGGCCTGGTACGGTGGCAGTCGCCCCAAACAGTTCACTATAACTGATGCGTGTCTCAATTTTGGCTAAGTCCAGGGCATGATTCCATCCAGAGCCAAGCATCACCAAAGTTTCTGGGCAATTATCAATCAGTTTTTTCCCGATTTTTAGCGCCTCTTGCTCGCTCCACATGCCTCTAGTATACCAGAGTATGCTACAATAGCGTTGTTATAGAAGTCAGGAGGTACATATGAAACACAAACGCATCGAACTCCCCGATCTTCCCTACGCCTACGACGCTCTAGAGCCAGTTATTTCCAAAAAAATCATGGAACTCCACCATACTCGTCATCACTTGGCTTATGTCACGGGAGCCAACGCCGCCATGGACAGGCTCGAAAAAGCTCGTGCCGGAGAAGGCATGGAGATCGATTACAAAGCCACGATGCGCGACCTCTCTTTCCACTTGAATGGTCACAAGCTCCACAGCATTTTCTGGTCCAACATGCGCAAATCCAAAAAAGACAACGCGCCAACGGGAGCACTCCTTGCCAAAATCGAAGAACAGTATGGTAGTTTTGAGGCTTTCCAGGTTGAGTTTGCGGGGGCTGGTAAAGCAGTCGAGGGATCTGGCTGGGTCGCACTCGTACAGGACGGCGAAGATCTCCACATCATCCAGATCCAAAACCAAAACCTCATGGTTATTGCCGAGACCAAAATCCTCCTGCTCCTTGATGTTTGGGAGCACGCCTATTACCTCGATTACATGAACGATCGTGGCAAATACGTCGATGCTTTCTGGTCTCTCATCAACTGGGACGACGTCGCCTCCCGCCTAGCATAATTCCCTATTTACAACCTCTAAAATTCTCTATACTATTGAGTTAGTATTCACGTATTTAGGAGGCTTTTGTATGTCCGACGCTCAATATACCTTAGACGATTTTGCCGAAACACTCATCAAAGATAAGCAATATACTACCCTGACAGAAGCAACTCATGCAGAACTAAAGAAAGATATCCTCGCACGTGCTCATGACTTTCTCCTTGCCAAGACTATCGCCAAACTCACCGATGAGCAGGCCAAAGAATTCGACTCTCTCCTTGATAAAGATCCAAAGGACAAAGAAATTCAAGATTATATCAAAAAAGCAATCCCCGACTCTGCCACCTTTATCGGCGACACTCTTTTCCAATTTCGCCAAGTTTATCTAGGACTAGCATAATATGCCCCAGCCAGGACCTCACTACGAAGCTCATGATATCCCTCTAGCTGATCATAGCCATACCCCGATCGTGCCTCCCTATGAAGCACCTATAGTCCCACTGAGTAGGGACGAAGCCTTGCAAGGTGGTTATGACGATGAGGACATCACACCACCTTCTCAGGGATCTGAAACACCAACGCCACCTAAACGTGGAATCATTCAAACCGTCAAAACAGGTTTCTTTGCCGGACTAGGTCGCCATTCAGGCAAAGAGGTTACTACTCAGAATGCCTTTGGCAAAGAAGTAGTTAAAACCCTCAAATCACGCGATGTCTTCGAGATCGAGCAAGAGACATTCGCGCGCCTCCGCTCTACTGAGACTAAAGATAAATGGGACCCCAAATCAGTCGAAGGTTTAAATGGTTGGCAGCGCTTTGGCAAGTCAGTCGAGCGATTCTTTGACCGTACATGGCGTACCATGGCTACCGAAAAAGTTCATTTCGCCAAAGAAAAAAAACACGGGATGGAGCTCTCAGCTACTGTCGGTATCGACAGTGCCATCTCCGAAGAGTTTCATGCAGTTCTCGATACTGCCGCGCGCAAAAAGTTAGCTGAAGAGCGAAATACTGGCTGGAAACGAGCTATTGGTGGAACCAAAGACTTCTTCCAGGAGTTCCTCGGTCAAGAACGAGATCTTCACAAATTCAAAGTAGGAGAGGCCGCACGTCTAGCTGCCGAATATCGCACCAACCCCGCCGACACCTCTCATCCGCTTTATCAGCTCATCAATCGTGATACCGCCACTCGTGAGAACTTTGCCGCCCGCATCAACGAGACTTCCTTAGAGCTCCTCCACCAAACTAACGCTCAAGACAAAAAAGTTGAAGGTATCAAACTTGATACCGTGGAAGGCAAAAAAGTCGATACATTCCTCAAAAAGCAAATTATCGAAAAAGCCATGGATGATATCATCTCTCGCAACCAGCTATCGGGAGATAGATCCGGCAAAATCAACGCCAAGCTCCGCAGAGAACTAGACCAAACAATCCAAGATTATTTAATAGGCGAAGAGTTTCAGGCTTGGAGAAGTACCCTGACAGAAGACCAGCAAAAAGCGTACGAAAACTCCTTTACTGTCGCATCTGATATTCTTTTGCAGTTCGAAGAAGGTATGGCTCCTGCCATCCTCGACAATCTCGAGCACTACAAGGGAGCCGATCGTCTCAATTTTGAAATAGAGCTCTCTCTAGGTACTGCCCAGATGTCTGCCAACACCGAGTCTATGGGTGGTACTTACAAAGAGCGCCACACCGAGCGTGCTTCTCTCAATGAGAAAATCTGGAATCGTTCTCAAAGTAAGGATCTCCATAGCAACGAAGCCATAAATACTGGTCTCAAGCGCGAAAAACTTTTGAGTGCCGCTAGCATGATCTGGCGTAACGAAGCAGTTGCGGCATTTGTTGGTGCTGCTACTGGTCGTGGTGTTGCCACCCTAGCCAGGGCTGGTTTCTCTTGGTTACCGGTAGTTGGTAGTATGGGTGTAGCTGGTGCCATGGCAGGTTTCAAAGAATGGGCTAGACACGGGCAGATGCGTTCTACCTACGGTATGGGGCGAGCCGAAGGTCTCGAGTTCCCCGACGCAAGTAATGCGATCCGTACTGCCGAGATGCGCTCAGCTGACTACAATCGTGTTGGATTATCAGAACGCACTCAGCGCTTCGTAGATTTAAGTACCAAACTTAGTAGTGACAATTTTGACAACAATACTATCCTCTTGACCATGGCTCAGATCGCCGACAGTGGAGCTAGACTCCAGCTGGGCAACGAACGTGATATCAATCTCCTGGTGGCTAGCAAAGATGGGCCAGATGGTCGTGGTATCCGCAATCGCGAACTGCGCATCCACGACCAGGCGAGAGCCGTCTCCACAGCCAAAGTTCGCGAGCTCCTCTCTGATCCAACCAGACTGTCTGCAATTGCCTCTGAAATGGGATTTACTATAGTTGCAGGGACGACTCCAGAACAAGCCATTGATCAAATGCTGGGAGTTCTCCAAACTTCCCAGTACTATAGTCTCCTTGGCAACACCACTGTTTCACCAGATGTTGCCGCTCTCGTTACCAAGGTGGGTACTCTCTCTACCGATCTCTCATACGACCCGCTTGCATCGGTCAGGGCAAAGGATGAGATTTACAAACGGCTCCGCTGGGAGTATACTGGCAAAAAGGTGGCCACTAGTGCCGCTGTAGCCGGTCTATTGAGCTATGGCATGACCGAGTATGCCGAGGCTCACCAAAGCGTCATAGACAGTGGCACCGAGCATCAATTAGTGCCTTTAATAGATCACAAACTGCCCCAGCATGTAGATTCACTTTCAACTGGAGAGATTCATGATACTACAACAGGTGATGTCCTAGCTGTAATGCATGCCCGAGTCCCAGCCGGGACCCATCTGGTTGCAGTCCACGAAAGAGTTGGTGGACCAGACGATCTGGAAGCTCGCTTTAATCTAGTTACCGACCATCTGGCCGCGGATGGACAGCCCGAAGTCTTGGTACGCAACATGGAAATTGGTGGTGATGGCCAGGTCCAAATGACCACCGAGATTCGCGATGCCCTCCTCCACAATCACCTTGAGCTGAAACACGAGTCCTTAGCGCCAGTAGAGTGGGGTGGTCACGAAACTACAGGCACACCAGAAATTGACTATAGCAAGTGGAACAATACTCTAGAGTATGGCAAATTCCCTGGTGAGGATATCCACGGTTTCTTTGCCCAGAATGTCAACTCTTCTCTTGCCGCTCATCCAGAAATTAGCGTAGATGGTGAGCCGCTTGCACCAGTTGAGAGAATCACTGACATCACAGGTCTTGGCAACTTCATGCGTGGTATGGAGAACTGGGTGTATAAACAAGAAAACTTCCAGGTCGACCAAATCGAGGGTTACAACAGGGTTCTACATGACGAAGATACTATGTGGTCTGCACTCACTGGCAACAAAGAGGTGATTAGTGAGTGGCAGTCTAGTACCACCAAGATCCTCCACGTTCCTGATCTATTAGCAACAGAAGAAGGTAATCGAAGAGTAGTGGATTTGATTCACGAAGCAGTCCGCGAGAACCCAACTGGTGATATCCACCACCAGTTCTCCGACGAGGCCCATCGTATCGCCTGGGAAATGTCCTACTGGGGTGACGAAGCCCATATCCCCGACGCCAACGAGACAATCACCCTGCTCCAGCATTTTGGTGAGATCCCAACTACCGGTACAGTAGAAAATACCTTGTCTGCCATCCCTCACGATATCTCGATCACTATGACCGAGGACTTCTCCAAAGTAATGGAAGTACCTGCCGAACAGATCTTTACCCCCGGCTGGGCATCAGTCTTTTCCTCCACTATTGGTTACTCCCGCCCCCTCGAGGCTCCTGTTATTGGTGCAGTTAGTGCTGGCGAGAACTCAGGTTATTATGAAGGGTATGCTTATATGAACGTTCCTCGAGAAAGGTTTTCAAAGATAGGCAAAGGTGGAATCAAGTATCATACTATGACAAATCAAAATTCACTGCCTACCGCCAAGGAGTTATCCCTTTTAGATTTTAATGGGAGAAATGGTGTCACTACGGTAGAAAGCGGCAACGAGTCAGAGGCAAAAAATCAACTTGATGTTTTAAGGACAAATATCAAAGATGCAGACAATATATTCATGGTGCTACCCTATCATCTTGGAGACGCAACATGTATTCTCAATTATTTCAATGCTCTAGAGCAGAAGGTAGCAAAAATTAATCCAGGCGCCACATTTAGCTATGTTGTACCACCGACAATGTACGGAATTTTGAAGCCACTTGAGACTGGAAAGATTAAGGTAATAAACGGCTTACAGGAAGATCCAAGACTAGATCCATCGAGTCCAGACTCAGCCATAAAGGACAACTTAAATGGTGTTACAAAAGCCATGGAAATTATCAATGGTGATATAAATATTAAAAACGCTGTCATTCTAGAGGCGGAAAGAGTCGTCGCCACACAAACAAACATAGTTCAGGCCATGGCAAATAACAAGAAAGTCACATATATGTCAGATCTATTTGTAGCAACACATAAGTACAACAATGAAATTGATGGTGATAAAAGATATTCAAATTTTGCACACGAACTCATGGGAGACGAGTCCGTAACAATAGATAATTTGCCAAGCGGATTAATACCAGAATATTCGGATGAAGATGCTGTGTATAACCAAATCCTTACTGATAACCACATTGACAGCACTAAAAAGCAAGTTTCGGTAATACTTGAATCAGGATCTGCTGGTAGACAGTATTCAATTGATCAATGGGTACAAGCATGTAAAAAAATACAAGAAAAAGAGCCAGATACAACCTTTAACTTTATATACAATCCCAATAAGAATGCGGGAGATCCTACACTAGTTGACTTGACTAAGTTGGCTAACGCTATAACCACTGCAGGACTAAATAATCATCAGTTAGTTCATGGGAACTTGAAACAAATTATTGCTCTGCTACGCAAACAAAAACTTGTCATGGCGAACGATGGGGGCACTTTCCACTTGGCTGCTAATTTAGCCAAAGGCCCGAATGTAGTCGGACTCTTCTGGAACGGATTCCCTCACTATTGGAATTCCAACCCAAGTAAGGCTGTGGCACTAGAGGCGCCTGTATGGCCTAATGGTCGATCGTGGTCAGCTGAATGGGGCGAGAAAGATGAGTCTAAGAAGTGGCTTAACCAGATCTCTATTGACGATATCGCCAAAGCAGCTCTTGAGAAATTAGCCTAAAGTGGACTAAGTATTTAAAAGGTTAATAATTAAGCTTTTATTCTCTTCATTCCAGCCATTTAAAATTATAGCGCGTTCTTCTGAGTTGTTAACCACAATAACTGGGGTAGATAACGATCCTGATATATTGAAACATTCATCAATCTTATCTTTGTCATTACTAATATCAACTTCTACAAAAGGAGCTTCATGCTCATAAAGAAAGCTCTTCAACTGTCTTGAAAAAGGGCAATTTTTTGTAGTGTAAATCCTAATATTTACCTGTTTATTTTTCATATTCTGCCCTTACGCTCTCTTTAGCTGCTAAAAATATTTTTTCCACAATCCCAGAAGTAGAGTAACCATTCACGTAGCTTGTATATACCACGTCAGCTCCAATCCTAGCTGCAGCTTCAAATTCTAACAATGGTCTTCCCCGATACTCTTCCGAAGTTATATAAACGTCGGGTTTGACTGCCTCGATTATGCCAGCAGGATTTTCTTCTTCAAACATAATCACCGCGTCAACAGTATCTAGTCCTAGTAGAGTGGCTGCTCTTTGCCTCTGATCTACAATCGGCCTAGGTACTCCTGATTTTGTACCCTTATACTTCTTTATTGACTCATCGCTATTTATTAGCACGATCAATATATCGCACGCGTCTTTAGCGGTCTCAAACCCTTCGACATGTCCCGGTTGTAGTAGATCGTAGGCTCCGTTTTTAATACCGATTCGCAGTCCTTTGGCACGACATTGCTCAACATAAGCCAATACAGCTGCAAAGCTAATATCTCGGTCCTCTATTGCAGTCGCAGCCTTTTCTTTTTGAGGATTTTTTAACTTGGCCAACTCTGCATATTTATTTGCCACTTCATTGGCTACTTTGTCCCAACTATTTCGTACGCCTACGTTGTTCGTTACTGTCCCATCAAAGTCGCAAAAAGTTGCTTGTTTAGATTTATCTATATCAGGCAAAGCACCAGGTGCTTCTGCGAAGCTATTTATCACACTGTACTCTACTAGTGAGCCCTGTGTATTGATTAGCTCAGGACTAGAACTTTGCCTACTTCCTTGGTTGACCAAAACCAGCTTACAATTAAGAGGGGGATCTCCAGTCATTTCTCTGTTTACGTTCTCTTGATCAATAATGGTTTTTAAAGTTTTAAGGTTAGAAAATCGATCATCAAAAAAAGTAAAATGCTCAATTCCCTTTGCCAGCTGTTTTGAAAGTTCTGGTATGAGAGTTGAGAATTTGTTATCTGCCACATGAATGTCAATGTCCGGTCGATTAGTTAGCCCTGCCAATTTTAGCTTCCATAGCTGGTGGCCAGTGCCTTCATATACATCACCATTTTGGTTTTTATTTACGTCCTGAGTTCCTATGTAGTCACCAACAGTCCAGATATGAAAGTCAGATTTTGAGATCATTTCAGTAATGGCTTGATTCGCACCAGGCACTAGCACGGGCTCAGCATCCAATATGCCTTGTACCAACTCACGTTTTGCATTCGCAATCATTGGTTCACTGATTCCAGACGAGCCGTTCCTACCTGGGGATTTGAGCCGCCCCACAATTTCCATCTCACTTGGTTCGGCACTTAGTATACTTAGCGATTCAGGTTTAAACACTGAATGGACAAAGACGTCCGCGATATCTCGCAAGCTAGTCCCACCTTCATGCCTAGAGGATACTACTTGCCAAGCGCCACGAAATCGATTCGTAATATCTTTCGAGTCAGACATTGACTCCTGTTCACTCAACTTATCTAAACTCATTTTTTACCAAAATATAAATATGATGTAGACTTAATCTTATATCAAACCAATTATTTGTACACCTAGAGAGAAGTAAGAAATATGGGTATTGTGCCCGGTGTAAGAGATGGTGCACCATCTAGTCTTGAAATAGCTAAACATGGTGAATCTTTGGATCTATTCCACTTACCAGTCAGTACAGTTGATCTGACCGCTTCATTCGAACTATATAATCCAGAATTAGGTCGATATCGACAAATTCCAAGTTTTTCCGAAAGTTTAGAGCAAAAAGTGGGGGGGGAATCACCACTGGTTGATCAGGGACTGGCTATATTTCATCAATTTAACGAAGAATATGGTGAAACCATAGATGAGATAGCTGCTAGGTTAAAGTACTTAGGATTAAACAAAAACCTATTGGTCGATGGTGAAAATAGCATGTTTGTTGCAAAAATAGTGCATGCGATGGATTTTGGGCGACAGACCATCGAAGACAAAGGTAAAGCTACCAAAACAATCAAAAATTATCTTGCTACAGGGTCAGAACCAGCCTTAACCCCCATCTACACTCCCGTATCTGGAGAAGACTTGGTGGGCCCTATCGAAGATAGAAGGTTGCTAGACCTAATCAAGAGCTTGACCGATGGAAAATCTATCGAGCAATACAATCACGATTATCCCATTATAGCTAATCAACCTGATAACCTTACAAACTGGATTATTAACCAAGCAATCGTCCGTCGATTGCTCCCGCGCGAGCCAAGAGTTGAATCCAGGCATATAGACTTAAATTCTCTCGAACTGGTGAAATATATAGGCACTGACCCCGATTCAGATCCAGGATTCCAGGCATCAAATCCAGTGTCTATTTGGGTTGATAAAGAACATAATCGCAAATTTATTGTCAAAGAATGCCCCGAGCCCACTCTTCAAGCAGATTATTTTGGACTCGAGATTCTACAACTTGCCGGAGTCCCAATATACGAATTTTATTTCAGCGAACGCGCAAACGAAGAAACAGGTGAAACTAAGAGAGTTTTAGTTAGCGGGTTTTTGGAGGGATTTACAGATCCATCAAAAGTAACGAGCTTACCTGAGGGTGCCCCACCAGAAATGATCAAGACGATCCTACCGGATAAATTAAAAAACAGTCATCATATCAAACAGGGAATGTTGGTGGAGATATTAATTGGTGAGTACAACTCTAAAGCTCACAATTTTATGGTACTAGGTGACTCTGTTCAACATCTAGATCAAGGTGGGTCACTTACATCAACTGCATCCGGCAAATTTAAAGGATTCGGGACGGAATTGACGGTGCAAGACATAGAAGATGTTATCCATTGCTATAGTGACTGGGATGCAGATTTGCAACAATCAACCAACGAAGCTTATGCATCAGTAGCAGAAGTAGTAAACGGCGAATTAGTTATTAAGGACAGGGAGATGGCTCAGCATCTACTATATCAGTTGCGTAGTATTCCACAAGAAAAAATTGACCAAGCACTCGAAAATGCTGGGTACGTCGATGGCACACAATCAATAGCTAGGTTAAAAGCATGGATAGACAGAATTGATGGAGAATTAATGCCGCAGTATCAAAAAAAAGATTCCTCAAAAAGACGCGATCAATACATTCGCTGGTTGACTTCCGCCAAAGAAACATTTACTCAGGCTATTGAGATGGGAGGTGAGCTCTCCTACTACAAGCACGCGCTACGAGAACGTCGAACATCTCTAGAACAGCTTTGGCTATCTGCCATGGAATAATTTAGTATCGTACTTAGTACGACTGCTGTAAAGTTGTAAATTCCACCCCTGGTGTGTCTGAATTCCACCCCAATTCCACCCCGTGTGTGTCTGTCTGGTAATTTAATTCTTTTCGTTAAATAGTATACTCAAATCATGCCAGTTAGGAAAGTCCCGCTCGTCACAGGGGAGTATTACCATATCTTCAACCGAGTGATTAAAAATTTCAATATTCCAACCCTGGCGTGGCTTTCATTATTAGGTTAATATAAATAAATGAATGAGCTAAATAATGATTCTTCAAACGAAAATCATATTACAGATCTCGTAATGCAATCAGTGGAATCATGGGAAAGTTTAAATGCCAAAGACATAGCAGAGGGGGACGTTAAGTTTAGAACTCAACTAATAAATGCTTTTAATGGAAAGAAAATCGGCGAGTATATTGGTAGAGGTGAACAGTTTATAGTAAATGAAATAGAGGGTATCGACAATCTGGTTGTTAAGAGGTTGAGAGCAGGTGATAGTCTCGACCTGAAAAGAGACCTTTCATTAGAAGAGTACTTCGAAGAGTTAAAGCGTCAGCATTCAGTAGTACATAAGTATTATGGTGATAGATTTGTCCCCAAAACAGAGTTTATTGAAGTGGATCACAATTTTGACGATCCTACTCCTGAGTCAGGGAAAGTTATACTTGGGCATGAATATCTCATGGTACAGGAGAAAATTGAAGGCGAGGATATTATAGATTATCTTTGGTCCTCACAACCTGTCGAAATTACTGAAAACTTAAAAAGAAATCTAGAAGAGTTTGTGCAATGTTATAGAAATATGCAGAATGTTGAGAAAGCAGCATTAGAAAATCAATTTAAAATTGACGAAAGAACAGCTAAAGTGAGCATTTCTGACACAAATCACTACTTCACTTTCGATAATGCAATCCGCAACAATTTCTTGCTGGAAGAATTAGGAATTTCGTTTAGAGATATCAATTCTAGTGAAGACATAATAAAGCTACTATCAAAGCGCATCCCAGAATTAGAATCTCTTCAGGGAATGAGTTATCATGATTCTATCAACATGGAAGATTTGTTGGGAGAGTGTCCAGCTAGTATTTCGGGCAAATACCCTGATGGAGACAAAAGGCAAGGAGCGATGATCCGAGGGTTTAGGACCCTTATTACAGCAGCAGAGTATTTCCCACCAAATGGGATGGATAATAAATTTATTACTCGAATAATTAATAAGTTCAAACTGTTTTAAATTCCACAATTCCACCCTGGGGGTGTATTCCTGGCAAGTTAATCAAGGATCAGATCAGTCAGTTTTGTGTTTAATTTTACTGACGAATAAACATCTTTTAAACTCAGGCTGAGTGGCTTTAATTTGTACTGTTTGATCAATTTCAGCTTCTCCTTTTTTCGTTCATCGTATCTAGTAATACTCCCTTCTAATCCAAATATCTCTATCCAGATATCATTAACAAGAAAGTCACATTTCATCCCATTGTTCCATGGATAGGAGAAATGCACACGGTGCACGACTTTTCGATCGTATAGCCAATCATCCACGATTTTCTCGGCCATAGAGTCGCATTTATGTCCGTCTTTAGCCAGGTAATGCTTGGCAAACATGACAGGGTTAGGATCATAACCCGCGGCCTCGATGGCGCTGTTCCAGGTACCAAAACACCTGCGAGCGGGAGCATAAATCGTTCCAAGTTCATATTTGAGGGGAATCCTCCCATTGAGCTGATAAAAGTCACTTATTGCTTTTATAACCAATTCCTTGGTATAAGAACTTAACTTTTGATACGATTTTAAGCATTCAGGAGAACAATATTTCTTGCCAGGGTAATTACTAGTTACAATGTTGTTGCAACCAGTAAGTTCACACTGATGGGCATGATCACTTCTTGTAATACGTCCATAATATTGGGCCGAACATGGTTTACAACAAAATAATTTGCTTGACAATTTCGTCTGTGACAGCTTTCGACTAAATAGCTTCCCACAGGCAGAATTAGCACAGACTAGCTTTAGCCTTTTCTGTTTGGCACTTATCTGACAAGTGAGAGAACAAAACTGTCTCCACTTATTCTTAATCGCCTCTCTATATCTACCACTTGGCCGATCAAAGCCATTCTGACAATACTCACAAGTTACAATCATAGATTAATTAACCCAAATATTACCCATAATGTCAAGTGTCATATATCATGATAAAATCAACTAGTTCTCTCTGAGTCCAAAGTCGGGGCGTAGTATAATAGTAGTATCTGCGCATGGGGTGCGTAGGGCTCCGGAGCGTTACCGGACGCCCCGACACTATAGGACATAATAAATAAAAACATATGTTTTTCGCACGTCTATTCCATCGTCACGCCAAGCGTGACACCTACCTGCGCAACTTTATCTTTGGGGTCGAGGACTCGCTAGTTAGTACTGTCGGACTGCTAGCGGGCGTTGCGGCCGCGGATATCTCGAGGCAAGCGATCCTCACGACAGGCCTAGTCTTGATCGTAGTTGAAGGCTTCTCGATGGGAATTGGCAGTTTTTTGACCGAGGAAACAACCGAAGAAATGGCCGGCGATACCCCAAACACTCTCGAGGCAGTCAAAGGGGCAGTGACCATGCTCATCTCGTACTGTCTCGCTGGGCTTATCCCCCTTGCCCCTTATGTTCTCCTTACTGGAGAGACCGCAGTCACTATCTCTGTTTGCCTCTCACTCCTAGGTCTCTTTGGCCTCGGCTACGGCACTTCCCTTTACTTTGCCCGTCCTCATCCACTCGCCCGGGCTTTCAAGATGTTATTACTGGGTGGCATGGCAGTAGTAGTAGGCATGCTGATTGGCAAACTCTTCCACCTCTAGTACAATAACTCCATGTTAAATTGGCTCAAAACCCACAAATTGATTGTGACTCTGCTCTTGCTGGTGCTCATTTTTGCTGGCTATCGCTATTACCGTGCACAGCAGGTTAGTTATGACGAATATGTTGTCGAGTCCAAGAATCTCAAAGAGACTTTCGAGCTCTCCGGCAAAATCGTGGCTAGCCAGATGGCCACACTCCGTTTCCCCACCGGTGGTCTCCTGACTTATTTAGGTGCTAAAGAAGGGGATACCGTCAAAAAATGGCAGACTTTGGCCAGTATCGACACCCGTCAGCTCCAGAAAACTCTCGATCAAAAGCTCAATCTCTATGCCATCCAGCGCGGGACCTTTGATCAGACGATTGATGACAACGACAACTCGATCCCTGCTGGCGAGCTAGGCCTGACTCTCAAGCGGTTGCTCGATAAAAATCAATATCAACTCGACAACACAGTCAAAGATGTTGAGTATCTCGATCTCTCGGTCAAACTATCTAGGCTCAGTACTCCTCTCGCCGGCGTCTTGGTTCATGCCCCAGTAGATACGAGCAATGTCCAGGTTTTAGCTACCGATACCTGGATTGTGGTAGATCCCACCTCCCTCTATTTCTCCGCCGACCTAGACGAAACCGATCTAAAACGAGTTGGTGTTGGTCAAAAAGTCCAAATTACGCTCGATGCCTTCCCAGACCAAGTGATTGAGTCTCAGGTGGCATCTATTGCCTACTCACCCAAAGAAACCTCGGCTGGCACTACATACGAAGTCAAGCTCAACCTCCCAGCATCCACTATCTCCAATCTTCGCTTGGGTCTAAATGGCACTGCCGCCATCATCCTCGCGGAAAAAGACAGCGTCCTTACACTCCCCTCGAGTGCGCTTGGCATGAGTGAAGGCAAAACAGTCGTCACGATCAAAAACGGGAACAAATATGAAGAAAAATCTCTCGAAACCGGCATCGAAAACGAAGGACTTGTCGAAATCAAAACTGGCTTGGGAGCAGGTGATCATGTCTACATACAAAAGCCTTAATCCTGTTATAAATATCTTGCAGTCCGCCGTAACTGCCAGATTCGTTAATCGGCGGAATACGCAGACTTTATGAAATCTGGAGTGAAGGTGGAAAAAAATAAACGCCAAAATCACGTTATTAATCTGAGCGATGTTACCAAATCTTACGATCTAGGTGGAGAAAAACTCCAAATCCTCAAAGGTATCTCCGTTACCATCAACCAAGGAGAGCTAGTTGCGATTGTTGGTCCCTCTGGATCAGGCAAATCTACTTTGATGCATATCATGGGTCTGCTAGACAAGCAGTCTGAGGGTAGAGTAGAACTCGCAGGGCATGATGTCTCTGGTTTAAACGAAGTCGAGCTAGCCAAAATGCGCAATCAATACATTGGTTTCATTTTTCAGCAGTTCAATCTCTTGTCACGTACCAGTGCGCTAGAGAATGTTCTGCTCCCCACGATCTACAACGAAAACCCCACCGATCACACAGCCAGTGCCAAGCAAATCTTGACTGACCTAGGCCTCGGTGAGCGACTCAAAAACTATCCCAACCAACTCTCGGGTGGACAGCAACAGCGCGTGGCCATAGCCAGGGCGCTAGTCAACGATCCTGCCGTGATCTTTGCCGACGAGCCCACGGGCAATCTAGATAGTAAAAGCGGTCACGAAGTGATCGAGATCTTAAAAAAACTCAATAGCGAGGGTCGTACCATCGTCATTGTGACTCATGATCTTGAGTTGGCCAAGATGGCTCATCGCACCATCAAAATCTTTGACGGCGAGATTGTGAGCGATACTTTAAAATAATTAATTTGAGAATTTATGATTAGAGAATTATGAAACTTACTACCCTCGCCCGCTCCGCCATCATCTCAATCTCGCGCAATAAACTGCGCTCCTTCCTGACTACCCTGGGAGTCGTGATTGGCGTATTATCTGTCATTCTTTTGACTAGCATCGGCAACGGCCTCACTGTTTTTGTAGAAAAACAATTTGAGACTTTGGGCTCCAACTTGTTGATTGTCTCACCGGGTGAGATTGTCAGTGAAGAAGGTGGTTTTAACCAAGAAGCCGCCGCTCTCTCTATGGCTACATCCAAACTATCGCTCGGCGACGTCTCCTCGCTCGAGCGCGTTGGCTACCCTCTAGGCGAGGTCTCGCCAGTTATCGAAGGTAGTATCGATGTCAGAACAGATCAGGGTAAACGTAAAGGATTTTCGGTTGCGACGACTCCAGAATACTCACAGTTGCGCAGTACCAAAACCACAAAGGGTAGGTTCTGGAGTGAGTCCGATGTCAGTAGTAGTCGCAAAGTGGCAGTGATCGGTAGCAAAATTGCCGACAAATTATTTGTGGGCGAAAACCCAGTCGGCCAAACCGTCACTCTCAACCGTATCAAGTTCGAGGTGGTCGGAGTAGCCGAATCCAAAAGTAGTGGGAGCTTTGGTGGACCAGATATCGATAGTTCAGTTTACATCCCAATTACGACCGCTAGGAGCGCCCTGGGACAAGAAAAGATCTCCTACATCTTGGTCCAGGCCGCCGACAAAAAAGAAATTACCCGCGCGATTGCCCGTATCAAAGAAGTCATGGGTAGGCGTCTAGATAGTGAAGATTTTTCGGTCATTGACCAAGCTGAGATTCTCAAAACGATCCAAACTATCCTCGGCACCCTCACAATCGGCCTTGCTGGTATCGCCGCTATTTCGCTCATTGTAGGTGGGATTGGGATTATGAATATCATGCTTGTCGCAGTATCCGAGCGCACCCGCGAAATAGGGCTACGCAAAGCCTTGGGTGCGACCCCAAACAACATTCTCACCCAATTCCTAATCGAGTCGGCGATTCTCTCTACGCTCGGTGGTCTAGTGGGGATCCTGCTTGGCATCCTCGGTGCGCTCGCTATCCGTGCCTTCTTCCCTGCTACTCCAGCGCTCAACTCCATCCTCCTCGCCTTCGGGGTCTCGCTCGCCACTGGACTAGTTTTTGGTGTTTACCCAGCCCGCAAGGCCGCCCAGCTCTCACCCATCGAGGCGTTGCGCTACGAGTGATTCTAGTTCCGAACCTTGCGCGCTTTTAGGCGAGTGTTCGGAACTTTTGCGACCTGATATGATCAATATATGAAACGTTTACTCGGTTTAATCTTGCTCGCTGGTCTCATCTACGGTGGCTACGTTTATTACCAGCAGACTCGCTATCAGGACTCGCTCTCTCTGTATCCACCCCAAAGTAACAACAAATTGAGCCTTAGTCAGGGAGGCGAAAAAATATCCGATTTAGCATCCGTGCTAGGTGATAGTATCGTAGCTACGTTTGAAAACGGCAAAGAAATATTGAGCAACGCAACTGGCGGGACCTCTGAGCCTATTATTAACGAGCTCGTATCTAGGACCACCGAAACCCTCAAAGATCTACCTCGCAGAGAAGCCGAGAAAATTAAATACGAGTTTTGCCGCGGCGTCGTGGAGGAGTATGAAAACAAATCAGCAATTAATTAATTTGAGAATTGGAGAATTTATGATTGGAGAATTATGTTACGTCGTCTAGGTGGTCACGTCAGTAGTTCGGGTGGTCTCAACAACGCCGTTACCAATACCCTCGCAATCGGTGGCAACGCCATCCAGATTTTTGCCGGTTCGCCTAGGATGTGGGCCCGTTCCCTCTATCCCCAGAAAATCGTCGATGATTTTAGAAAATTAGTCGTAGAAAAAGATTTAAATCCAGTCTATATCCATGCTCTTTATCTCACCAATCTCGCCTCCGACAACCCAGAGATGCTCGCCAAATCGATCCAAGCACTTACGATTGATATGACCAACTCTGCCGCAATTGGCGGATCGGGTGTAGTGCTCCACATCGGCTCGCACCAGGGCAGGGGATGGGACCACGACAAGGATCAAGTCATTACCGCGATTAAAGAGGTATTAGATAATACGCCAGAGGAGTCCATACTCCTGCTCGAAAACTCCGCCGGTCAGCAAGGCAAAATTGGCTCGCTCCCTGAGCTCAAAGATATTCTGGACGCTATCCCCAACCCTCGTCTGCGAGTCTGTCTCGACACTGCCCACGCCTTTGAAGCCGGGTACAACTTTACTACCGCTGAGGGGATCGAGATGTGGATTGCAGAAATCGAAAAAACCATTGGTCTCGACAAGATCGAGCTATTCCACCTAAACGACAGCAAAACCCCGCTCGGCAGTGGCCGCGACAACCACCAGAACATCGGTGACGGCTTTATCGGCAGTGAAGGGTTGAAGAATCTGATCAATCATCCCAAACTGGCCCATCTCCCCCTCATCCTCGAAGTCCCCGGCCTCGAAGGCCTCGGTCCCGACAAAGCCAACATCGACCGGGTGAAAAATTTGTTATAATTGTTATAGTTAACGTTACAAGTAAGGGGATATCTATGGCAGATAAAGAATGGAAGTTAGATTTCTACAGATGGCTAGATAAAGCCGACCATCAAACTCAGCAAGAATATCGGAACTTAGGAAGGGTGAGCATAACAGACAGAAAACCATTCGGCAGACCAATTACAACACATGCAGATAGGCGAACCAAAGAGTATCGATCCGCATTTAAGCGCATGTCAAAAGAACAGGAACAATCTGAAATAGTTAAAAGATTAGATCGAATTCAACTTTATTTCACAACAGGGGTCGATCATAACTCTCTTAATTTGGCTTGGCGCAACTATCACCAGTCAACGGGAGAATTCCTTCGTGTAGCGGAAGCACTACGAGATGAACCAGATGGGCAGGAAAGACTCGCGCTTTTACAGGTCTCAAGGGGAATGATTAGTGATATGCAAAGAATGGGAATATTTGTGACTCCAAGTCCAGATAGTGACGATGGAGAAAGGGCAACTTTCTTTAAGCCTGGTGAAGTTATTAAATATGATCCTACAATCCACAAGAACTTATTCGTTGCAGAAAACATGCCAAATCGTACAGCTAGGGAGACTGGTACTGAATACACGCTTGCTGAGCCTTTAGTCTGGGCTAAAGCCGTTGATTCATTCGGAGAACCACACTTCAGATTAATTCAGAGAGGATGGCCGGAACCTGTGTCAACAGAATAGTTAAAACTTCATTGCCTGGTACAATATCTTCATGTCAGATTTACGCAGTCGTTTAGACGATCTCAAAACCAAACTTCGCTTGGACGAAATCCAAGTCGAAAAACTAGACCTTCTCAAAGAAATGGAGGAGGGTGATTTTTGGGGGAATCCTGATGCGCAAAAAAAATCCCAGCGATTATCCGAGATCAACGATCTCTTAGATACCCATGCCGAAGTCAGTCGATCCATCAGCGATGCCGAGACCGCAGAAGAATTGGGTGACGAGGTCGACAAATATATAGGTATTGCCGAGTCGGCGCTTGCTAAACTCGAAATGCAAACCTACCTCTCCGGTCGCTACGATGGTCTCGACGCCATCCTCTCTATCCACGCGGGCGCGGGAGGGACCGAAGCCATGGATTGGTCCCAGATGCTCTATCGCATGTATCTGCGCTATGCCGAGCGCAAGGGTTGGGCCTACGAGGTCATCGACGAGACTCCAGGGGACGAAGCTGGGCTCAAATCCGCAACAGTCAAACTGAAGGGTAAAAATGCTTACGGTCTCCTCAAGCGCGAGCAAGGTACTCATCGCTTGGTGCGCCAAAGTCCTTTTAACGCCGACAACCTGCGCCAAACCAGCTTTTCTCTCGTCGAAGTCTTGCCTGCAGTCGAAGAAGATACACCCGACGTTGTCGTGCGAGACGAAGATATTGAGTGGCAATTCTTCCGCGCGGGCGGACACGGTGGTCAAAACGTGAACAAAGTCTCTACTGCTGTGCGCCTAATCCACAAACCCTCAGGCATTGTGATCGTTAGCACCCAGGAGCGTTACCAGCAAAGCAATCGCGACATCTGCATGCGCACCCTCAAAGCCAAGCTCTGGGAAATCGAAGAATCCAAGCGTCTAGCTGAGATCTCTGCTGTCAAAGGGGAGCACCGCCAAGCTAGCTTTGGCAACCAGATCCGCAGTTATGTTCTCCACCCCTACAAGCTCGTCAAAGACGTCAGGACACAACAAGAAACTAGTCAAGCAGAGCAAGTCTTAGACGGCGACCTCGACGCCTTCATCCAGGCCGAATTGAAACAACTAGCCTAAATTGTAAATTGGAATTTGACCCGCCTGCAATAGCTGTGCTATAGCACTGCGGGCAGGGAATTTCTACCCCAGCAGATATATGGTATAGTGGGAAAAGTCGATTATCTTATTTTGGAGGAGTTATCATGGACGATCTAAAACAATTTAATGTTACAAATACTCTAGATACAAATGACACCCTAATGGAGGATCAAGTTATGGAACCAGTCAAAAAATCTAAATTTATCCCAGTTCTCGTGATTGTTGGTATTTTACTTGGTCTGGGTACTGGCTTTTATGTGGCCCAAAAACAACTCCTCTTAGCCGACGGTCAGCCGACCATGTCTGGCAATGCTCAAGTGCTAGATAGCTCTACCAATGTCAAAGTTGGTGATATCTTTGGCTCGGCCGACGAAAAAACTTTTCGAGACCAGGCAGAGGGCATCCTCATGTCCGGCGGTATCGATGGCGAGGGTAGTCATCACATCGAACGCGGCGCCAACAAATCGCAATGGGTCTACGTGACCTCCTCAGTTGTCGACCTGGACCTCTTGGTAGGAGATAGGGTCACGATCTGGGGTGAAACCAACCAGGGCAAAAAAGCTGGCTGGCTCATGGATGTAGGTCGTCTCAAAGTACAAGAATTGAATGCGGCTCCTGCCGAAACTGATACAGCTACTCAAGATTAATTGCGTACTCCTAGAATCTATCATCTAGGATCTAGAATCTAAATTATGATAGTTTTTGACAACGTCACCATCACCTTTGGCACCGGCAGTAAGGCATTAAAGGATGTCTCATTTGCAATTGGCGAAAAAGAGTTTGTCATCGTCGAGGGACATTCTGGCGCTGGCAAAACCTCGATGATGCGCGCAGTCATCAAAGATCTCCCACTGAGCCATGGCAAAATTGTCATCGACGGGGATGATATCAGTAAAATCTCCGCCAAAAATCTACCCCTATTACGGCGCAAAATCAGCGTAGTTTTCCAGGACTTCAAATTGCTCATGGATCGCACCATTGCCGAAAACATAGACCTCGCCCTCGACATCATTGGCCTCGACTCAGTCACGATCGCCAAGCGTCGCACTGAGCTCTTAGAGCTCACGGGCCTCAAAGGCAAAGAGAATTATTTCCCTGTCCAGTTATCAGGTGGAGAGGTGCAAAGGGTAGCGATCGCTAGAGCTCTCGCTCCCGAGCCCAAAGTCCTGTTTGCCGACGAACCCACGGGCAATCTCGATGCCAAAACAGGTTTGGGTGTCATCAAATTACTGCAAGATATCAACGAAACTGGCACCACTGTAGTCATGGCCACCCACGACCTAGAGCTGGTCAGAGATCTCAAACTCCGCCGTTTACGTCTCGACCACGGTGAGTTGGTGCATGATTCTGCCCAGCACCATCATCAGCCCAAAAAGAACGATGAAGATAGAAAAGAAGACAGTGTCGAGAAAGTTTGATAAATTAGAAATTGTAAATTATTTAGAATTTAGGATTTAGAATTTAGGATTTAAAACTGTATGTCTCAAAAAAACACTGTTTTCAAGCACATGCGTCGCACTCCCATCCAGTCTATGGCGGCCATTTTTATGACTGCCGTCACGTTTTTTATCATTAGTATTTTTGCTTTGGTAGTTCTTGGTGCCCATAGCATGCTTACTTTTTTTGAATCTCGGCCCCAGGTTACCGCTTTTTTCCGCGATACAGCCATAGAAACTGACCTAGATACTCTCAAAAAAAGTATTACCCAAACAATTTCTGTCGAGAATATGCGCTACATCTCCAAAGACGACGCCCTCGGTATTTATCGTAAACAAAATGAGGGCAATCCACTCCTCCTAGAGATGGTCACGGCCGACATCCTCCCAGCTAGTCTAGAGGTCAGTGCCAAAAATGTCGCCGATCTCGAAACAGTCGCAGGGATTATGCAAAAATCTCCAGCTGTCGAAGAGGTTGTTTTCCAAAAAGATGTCATCGACACTCTCCGCAAATGGGTGGGTGGTTTGAGGCTGACAGGTATTATCCTCTCCACTCTGCTCTGTTTAGTCTCGCTCACCACCATTGTGATGATCTTGGGACTCAAGTTTACCGCCCGGAAATCCGAGATTAATACTCTTTCGCTCTTGGGTGCGACTTCTTGGTATATCCGGGGACCATTTGTCACCGAGGGGATTATCTACGGATTATTCGGAGCCATAATTGGTTGGAGCTTGGCTTACCTCACTCTCCTCTACTTGACTCCCAACATTGTCAGTTTTCTCGGTGATATTACCCTCCTCCCTGTCCCTCTCTGGGTCATGTTCTCTCTGCTCGCATGCGAGATAGTTTTGGCAGTATTAATTGGAGCGTTTGCGAGTCTAGTTGCGACCAGGCGATATGGTCGATGAAAAAGTTATTTTCCATAGTCCTCCTCCTCGCATCTATTTTCTATCTTCTAACTTCTCCTGTATCTACAGTGCACGCCGCCGTTTGTGGCGAAGATGTCCCAAAAGACGAGGGCTCCCTCAAAACCTATATTGAGGACTGCAACTCCAAACTGGGTACCTTGGCTGGTCAAAAGCAAACTCTGGCCCAAGCGATCGATTATCTCAACACCCAAATCAAGCTCACCCAAGCCAAGATCGCCGCAACCACTACCCAGCTCGATAAACTCAACCTCGAAATCTCCGATTTGACTGGTCGCATCGACAGCATCGACTATTCCCTTGACGATATTACCAAGCTATTTATTTCGCGGGTCAAAGAAACCTACATGCGTCGTGCTCGCTACGAGACAGCCGTGATCTCTGAGGGTACTGGGCTTACTTCGATACTGCGCGGGGTAGAGTACGCCAAAAAAGTTCGCGACCACGATCGCTCGATCCTTATTTCCCTCGAAAAATCACGTCTAGACTACAACCAGCAAAAAGAATTAAAAGAGCTCAAGCAAAAAGAAATCGAGTCACTCAAGCAAAAACTAGATACTGACAAATCCTCTTTATCTGCACAGATTGCGAGTAAAAACAAATTACTATCAGAAACAAAAAATGATGAAGCCCGTTACCAACAGTTGCGCTCTAGCGCCCAAGCTCAGCTGGCCGCCTTTACCCGGTTTGTCACTAGTCAGGGTGGCGCAAGTATTTTGTCTGGTACCACCAAAACCGATTCGGGGTGGGGGACCTACTACAACCAACGAGACAGTCAGTGGGGCAATCAGCTCCTTCCAGGCTCTAGCTATACCATGGCTAGCTCTGGTTGTTTAGTGACTTCGATGGCCATGGTCATGAGCTATTACGGCAAAAATGTCACGCCCGGTGCCATCGCCAACCAATCCGAGCTTTTCTCCTTTGGCGATTTTCGTCAGGGTAGCTGGAATATTGGTGGTGCCTCAGCCAATCGCACCAGGATTGGCTACTCTAGGTCCGCACTCGATGCCGAGTTGTCTAGCAACCCTGGCAAACCAGTCATTGTTGGTATTATCCAGTACGGCTCTAGTCGCCCAGAACATTTCTTGGTTGTCAAAGCCAAGGTAGGCGATGATTATCTCATCAACGATCCCTTCCCCGAAGGAGGGATGTCCAAGACTTTTACTTCGCACTACCCACTCTCCTCAATCGCGGCCGTCGATCGCATTACGGTCAACTAAACACTCACGTGCTTGACATTGTTATTTAGGAAGTTCATATTTAATCCCAGGAGTTTGCTTTTATGTTCAAAGGTCTAAAGTCCAAGCGTCTATTTTCTTTTCTCGTCATCGTGGTAGTAGCCTTTAGTGGTTTGGTTTTAGCCAACTATGCGATGAATCAATATTTTGCTTTCAAAAGCCATGCCGGTATCGGGAACGCCAATCTTTTTTTTGAGCCTAGTGCCACAATCATTACCTCAACACGAGCCAACAACCTCAATCTCTGGGCGACTGTCGACCAGGGAGTCTCCCAAATCGAGATCACCTATACCTTCGACCCTCGCTTGGTCTACCTCGCGAGCGATATTGTTTTTGAGCCTGGTCCTTTTATCCTGCGTGCAAATATTCCTGATCGTCAAACGATTAACCGCACGGGTAGGGGTAGTATTATTCTTGCGATCAAGCCGAGCAATACAACAGGAGTAGTAAAGGGGACTGCACTCGAAATGGCTCCTCCACCCTACCCAACTAGTATTCCCTCACCCTCTCCAACGCCTACTCCTCCACCCAAAGAGAGTTTTACCCCCACCCCGACGCCCACACCCAAACCTAGTCTTGGTCCGGTACCAACAGATATCCCCGTACTCCCAATTGGTACTATTAAACTCGCAACCATTCCGCTTCGCGCCTACAAGCCAACGCGCACAACCTCGGTTTTTAGTTTAGATCTCAAGGCCACCAAGATTATCGGTGGTGACTCGGTCGCATTCGCGCTGAGTTCTGAGCCTGCCAAGCTCTACCTCAACTCGCCGATCCCTCCCTCTCCCTCACCACGGCCCAGTAGCAAGACATCTCCCTCTGTCGTACCTAGCCCAACCCCAACCCCTCCACCTGGTACCTGTCTCAGTTCAGTTTTAACTATCGCCTATGCCAGCAGAGCGGGGGCTTGCGCCCCGGACCAAGCTCAATCCGCCAACTATATCTGTAGCGACAACTATGCAGGTTTACTAGGTGACAGTGTTACCTGTACTCCTGTAAGTACATTTGAAGCGCAGGCCAAAAGTCGTTGCGGCTCTCCCCACTCCTGTGTCAATCCACCCGTTTCCAGTGTTCCCCCCAAACCCAGTGCCTCACCCACTGCCAAACCAGCCACTTCCTGCGAGATCTCCTGTTACTTACGTTACTGGAACCCGGCAGATCGCGAGGATTGTCTGCAAACATGCAAATAACATTGCCACTTGAATTTTTCCTGAAACTATCTATAAATATATATATCTATGTCTAATATTATTTTTCAATTCCTTCTATTTTTTACTAGTTTTTTCTCCTCTCCTCAACAGGCTCAAGCAGTCGAGGCTACATGTACTGGCAAACTCTCATACTTTTACGCCCAAAATCGCTGTGAAGAAAGCAAGGGAGACACCTTTGCTAGCCACGAATATCGTTGTGAGGGGATCACCACTACTTACTCCTACTCTAAAGATTATTGTCTCAGTTATCGCGATATGTATCGAGAAGCGCTCAAATCTTGCGCATCACGCTGTGCCACTACCCCCAAGGCATCCGCGTCTGCGACTCCGGCCCCTTCCTGCAAAGCTTACAACTTTTCTATGTCTTATCGTAGCGCCTGCAACTATCAGCCCCTCTCTTACAACTACGTCGATTATCGCTGTAGCGGGTCCAACTTGGTTTCGACGCTAGGCAATCAGACAGAGTGTAAAACTAGTGATGCCTGGTACAACGAAGTCAAGGCTCTCTGCCCAGATACATGTAAATAAAGTAGACTATGCCAAAAAATAAAAAAGCCAATCCAAACATTCGCAAGTCACTCTCAAAATCAATGTTGATTCTTGGCATTGTCACTGTGGTCGCTCTTGCCTACAGCTGGCTACGCCAAAACATGTTCCAGCCATCCCAGATCAACCTTGTCGGCCAAGCCACTGCACCTGCAGTAGCCAACTGTGGACTGCGTGATTTTAGTGTCGACAAAGTATGTGGCAATGAGCGTTTTAGTACCGGCTTTTTCATCTGTGGCGATGGTTCAGAGCCAGAGTATTTTGGCAAAAACTTTTCTTGTATGTCAGTAGACGAATGGTACCGGATAGGGACCAACTTGTGTCGTAATAAGTGTCTCGTAAAGCCAAGCGATACCCCCAAACCAACCGCAACCCCCAAACCTAGCCAAAGCGCCTATCCTCGCCCAAGCAACACTCCCACCCCCACCCCTTCTCCGCGTTTTTGTCCTCAGGTTGCCGGCAAATGTGTGGCCAAAATCAACAAGGATGGCAATAGCTGTGCTACCTATACCAACGGCTGTGAGCGTACAGATCTGTGTAAATTACCATACGAAGTTTGTCCCAATTCAGGAAGATAATGAAGCGAAACAAAAAAAACCAATCAACTCGGATCACCTGGATCGGTGGGATTATCACGATGCTCTGTGTGGGCTTATACTTTCTCTACTCGACATACGCCAAGCCAGCCGATATCAACAAGATTGCAATCGATAATCCCAATGGGTGTTACTTTAGGCAAGTTCAATGTGTCAAAGAGCCCTGCGAGCCAGTTTTGTACTGTCCGCCTCCCAAACCGTCAACCGAATTTTGTGCTTTGGTTGCTGGTAAATGTACTTCAAAATCTGGCGCTTGTGTCACCTACGCCGATGGCTGTGAGCGAGCTACCAAATGCGATCAGCCAGTAAAAAGCTGTGGCGACACTGTCAAACCAGAGCCTAGTGTGGGCAGTAGTTGTGTTTGTCCACCAGGTGCCGCCTGCAAACTGCCTCCATCCTGCAACACTCCGACTCCCGTGCCAACACCGCCTCCCACAACTGGGGTCCTTTACTTTGTCGCCAAAGAACCTTGTGGCTTAAATAGTTTCAAAAATATTGTCTATGATTGTACTGGCGCAGGCTCCAAATCATACTCAAACGGCGCATGCACCAACATTATCCAAGCAATGAAAGCGATCCAATCGCTTTGTGCTGGCGGGAGGAAACTAGAGTGAAGCAATTTTATATCGCACCCAAATTAGGTATTTTTACTCTGCTTACCGCTCTCGTCCTTGGTGGCCTGCTACTGTACCAGAGCTTGTTGGTCACCCCAAAAATTGCCGAGATCGGGAGCGAAAGTGCCAAAGCCTGTTTGACCAGTGTGACTACCTTTAGCATGCAAGGTATCTGTGATAAAACCAAAGTCAAGATTGTCAGCTTTACATGTGCCAACGGCACAGGATCTGGGATTGATGGAGTCGAGAAATGTATCGATCCAATCGAAGCTTATAATTACGCCAAAGAATTTTGTGGCAAGACCTGTCCCGAGCCATCTCCTAGTCCCTCCAATTGTACGCCCGAGGCAGGGAGCTGTTTAAATAGCTCTAATCAGTGTGTGCAGTACAACAATGTATGCCAAAAGAATGAGTTGTGTGCTAGCCCATACCGCCCCTGCGGTACCCCAATTTTGCCACGTGTCTCTCCCTCTCCCAGAAACTGTGCTCAGGTTGCCGGGTCGTGTGAGGATATTAATGGTGTCTGCAAAACTTATACCGACGGTTGCCAAATGAAAGCACTCTGCAAAATGCCCCTGATCTCCTGCAGTGCACCCAAGCCTCTCCTTCCCCCAGCACCGCCCGTATGTGCCCAGGTTGCAGGTAAATGCGTGAACAACAATGGCTCCTGCAGTGTCTACAACGATGGTTGTGAAATGAACGCACTCTGCAAACAGCCATACGAGAACTGCGGCGTCAGTGTCGATGACTCAGGTAGACGTTGTATCACTTTCTTTGGCCGCAAAATCTGCCTGCCTGCCGGCTACAATCCCGAATGAGCTAGACAATCCGCTTTGATTTTTCTAAACTAGTATTAAAATGTGCAAGTATTTTCTTTGGCTCGTATTTTTGTTGGTAGCTGTAGCTCCTGTTTACGCCATCGAGTTTATTATCGCAGATCCCCTCGTCACCGATCAAGAAATTGTGTTGTCTGCTTCTTTATCTGCTACTACCAACTATTATCTCCAGGCTACTTTACGCTCTCAGTCTAGTAGCAAATACTTTGGCGAAACCAAGAACAATCATGGGGACTGGATCGATTATCAGAGTTCGCCAGAAAAAGAATATATCGTGAGTAACTATTTTGTCACCGATATTCAAAATGCATCCTGGTCAGGCGCCATTCGTTTACGATTTAAAGCCGATGATCCAAACTATCTCGGTCCTGGGCTCTACGATCTCAAGCTCCGCCGCTATACCGGTGCTTCCTCTAGTAGTGCAGGGGACTCAAATACCTTGACTCTCAACCTGGTGACCAATCTCCCTAGTTCTCCCTCGCCCCAGCCAACACCCACTCCCTCACCTTCTCCTACAGCGACTCCGGTTCCATCTTCCACTAAAACACCTGCCCCTAGCGTAGTCCTGCAGGGCGTAGTGGGGTCGCCCAGCATCCATCCTCTCTCATCTATCTCGACCGGTACCGTGGCAGGGCAAGCTGTAGAGATCGATCTTTCAGGGTTTGGTATACCTCCGTCTCCTTCTCTCGCGCCGAGCCTGTCTGCAGAGGCAGGTCCTACCTCGATCGGGCGACCTGTATTGAACAAGTCTCGGGCCAAAACTGCGTTACTCCTTGGCACTGGCATGCTCATCATCTCGATCGCTAGTTTCTATGGTTACCGCAAGTACCGTTCGCTGTATAATCGAAAAGAATGAAAAAAATCCCTCTCTACCTCGCGACATTTGCGTGGGCTCTACTCATTTGGCGCCTCACCACCACCCCAGATTTCTCCGTGACGGACGACACTGTCTTGAGCTTTATCCTCTCAAACGGTGGTCACTTTATTTTCTTTGGCATCCTCTGTGCGCTCATACTTTTTGCGCTCCCTCCTAGAATCTGGAATCTATCTTCTAGCATCTTAGCCGTAGCAGGATCATCGCTCTACGGCATAATAATCGAGCTTGTCCAGCGCAATATCCCCGGTCGCTCAGCTGATCCTTTTGACTGGCTCCTCGACACCCTCGGCGCCCTCACTTTTCTTGCTATAATAAATAAATACATAAATCATAAATCTTGAATCTTAATTCTATGAAGATTTTAATCACAGGCGGTGCCGGCTATATTGGCGCTATCACTGCCAAACACTTAGAGTCTCAGGGCTACGAAGTTTTAGTCTACGACCACTTTGCCTCGCACAATCCCGCCAAGCTCGGCACTACCCCCTACGTCAAAGGCGGCATTCTCGATCCACGCACCCTAGAAAAAACTCTCTCCAGTTTCCACCCGGACGTAGTTATGCATTTTGCCGCCTATATCCAAATGGGGGAGAGTGTGACTAATCCTCGCAAGTACTACGACAACAATTTTATCGGCACCCTGAGTCTAGTGGAGGCCATGATCAAGTCAGGTTGTCACAAACTAGTCTTTGCTAGTACTGCCGGCGTGTATGGTAACCCAGAGCAAGTCCCAATCCCCGAATCGCACAAAAAAGAACCGGAGAATCCCTATGGCGAGAGCAAGCTTAGCTCCGAGCGATTACTTAAATGGTACGACCAGGCCTATGGCTTTAAATCCATCTCGATCCGCTTCTTCAATGCCGCCGGTGCCATGGACGAATTAGGCGAGGATCACCACGACGAGTCTCATATTATCCCCAACATCATCGGTGCTCAGTTGGCCGGTAAAGAATTTGTCCTCTTTGGCAACGACTACCCGACCCCTGATGGTACTTGTGTCCGTGACTATATCCATGTGCTCGATCTGGCTGAGGCCTTTCGTCTCGCTGGCGAAAAGCTCATGACTACTGAGGCTGTTACCACTGCTTACAACGCAGGGACCGGCACCGGCTACTCCAACAAACAAATTATAGAAATGGTCGAAAAAGTCGCATCTGACTATGCTCAGATAGATCCTGAGCATGCCGAAGGATCTCTAAAAATTAAGGTCAAATATGTCCCCCGTCGCCCCGGCGACGCCAACGAGCTCGTCGCTGACTCCTCTCGCCTCCAGTCCGAGCTCTCCTGGTCGCCCACCCACTCCGACCTCGAAAGCATCATCAAATCCGCCTACACCTGGCACCGAAGGTCCTGAGCTTGCCGAAGGAAAAAGTGATATATTGTCATTATGAACGATTCTTTTAACCACACTCAAATTCAGCAAATCAAGTTAGCTATGAAGCAAGTCCTGGTTGATGAACTCGGAGAAAATTACCTAGGTCGCCTAGATCGGATTGAAAATAAAGTTGATATGGCCTGCAAAATATCCAAGGATGCTGACGAAGAGCTAACTGTCACGCAAGCCAAAGTTGATGATCACGAGATTCGCATCGCCGGACTCGAGTCCAATTTTGCCCAAGCATAACCCATTGCGCCCCATTCATTTTCTGTTACAACAACCTCCTTTTAATTTGTAGACAAGCTCACAAAAATGCTATATTAGCTGTATGCAAAGAAGGAAACCCACAGCTTCCCGGACCAAATTCCTCTACTTACTTGCCATCACCTTTACTTTCAGCTTTCTCATTTTCGCTTTTTTCATGATGCCCACTCAGGTCGCCAAAGTTATCGAGCCAAATACTCCCCAGTCCACGGTGTGTCATAACAATATCAAGGCAATCACTCTCCTTGATCAATGTGGTGATCAGAGCTTTCACCAGGTGGCTTTTGAATGCAAAGCTCCCGTCACTACGAGTGGAGACCTTGGACTTGTCAGTAATAAATGCTACTCAATCGCAGATTTGACTGGTTTGGTAAATAGAGCTTGCTCTAGTTGTCAGGTCGAGACCGATAGTGTCCCGAGTCTCTTGTTCTCTCCCTCTCAAGCCACTGGCATCGCCGGATCCACTTTTACTGTTTCGATCATCGTCGACACA
Organism: uncultured Pseudomonadales bacterium; assembly: GCA_964502225.1. Lineage (GTDB taxonomy): Bacteria > Patescibacteriota > Microgenomatia > UBA1400 > UBA12108 > CAJAUT01. The sequence continues at coordinate 661 of CAZCUC010000008.1, read as the reverse complement.
TCCGATCAGCCCATAAACGGGGCAGGTGCCAAGATCACCTTTGATCCAGCTTATCTCCAGGGAGTCTCAATCCAGCCCGGGACCATATTCGCCAACTACGCGACTACCTCGATCGACAACGCAACCGGCAAAATCGTCATCTCAGCTATTTCCAGTTCACTCTCAGATTCCTTTACTGGCCTCGACTCGCTCGCCACCATCACTTTTAGGGTGCTCAAAACCGGGCTCACCAATGTCAACTTTGTCTTCACCCCAGGTTCAACTACCGATAGCAACCTTGCGGTCACGACCGGCAACGGCGATATACTCGAGCGGGTAAACACGCTCCAAGTAGTCCCCCAAATCGGTAAACCTACATCAACTCCCAAGCCATCTCGCTACCCCCTCCCGACCCCAAGACCTGTCCCACCTGATAACCGCAATTCCAACGAGCAAACCGTCTGTACTACCATCCTCGGTAGAACCTATTGCCTGAACTAGATTTTCTGTTACAATATCCTTCTTACATCTGTGAATACACTCTTGCTTGTCTAGGGTAAAGGAAATATCCTCCCTCGGCGAGTTTTTCTGTGGCCCAAATGTGAGACTCTAAACGTACTTTAACATTTGAATAACTACACATCTAAATACAATTCAAAGAGATGGTAGTACCGTTTTTAAC